>SMWZ01000150.1 GCA_004356455.1 Deltaproteobacteria bacterium
TGCATCCGCTTGAGCACACCCTCGAGCTGAGCGATGCGGCGATCGACTTCCTCGAGCTTCTGCCGCGTCTGGGCGACAATCGCCCCGGCCGGCAGGTGATGGAAGAAGCTGCACTTCTGCAGAAAGCCATAGCGCCAGAAGAAATCGTAGAGTGCGGGCTCGGCCTCGGAATCGTCGGCTGCGAGCCAGTCGAAGAACGCGGCCTCTCCCACTTTGGTGACGCGATAGAGATGCTTGGTGGGGCTGCTACGCTGCTCGATGATCTGCTTCTTGATCCAGCCGCGCCGCTCGAGCCGCGCGAGGGCCGGGTAGAGCTGGCCATCATTCAGCCCGAGGTGCTTGGAGAAAGCTTCGAGCAGGTGCTTCTTGATCGAGTAGCCATGCGTGGGCTGATCCATCAAGACACCCAGAATCGTGTACTCCATCGACATATTTAGCTCATCAAATTCAAGAGGTGGCCGAGCTTATCGCGCTTCGTTCGGAGGTAGGCCAGGTTCTTGTCGTTGGGACGGATCTCGAGCTGCACCCGTTCCACGATCTCGAGGCCGTAGCCCTCCAGGCCCGCGCGCTTGGCGGGGTTGTTGGTGAGCAGGCGCATCTTGCCCACGCCCAGGTTCACCAGGATCTGCGCACCCACGCCGAAGTCGCGCGCATCTGCGGGAAAGCCCAGCCGCTCGTTGGCCTGGACCGTGTCCAGGCCCTCGCTGTCCTGCAGCGCGTAGGCTTTGATCTTGTTCGCCAGCCCAATGCCCCGGCCCTCCTGGCGCATGTACAGCAGCACCCCCCGCCCGTCCTCCTGGATCATCCGCAACGCGGTCTGGAGCTGCTCCCGGCAGTCGCAGCGCTCGGAGCCGAAGGCATCCCCCGTCAGGCACTCGCTGTGCACACGCACAAGCGTGGGTACGTCGGACCGGATCTCGCCCCGCACCAGCGCGATGTGGTCGACGTGATCGATCTCGTTCTTGAAGACGATGGCCTGAAAATCACCAAAGACCGATGGCAGGTCGGCCTGTGCCGCACGAGAGACGTGGCTCTCCTTGCGCATGCGGTAGTGGATGAGATCGGCGATCGACAGAATCTGCAGAGCATGCTGCCGCGCGAACGAGCGCAGCTCGGTCAGGCGCGCCATCGTTCCATCGTCGTTCATGATCTCGCAGATCACGCCAGCGGGACAGAAGTCGGCCAGGCGCGCGAGGTCCACAGCGCCTTCGGTCTGCCCCGTGCGACGCAGCACCCCGCCCTCCTTGGCGATCAGGGGGAAGACGTGGCCGGGCCGCGAGAGATCCCCGGGCACGCTCGCTGGATCGATGGCCACCTGGATGGTGCGGGCGCGGTCCGCTGCCGAGATCCCGGTCGTGACGCCGTGCCGAGCCTCGATGGATACAGTGAAGGCCGTGCCGAAGGGGGTGGAGTTGACCTCGTCCGGCACCATCATCGGCAGCTCGAGCTCCTGAGCCCGTTCGCCGGTGAGCGCCAGGCAGACCAGCCCGCGCCCGTACTTGGTCATGAAGTTCACGGCCTCGGGGGTGACCTTCTCCGCAGCCATGCAGAGGTCCCCCTCGTTCTCACGCTGCTCATCGTCCACGAGGATGATCATGCGCCCGGCCCGGAGCGCTTCCAGTGCCTGCTCCACGCGCCTCAGCGCGGCCTCGTGGTCTTCCGGCGATCGGGAGGCGCGCGACGGTCCCCCGTCCAGGGGCTTTCCGGTATCCATGCTCCTCCCGGCCTTGCGGGTCCAGGGGCCCGGCCCGGATATACCTAAACCCTAGGTAGTCCGCTTCTCCGGAGGCTAACAGCAGCTGACATCTGTGTCAATTGAGGATTCAGCCGTAGAACTGGACAGTTAACGGGCACCGGTGCCCCCGCGCTCGCACGCTGGGCAAGTTCCTGAGCCCGGGGCTCAGCTCTTTGGCTTTTTCTCCTGAAAGTGGACCATGAGGCCCTCCAGGAAGTCTTCCTCGGTCAGGCCGAACTTGCTACCGAAGGAGAGGCGGCGGTCGAGCTGCTGGTAGAGCTGCCGGAGCAGGGCCTCGAAGGTCTCGAGCACGCCCTCCCCCTGCAGCGCCGCGGCGGGGACGGTGGGGATGCCGGTACCCTTCCAGGCCTCTCGCACCTCCGCGAGCGGCTTGATGTCGGGCAGGTCCCGCTTATTGAACTGGATGACCTGCGCGATGGTGCTCGTGTCGATGCCATTGGCACGAAGGTTCGTCTCGAGGTCGCGATACGAGTAGGCGTTGCCGGAGGCGGCGGAGCGCTGCGAATCGGCCACGAAGGCCACAGCATCGGCGCCGGCCAGCACGATCCGGCGGGTGGAGCGATGCATCACCTGGCCCGGTACGGTGAAGAGCTTGAGCTTGATCTTGTAGTCGCCCTCGACCCCGAACTCGACCGGCAGGAAATCGAAGTAGAGGGTGCGGTCGTTCTGCGTGTCGAGCGACACCATCTTGCCCCGCGCGGCCTGCGCCAGCAGCTTATGGATCTGCTGCAGGTTCGTCGTCTTCCCGGAGAGAGCCGGCCCGTAATAGACGACCTTCAGCGTGATCTCGCGCGTCTCGAGGTTCAGTTGGGGCATAGCTTCAGCCTAGGTGGACCCAACGGCGCTATCGGCGGCAGGGCGACGCGCCCTTAGCCGGGCTTCTTGCCGGATCAGGAGCGGAACTTGTCCAGCAAGGCGCGTGCGGCGGCCGGGGCGCTGCTGGCGCGCTCGTCCAGCTGTTGCTCCAGCTCGGGGATCAGCGCGGCCACGGCAGGGTCGGCTCGGAAGCGAGCCTCGATGCCCTCCTCGACCAGGTGCCAGAACCAGGCCCGGGCCTGCCCGCGGCGGCGGGCCTCGAGCTCGCCGCTCCCGAGCCCGGCCTCGCGGTGGCGCAGGACCGTTTTCCACAGCTCGCCGACGCCTTCCCCCGTGCGAGCGCTCAGGGCCAGGATGGGAGGTGTCCAGCTCTCCGACGGCGCGCTCAGCAGGTGCAGCGCCTGGCTGTACTCGGCGCGGGTGCGCTCAGCGGCCTGCTTCTGCTCGCCGTCCGCCTTGTTGACGACCAGCGCATCCGCCAGCTCCAGCACACCGCGCTTGAGACCCTGGAGCTCGTCGCCGGCGCCCGGCTGAAGCAGCACGGCGAAGAAGTCGACCATCGACGCCACCTCAGTCTCGGACTGGCCGACGCCCACGGTCTCGACGATGACCACGTCATAGCCGGCCGCCTCGCACACCAGCACGGCCTCGCGGGTGCGCTGCGCCACGCCGCCCAGCGTGAGGCCCGAGGGCGAGGGGCGGATGAAGGCCTGGGCCGCCTGAGACAGGCGGGGCATGCGCGTCTTGTCGCCGAGGATGCTGCCGCCGCTGATCGGGCTGGTGGGATCGACCGCGAGTACGGCAACCCGATGCTGCTGCTGGATCAGCTCCAAACCCAGCGTCTCGATCAGCGTGCTCTTGCCCACCCCGGGAGGGCCCGTAATGCCCACGCGTACGCTGCCCCCGCTCGCGGGCACCAGCCGCTCCAGCACCTGCTGCCCAAGCTCGATGTGGTCCGGGCGCCGGCTCTCGAGCAGCGTGATCGTCTTGGCCACCAGCCGCCGGTCGCCCGTGCACACGCCCTTGCAGTAGTCGGCGGCACTCAGCCGCGAGCGGCTCATGCCCGCCGGTCTCGGACCGCCTGCAAAACCTCGAGCGCCGCCTCGGGAATCGCCGTGCCGGGACCGAAGATCTTGGCCACTCCCTGCTCGTGGAGGAAGGCGTAGTCCTGTTGCGGAATCACGCCTCCGCAGACCACGACGAGGTCATCGCCTCCGGCCTCAGCCAGTGCCGTGATCAGAAGCGGGACCAGCGTCTTGTGGCCCGCGGCCTGCGTCGACACGCCGACCACGTGCACGTCGTTCTCGATGGCCTGGCGCGCGGCTTCCTCTGGGGTCTGGAAGAGGGGCCCGATGTCCACGTCAAAGCCGAGATCCGCAAATGAGGTCGCGATCACCTTGGCCCCCCGGTCGTGGCCATCCTGGCCGAGCTTGGTCACGAGGATACGCGGCCGCCGGCCCTCCTCCTCGGCGAAAGCCTCGACGTCCGCACGCACGCGTTCGAACATCGGATCGCCCTGATACGCAGCGCGGTAGACCCCCGATACGGCGCGAATCTCGGCCTGGTGGCGACCGAAGAACTTCTCCAACGCGTCGGAGATCTCGCCCACAGAGGCGCGCGCGCGCGCCGCCTCGACCGCCAGGACCAGCAGGTTCTGCTGCTCCGAGCGCGCTGCCTCCGTCAACGCCGCAAGCACCGCCTGGCAGCGCGCCTCATCCCGCGTGCGACGCACCTGCTGCAGACGCTTGATTTGCAGCTCGCGCACCTGCGTGTTGTCGATGTCGCGGATCTCGAAGCGCTCCTCGCTGTCGGGCGGGTACTTGTTCACGCCGACCACGACGTCTGTGCCACGATCGATGCGCGCCTGACGGCGCGTGGCGGCCTCCTCGATGCGCAGCTTGGGCATACCCGACTCGATGGCCTTGGTCATCCCACCCAGCGTCTCGACCTCGCCGATCAGCTTCTCGGCCTCGCTCGCGAGGCTATGCGTGAGGCTCTCGACGAAGTAGCTGCCCCCGAGGGGGTCCACCAGGTGCGTGATGCCGGTCTCCTCCGACAGGATGAGCTGGGTATTGCGTGCGATGCGCGCCGAGGACAGCGTGGGCAGCGCGACCGCTTCGTCAAACGCGTTGGTGTGCAGAGACTGCGTGCCACCCAGGACCGCGGCCATGGCCTCGATCGTCGTGCGCACCACGTTGTTATAGGGGTCCTGCTCGGTCAGGCTCGCGCCCGAGGTCTGACAGTGCATACGCAGCATGCTCGAACGCGGATCCTTAGGCTCGAAGGGCTGCAGCAGCTTGGCCCACAGGTATCGAGCCGCGCGCAGCTTCGCGATCTCCATGAAGAAATTCATCCCGACGGCGAAGAAGAACGAGAGGCGTGGTGCGAACTCGTCGATCGAGAGCCCCTTGCCGAGCGCCGCGCGCACGTACTCGAGTCCGTCGGCCAGCGTGAAGGCGAGCTCCTGAAGCTGCGTGGCTCCCGCCTCCTGCATGTGGTAGCCGCTAATCGAGATCGAGTTGAAGCGCGGCATGTGCTTCGCGCTGTACTCGATGATGTCGGCCACGATGCGCATGCTGGGGCTGGGCGGATAGATGTAGGTGTTGCGAACCATGAACTCCTTGAGAACATCGTTCTGGATGGTCCCGGAGAGCTTTTCGGGCGCGACGCCCTGCTCTTCTGCCGCCACGATGAAGTTGGCCAGGATCGGCAGGACCGCGCCGTTCATGGTCATTGCAACCGACATCTCGTCCAGCGGAATCCCGTCGAACAAGATCTTCATGTCCTCGACCGTGTCGATCGCTACGCCCGCCTTGCCCACATCGCCCATCACGCGCGGGTGATCCGAGTCGTAGCCGCGGTGCGTCGCCAGATCGAACGCTACCGAGAGCCCCTTCTGGCCCGCTGCCAGCCCTTTGCGATAGAAGGCGTTGGATTCCTCGGCGGTGGAGAAGCCCGCGTACTGGCGGATGGTCCAGGGCCGGTTGGCATACATGGTCGCTTTGGGTCCGCGCACAAACGGCCAGAGCCCCGGCACGCTGTCGATGTGCTCGAGCGCCTCCAGATCCGCAGCCGTGTAGAGCGGCTTGACCGAGATCCCCTCGGGGGTCTCCCAGATCAGGGCGTCAGGATCCCCGCCGAGCTCCTGGCCCGCGAGCTTGCGCCAGGCCTCGAGGTCAGCCCGGCTCTTGCGGTTCTTGCGACTCACCTTCCCGCTCCTATCAGGCGCGCCAGGGGAGTATATCGTTCATGCGCGCGCGTATTCACACGGCTCGACGATACTGTCCGCCGACCTCGAACAGGGCCTCGACGATCTGACCCAGGCTCGCCACCTTGACCGTCTCCATCAGCTCTCCGAAGACATTCTCTCCTCGCAGTGCGACCTCCTGAAGCCGGCGCAGCGCCTGACCCGTGCGCTCCCTGTGCCGTCTCTGAAACGCTCGCAGGTTGGCCAGCTGCGCCTGGCGTTCGTCCTCGGTCGCGCGAATCAGCTCCCCTCGCGCTCTTGGCTCCTCTCCATCGCGCCTGACGAAGGTGTTCACCCCCACGATGGGGAGCTCGCCCGAGTGCTTCAGCGACTCGTAGTGCAGGCTCTCGTCCTGAATCTTGCTGCGCTGGTACATCGTCTCCATGGCGCCCATCACGCCGCCGCGATCCGAGAGCCGCTCGAACTCGCGCAGGACGGCCTCCTCGACCTGGTCGGTGAGCGCCTCGATCAGATAGGCACCCTGGGCGGCGTTCTCGTTCTTGAGCAGGCCGAACTCGCGGTTCAGGATGTGCTGGATCGCCAGCGCCCTGCGCACGGATTCCTCGGTGGGTGTGGTCACAGCCTCGTCGTAGGCGTTGGTATGCAGGCTGTTGCAGTGATCCTGAATTCCGAGCAGGGCCTGCAGCGTCGTGCGGACATCGTTGAAGGACATCTCCTGCGCGTGGAGCGAGCGTCCGGAGGTCTGGACATGGTACTTGAGCTTCTGACTGCGCTCCGACGCGCCGTAGCGCTCCCGGAGCGCGATCGCCCAGATCCTCCGCGCCACGCGACCGATCACCGCGTACTCGGCATCGAGCCCAGTGCTGAAGAAGAACGAGAAGTTCGGGGCGAACTCATCGATCTCGAGCCCCCGCGCCAGGTAGTACTCACAATAGGTGAAGCCGTTCGCGAGCGTGAAGGCGAGCTGCGTGATCGGGTTCGCGCCCGCCTCGGCTATGTGGTAGCCGGAGATCGACACGGAGTAGAAGTTGCGTACGTCGTTGGCGCAGAAATACTCCTGGATGTCGGCCATGAGGCGCAGCGCGAACCCGGTCGAGAAGATGCAGGTGTTCTGCGCCTGATCCTCCTTCAGGATGTCGGCCTGCACCGTGCCACGCACGCGCTCTAACACATCGGCTCGGATGCGCGCGTAGGTCTCGGGCTCCACCACCTCGTCCCCCGCTACCCCGAGCAGCAGGAGCCCCAAGCCATCGTGCCCCTCCGGCAGCGCGCCCGCATAGCTGGCAAGATCCCTGCCGGCAAGCGCCTCGCGCACGCGCTCGCTCTGACCCGTCTGGTGCAAGTGCTTCTCCACGGCCTGATCGATCGCCGCGTTGAGAAAGCAGGCGAGGATGACAGGCGCAGGCCCGTTGATGGTCATCGAGGCGGAGGTCTTTGGACCCACGAGGTCGAAGCCCGAGTAGAGCTTCTTGGCATCGTCGACCGTGCAGAGTGAGACGCCCGAGGTCCCCACCTTGCCGTAGATGTCGGGGCGCTCGTCCGGGTCCTGTCCATAGAGAGTCACGCTGTCGAACGCGGTCGAGAGACGCACCGCGGGCTGCTCGCGACACAGCAGATGGAAGCGCCGGTTTGTGCGCTCAGGTGTGCCCTCGCCTGCGAACATGCGCGCCGTGTCCTCCTCACCGGTGCGCTTGAAGGGAAATACGCCGGCTGTGAAGGGGAAGCTCCCGGGTACGTTCTCGAGAAGCTGGTAGCGCATGAGTTCGCCCCACTCGTCGCTGCGCGGCAGGGCCACGCGCGGGACGCGCAGCCCAGCCAGGGTCTGGGTCTGGTTCTGCACCTCGATCTCGCGCTCGCGCAGGCTGTAGGTCTGGGCGTCGCTCTCGTAGCGGGCCCGGAGCCGGGGCCACTCGCGGAGGAGCTGACGCACGTCCGGATCGAGCGCTGCGAGCGCCGTGTTGTAGCGTTTGCGTAGCGCCAGCTGCTCGGGGACTCCAGCGCCGTTCTGGAGAGCAGTCTCCGCATACGGCGCCAGGTTCTCGGGCAGGGTGTCCCCGAGCACGCCCAGCACACGGCCCAGCGCAAAGGCGTCACGCGCCCGCCCGGCCTGATCCTCGGCGCGCGCACGGTAGGCTCGAACCGTCTCTGCGATCTCGGCCAGATAAGCCGGACGCACGCTGGGCTGCCTGACACGCTCCGGGGCACGCAGCTCGGGCACGACCCGCCGCGGATAAGCGCTGGGAACTCTCTCTGCCACGGCCGCCATCAGCGCCTGGTAGAGGCGGTCGACACCCGGATCGGTCCAGACGCTCGCCACTGTGGGATAGACGGGAACGCGATCATCGGCGCGCTCGAACTCGTTGCGGTTCCGGCGCCACTGCTTGCGAATGTCACGCAGCGCGTCGTCGCCGCCGTGGCGGTCGAACTTGTTGAGCACGACCAGATCCGCCAGGTCGAGCATGTCGATCTTCTCGAGCTGAGAGGGAGCTCCGTACTCCGGCGTCATCACGTAGAGGGATAGGTCCACGCGATCCACGATCTCGGAGTCGCTCTGTCCGATGCCTGCGGTCTCGACGAAGATGAGATCGAAGCCCGCGGCCTCAAGCACGCGCACGGCGTCTCCCACCGCGCGCGAGAGCGCCATGTGGGCCTGCCGCGTGGCCAGCGAGCGCATGAAGACGTACGGTGGCTTGAGCGCGTTCATGCGCATGCGATCGCCGAGCAACGCCCCTCCCGAGCGGCGCCGCGTTGGGTCCACCGAGACGATGCCGAGGCTGCGCTCGGGAAATTCGTGCCGGAAGCGTCGCACCAGCTCATCCACCAGCGTGGACTTGCCGGCTCCGCCCGTGCCTGTGATCCCGATCACCGGCGGCCGTGGCTGCGCACGCCGCGCCTCGAGCTGGCGACGCAGGGCTTCGGCCTCCGACGAATCCTCCCCGGCGCGCTCCTCGAGCCAGCTCACCAGGCGCGCCACCGCCAGCGGTTGCCCCACCGCCAGCCGCTCGAGCTCGCGGTCGACGCGAACCTCGGGCCGCTCCGGGCAGCGGCTCAGCATCTCCTGGATCATGCCTTCAAGGCCGAGGCGCTGACCGTCCTCAGGGCTGAAAATGCGGGTTACGCCATAGGCCTCGAGCGCTTCGACCTCCTCGGGTGAGATCACGCCACCCCCGCCTCCGAACACTACGATGTGAGCAGCGCCGGCGGCGCGCAGCCGATCGACCAGGTAGCGGAAGAACTCGACGTGGCCACCCTGGTAGGACGAGACCGCCACGGCATCCGCGTCCTCCTGGATCGCCGCCGCAACGATGTCCTCGACGGAGCGGTCATGGCCGAGGTGGATCACCTCGGCGCCCTGGGATTGGAGCATGCGGCGGATGATGTTGATCGAGACGTCGTGGCCATCGAAGAGCGCCGCCGCGGTCACCACGCGGATGGGCGCACGGCCGTCGGGCAGGAGCTGCGTTGCAGGCGCGACGGAGCTCATGCCCCACCGCTCCGCTCAGCCCGGCGGCAAGCCCTGCGCACACGCGTACACACGAATCCTCTTCGGTGCCTCCGACGCATGCCTGTTGGCTAGCACGGCCCCCCCCCTGCAGCAAGCCCCAAGGACTTCTCTAAATACTTGAGTATATCCGAATAAACTATTGAAATAGCTACATAATTCTGGATCCATTAAGCACCGCTAGCGAGCCCGGCGGGGCGCCGGGTTACCCTAGGCCGCCTTGTCCCCGCGCGAATCCGAACCGGCCGCTCGCAACCCCTGGTGGATCCCACGCCAGCTGCTGGGACGGGTGCCACGCCAGGTCGACCGTGCTCAGCTGCGCGTGCTCGGTCTGATCGCGCTGGCGCTGCTGTTCGAGAACTACGATTTCCAGCTGCTCACGGCGACACTCAAGCACATCGCCGAGGAGCTCGAGATCGGCGCGGCCTCGCTCGGCTCCTTCACCAGCTGGATCCGGCTGGGCGGGCTGCCCGCATTCTTCGTGATTCCCTTCGCGGACTCGATCGGTCGGCGCCGCCTGTTTCTGGTCTCGATGCTCGGTCTCAGCCTCGGGACGCTTGCCACCGCCTTCAGCCAGACGCCCTTGCAGTTCGTGCTCTGCCAGGTCGTGAGCCGCACCTTCATGGTTACGGCTGCCGCCATGACCTACGTCATCGTCGCCGAGGAGTTTCCCGCCGCGCACCGGGGCTGGGGTGTGGGCATGCTCGGCGCCGTCGGCTCCGCCGGCCATGGTGTGGCCGCGCTGCTCTTCGCCGGCATCGACTGGTTCCCGTTCGGCTGGCGCGCGCTGTATGCGCTGGGCGCGATCCCGCTGCTGTTGCTGCCGTTCTTCCGGCGCGAGCTGAAGGAGACCGTGCGCTTCCAGCACCAGGCGCAGCAGAACCCGGCGCACACAGGCGTGAGGGAAGCCCTGAGAGCCTGGCTGCGGCCCCTGGCCGGCCTCGCGCTCACCTACCCGCTGCGCGCGCTGGCCATCACCGCCATGGGCGGGCTCGCGGCCGCCAGCCACGCCGCGGTGTTCATGTTCACCAGCTTCTTCGTCCAGGAGGTCCACGGCTGGTTGCCGTGGCAGTACGCATTGATGTTCGTGCTCGCGGGCGGGGTCGGGATCGTGGGGAACGTGGTGGCCGGGCGCCTGGGAGACGCGATCGGGAGGCGCGTAATCGGCTTCATCTTCCTCAGCAGCTTCCCCTTCTTCGGCTGGGCCTTCTACGCGGGACCCAGCTCATTAATTCCCCTGGCCTGGATTCTTCTGGTCTTCGCGGTGATGGCCGGGAACGTCAGCCTGCGTGCGATCGCGACCGAGATATTTCCGACCGCCCACCGCGGAACCGCAACCGGCTGGCTCTTTCTGGTCGAGACCATCGGAGCGTTCGCGGGACTTCAGCTGGTGTTCCGTATGACACGTACCACGAGCTTCGACCCCATACCCGTGATCATCGTCGGATTCGCGATCCTGCTCGGCGCCTTCTTCATCGTGCTCGTGCCCGAGACACGCCGGCGGGAGCTGGAGACCATCAGTAGCGAGTCGTGAGCTGCGGCTCAGACGGGGAAGACGCCGTGCTTCTTCGGGGGCCGCGCGTCCGGGGGGCGATCGTGCAGCGCCGCAAATCGCGCCACCAGATCATCCCTCAGGCGCTCGAACGGAACCACGTCATCGACCACCAGCTCCGCGGCCAGAAGCATCAGATCCACGTCTCGCCGGTACTCCTCGCGCAGCTTCGCGATCAGCGCGGGACGCTCGGCCTCAGGCTCGGCTTGAATGCGGTTATAAAAAACCGCGTTCACGGCGGCTTCGGGACCCATCACGGCGATCTTCGCGCTCGGCAGCGCAAGACAGGCGTCGGGAGAAAAGCCCGGGCCACACATGGCGTAGAGGCCCGCGCCATAGGCCTTGCGCACGATCACGCTGATGCGTGGCACGCTGGCTTCAGACACCGCACTGATCATCTTCGCACCCGCCCGGATAATGCCCTCGCGTTCGACCTTGCTGCCGATCATGAAGCCCGGAACATCCACCAGGTAGAGGAGCGGCAGGCCGAAAGCGTCACAGAGCCAGATGAAGCGCGCACCCTTGTCGGCCGAGTCGACGAACAGCACCCCGCCCTTCCACTTGGGCTGGTTGGCGAGGATGCCGACCGGGTGACCGTCGATGTGTGCAAAGCCAGTCACGAGCTCCCGGGCGAAGAGAGCCTTGATCTCGAAGAAGGAGTCAGAGTCCACGACGCGGTCGATCACCTCGAAGATATCGAAGGGCCGGTTCTCATCGCTGGGAACGCAGGAGCCGAGTGTCGTGATGTCTACGCGCGGGGCCACAGGCTCGACCCGGGGGATCGCGGCACCGCAGCTCGAAGGCAGGTACGAGAGGTAGCGGCGGGCGCCCTCGATCGCCTCCGCCTCGGTCTCGCACAGCACGTCCCCGCAGCCACTCACGCTGCAGTGCATGCGTGCACCGCCCATCTCCTCTAGCGTCGTCCTCTCGCCCACGACCATCTCGGCCATGCGAGGGGAGCCCAGGTACATGCTGGCGTTTCCTTCCACCATGAACACCAGATCGCAGAACGCCGGGATATAGGCGCCCCCGGCGGCGGATGGACCGAAGAGACAGCAGACCTGCGGAACCATGCCCGAGAGCCTTACCTGGTTGAAGAAGATGCGACCGGCCCCGCGCCGGCCCGGAAACATCTCGACCTGATCGGTGATGCGCGCCCCCGCCGAATCGACCAGGTAGAGCATGGGGATCCGGCGGCGCTCGGCCTGCTCCTGTATGCGCAGGATCTTCTCGACCGTGCGCTTGCCCCAGGATCCCGCCTTCACCGTGGAGTCGTTCGCCATCACGCACACGGGGCGGTCCTGGATGCGTCCGCTCCCCGTGATCACCCCGTCAGCGGGTAGATCCTGGGCCCCCACGTTGGCAAAGAGTGCGTCCTCAATGAAGGACTCGGGGTCGAGCAGCAACTCGAGGCGCTTGCGCGCGAACAGCTTGCCCTGGGCAGCGGCCTTCTCGTGGGCGGCAGCGCCGCCACCCTGCCGGACCCGAGCGATCTCGCGGTCCAGCTCCCCCCGCCTGGAACTCACCAGCTCAATACTGGTAGAAGCCCCGCTGGGTCTTCGTGCCCAGCCAGCCCGCATCGACGTATTTCTGGATCAGCGGACAGGGCTTGTAATGGGCCACGCCGAACTCGCGGTGCAGGGTATCGAGAATGGCGCACACCACATCGAGGCCCACGAGATCGGCCAACGCCAGCGGACCCATCGGATGGTTGCAACCGAGCTTCATGCACTCATCGATCGCTTTCGCATCTGCCACTCCCTGCATGAGCACGTAGGCCGCTTCGTTGATCATGGGCATCACCACACGATTCACGACGAAGCCCGGAGAGTCGTTCACCTCAATCGGCACTTTGCCGAACTTCTCGGCCAGAGCCGTGACCTTCGCGGCGGTGGCATCCGAGGTCTCGAGACCCCTTACGATCTCCACCAACTTCATGGCGGGCACCGGGTTGAAGAAGTGCATGCCGATAAAGAGATCCGGCCGCCCTGAGTTCTTCGCGAGCCGGGTGATCGACAGCGACGAGGTGTTCGAGGCGAAGACGACCTCATCGGCACAGATCTGAGAGAGCCGCTCGAAAAGATCCTGCTTGAGCTCGAGGTCCTCGGACACGGCCTCGATCACGATATCCGCGGTCTTCGCCTCCTCCAGCGCGGCCACCCCCCGGACGCGCGCGAGGCTGGCATCGTGGTCGCTCTGGCTGATGCGCTCCTTCTTGAGCAGACGGTCGAGCCCCTTGCGGATCCCGCCCAGACCCTTCTCGACAGAGGCCTCCCGGCGGTTCCATAGAATGACCTCGTGGCCGCTCTGGACGGCCACCTGGGCGATCCCGGTGCTCATGGTTCCCGTGCCGAGAATCGCGATGGTCTTCACTCGCAAAGCTCTACGGCCAGCGCGACCGCTTCGCCGCCGCCGATACAGAGCGTCGCCACCCCTCTCTTCTTACCCCGGTCGCGCAGCGCGTGCAGCAGCGTCACCAGCACGCGCGCGCCCGAACAACCGATGGGATGACCGAGTGAAACCGCTCCGCCGTGCACGTTCACGCACGCCGGATCCAGCCCGTGCTCCTTTGTGGCCGCCATGGTCACGCCCGAGAAGGCCTCGTTGATCTCGTACAGGTCCCAGTCGCCGGGCTTGCTGTTGGTGCGCCGATAGAGCTTGGCCAGCGCATGGATGGGAGCGATCGTGAACCACTTCGGCTCGACCGCGACGCTAGCGTCGGCGATGATGCGCGCCAACTTCTTCAAGCCCAGCGCGTCGGCTTTCTCAGCGCTGGTTACCAGCAGGGCGGCGGCGCCATCGTTGATGGTGGAAGCATTGGCGGCCGTCACCGTGCCCTCCTTGGAGAAGGCGGGCCGGAGCTTGGCGAACTTGGAGGTATCACCGCGCCGGGGCTCTTCGTCCTGATCGACCACCACGGGGTCGCCACGGCGCTGCGGCACGGGCACAGCAACGATCTCCTCCTTGAACTTCCCCTGGTCCTGAGCGGCCAGCGCGCGCCGGTAGGACTCGGCCGCGAAAGCATCCTGATCTTCGCGGGTGAAGCCGTACTTGTTGGCCACCGTATCACCGCAGTTGCCCATGTGCTTGTCGTCGTAGGGGTCCCAAAGGCCGTCGTGGATCATGCTGTCGACGATCTGGCCGGTGCCCATGCGATAGCCGCCGCGGGCTTGCGGCAGCAGGTAAGGTGCGTTCGTCATGCTCTCCATGCCGCCGGCCACCACGATCTCGGCATCGTCGACCAGGATCTCGCGTCGCGCGAACATCACGGCCTGAAGTCCCGAGCCACAAACCTTGTTGACCGTCACGGCCTCGGTCGAAACCGGCAGCCCCGCCTTGATCACGGCCTGCCGTGCGGGGGCCTGACCCATCCCGGCGGGGAGCACGTTACCCATATAGACCCGCTCCACCTGCTCCGGCTGGGCGCCCGCCCGCTTGATCGCCTCGCGGACCACGATCGCCCCGAGATCGGAGGCCGAAAGCGGAGCCAGAGCTCCCTGGAAGGACCCGATCGGGGTACGGACCGCACTCGAAATCACCACCTCTTTCATGGGTTCCTCCCGGAAATCACTCTGCGGGGCTGCGCCGCGTACACGTCCGTTCTGATTGACTGCGAAGTCTGAGACGCTCGCCCCGCTCCCGCCGAGCTTACCCTACCCGAATGCGGCTCAGCGCGTCAATCACAGATAGCCCAGTTCCCGCGCGCGCTTGGGACGTTTACTCCAGTTCCGATCGGCCTTCACCCAGAGGTTCAGATGCACCTCTTTGCCCAGGCACTCACGAAGTCGCTTGCGCGCCTCGCTACCGAGGGCCTTCAGCATCCGTCCCCCGACACCCACCACGATGCCCTTCTGGTGCTCGCGCTCGACCAGCACATTGGCGTGAATGCGCACGTCGTGCTCGGTCTCCTTCCAGCTTTCGACCTCGACCGCCAGCGCGTAGGGGATCTCGTCCTGATACAGCTCGAAGGCCACCTCACGTACCTGCTCCGCAGCCACGAAGCGCAGGGGGACATTGGTCAGATAGTCCTCAGGATAAAGGGGCGCTGCCTGCGGCAAATACGAGAACACACGCTCGATGAAACGCTCAACGCCCTCCCCCGTATGCGCCGACAGCTCCAGGATCTCGCAGAAGCGTTCGGGCCGGGGAACGCGTGTGGGCGGGCCGAGATCCAGCTTCGTGCGCACCAGCAGCAGTGGTGGCTGCAGCTCTGCGACACGCTCCTCCGGCAGGTCCCAGTGGGCATTGGTATCGAGTAGCAGCACACGTAGATCTGCATCCCCTGCAGTGGCGAGCGCCAGCTCAGTCATTGCCAGGTTGAAGCGAGCTCGTCCGCGATTGACGCCGGGAGTGTCGTAGAAGACGACCTGTGCGTGGGGTCGGGTGAGCACCCCGAGGATGCGACTGCGCGTCGTCTGGGCGCGCTTCGAGGTGATTGCGAGCTTCTCGCCCAGCACGGCGTTCAAGAGTGTGGACTTGCCGGCGTTGGGACGACCCACCAGCGCCGCCACGCCGCAGCGATGCTCGCTATCGGGTTTCACGCGTCGAGGGACTCGAGCGCGCGCCTCGCCGCCTGCTGCTCGGCCTCACGCTTGGAATGGCCCTGACCCCGTCCCAGCACGCGCTCCCCTATGCTCACCTCGACGTGGAACTCCTTGGCGTGATCGGGACCGTGTGCAGCCGTGGTGCGGTAGCCCGGCACCGGCTCGCCCGAGGCCTGCATACGCTCCTGCAGCTGGGTCTTCGGGTCCGCCGCCGGCTGACCCGAAGCCGCCAGGGCCTCGCCGCACTCGCGTTCCACGAAGATGCGGGCCGGCTCGAGACCGCCGTCCAGGTAGATCGCGCCCAGCACACCCTCGAACACGTTGGCCAGGATCGAGGGCTTGCGGCGGCCGCCGGAGCGCTCCTCGCCCCGGCCCAGGCGTACGGCCTGATCCAGCCCGACCTTGCGTGCGTAGGCCGCCAGCGCCTGTGTGTTGACCACACCCGCACGCGCGCGCGAGAGCGTCCCCTCGGAGACCTGCGCGTGCTTCTCCATCAACAGCTCCGAAACCAGCAGGTCGAGCACCGCATCGCCCAGGAATTCGAGCCGCTCGTTGCCTTGCATAGGATCGCCGTCCTCGTTCGCACGCGAGCGGTGCGTGAGCGCCTGCTCCAGGCCAGCTTCGTCGCAGAAGCGATAGCCCAGCCGTTGCTGTAGCTCGGCCAGCGATGCGCCACTGGGCTTGTCCTCAGGCGGACTCAGCGATCCACCCTCCGCCCAGCACCCGCCTGTCGGCCTCGTCGTACACAACCGCGGCCTGACCCGCGGCCGGCGCCCAAACCGGCGTCTCCAGCGACAGGCGCATCTCTCCCGCCGCACTGGGTCGCAGCCGCGCGGCCACGCTGGGGTGACGGTGCCGAACCTGGACCCGCACCGGGCCGGATGGCAGACCACCATCGAGCCAGCTCACGCCGCGGGCAACGAGTTCGCGCCTCTGGAAATGGGGTGCACGCTCCACGACCAGGCGGTTTTCCCGCGCCCGGACCTCGCTCACGTACCAGGGGCCGTCGGCCAGCCCGAGCCCCTTGCGCTGCCCCAGGGTGAAGCCGACCGCACCGTTGTGTGTGCCCAGGCTGCGGCCATCGCCATCGACAATCTCACCGGGCCCGGCAGAGAGATCGGGCCGCAGACGTCGCAGCGCGGACTTCACGTCGCCATCGGGGATGAAGCAAATGCCCTGACTCTCGGGCTTGTCAGCGGTCACGAGCTCGAGCGAGCGTGCCAGCTCCCGCACCTCGCGCTTGCAGAGCTCTCCGATGGGAAAACGAATCCTTTCGAGGCTCTTGCGCGGGATATCGAACAGGAAGTACGACTGGTCCTTGACCCGGTCCAACGCACGGTAGAGCCCGGGGCCTCCATCAGGTGCGGAAGCGATTCGAGCATAGTGGCCCGTCGCCACCCCGCGCGCGCCCAGGCTCTCGGCGCGCCGGAGCAGCAGGTCGAACTTGAGCACGCGATTGCAGGCAATACACGGAATGGGAGTCCGACCGGCCATGTACTCGTCCACGAAGGGCTCGATTACGGCATCTCGAAAGGCCTGGCGGTAGTTGACGGTGTAGTGGCGTATGCCGAGGCTGCGGGCGACCGCTCGCGCATCCTCGGCGTCGGGCAGTCCGCAACAGCGCTTCAGGGACCGGGCGCCGCCCTCAGTGTGACCCAGGTTCATGGTGACACCCACGAGCTCATAGCCCCGGCGCACCAGCATCGCAGCAGCCACAGAGGAGTCGACCCCTCCGCTCATCGCAACCAGCCAGCGCTCACTCACCTGCGCGTCACTCCGTTGGTATAGGCGCGCCCTTCCGCGCGCACACGCTCCACGATGGCGGGCAGGACGTCGAGTACGTGGTCGATCTGCTCAGACCGCGTGTCGAAGCCCAGGCTGAAGCGAATCGCACCTCCCGCCAGCTCGGGCCGGATGCCCATAGCCAGCAGCACGTGCGAGGGCTCGGTCGATCCCGACGCGCAGGCGGCGCCGGAGGCAACCGCAATCCCCTCCACGTCCAGCGCCATCACCAGCCCCTCGCCATCCGCATCCTCGAAGGACACACTCAAGGTATGAGGCACGCGCTGCTCCGGCGAGCCGTTCACGTGCGCGCCCACGATCTTGGCCGAGATGCCCTGCCAGAGCCGATCGCGCAGGGCCCCGAGTCTTTGGGCACGGGCCCCGAGATCCGAGGCGGCCGCGCTGCAGGCGGCGCCAAAGCCCACCATCCCGGCCACGTTCTCGGTGCCCGCTCGGCGTCGACGCTCCTGCGGGCCACCGCGCATAAGCGGCGTGAAGCGAAGGCCCTCACGCACATAGATCGCGCCGATACCCTTGGGCCCGCCCAGCTTGTGGGCAGAAAATGAGGCGAAGTCGATGCGCAGCTCGGCCAGCGCCAGCGGAAGCTTGCCCATGGCCTGTACCGCGTCGGTGTGGAAGGCGACGCCCTGTGCCTGCGCGCGTCGGGCCAGCTCGGGGATGGGCTGAATCACACCGGTCTCATTGTTGACCCACATGATCGATGCCAGCAACGTACGCTCGCTCAGGCTCGCGGCGAACCGATCGGGGTCGAGGCGGCCGTCGGCCTCGACCGGTAACACGGTGATGCGGAGGCCGCGCTCGCGTAGCTCATCGCAGGTCTCGAGCACGGACGGGTGCTCGGTCGCGCAGGTGACCACCTCTTCTCCGTGCGCAGGTGCGCGCAGCGCCGCACTGCTCAGGATCGTACTATTGGCTTCCGTGGCACTGCTGGTGAAGACCACGCAGTCGGGGGAAACGCCGATCAGCGCGGCGACCTCGGAGCGAGCCGCGGCGATCGCGTCACGGGCATCTGCCCCCGCCCAGTGAATGCTCGAGGGGTTCCCAAACTGATCCCGCAGGACCGGCAGCATCGCCTCCAGGGCCTGGGGGCGTAGCGGTGTCGTAGCGTTGTGATCCAGATAGATGCGCGCCATCGGCCCTAGTGTGCTGTTCCGGGAGTTCCAACGCAATTCCCGCGCGCATAGATCTATCGGTCGTCGATAACGCGCTAGTACGGCATTAGCGCTGCAAGGGCCGAAGGCCCGCGCAGCGAGGCCTGCGTAGCAGTGCGCAAAGCGACCGAGCGCAGCGCGCGCAGGCGACAAGGCAAAGCGGAGCTTTGCCGTACCGGCAGGCGGGCTTGACCCGCCGATACCCGGCCAGTCGTGCTCGCCGATACCGCGCTAGCTTAGCGGGTGGATTCCCCGTTGCCGCCCGGGCGCAGCGCCGCCAGGATCCGTTCGAGCGAGAGCGTCGACAGCGCGGCCGTGGGCAGGTAGCCGTGCTCGCCCTCGGGCTCGACCAGGATCCCGGCCCGGGTCAGGGGCTCCACCGCCTCGCGCACCTCACGCACGCTGACCCCGAGGCGTACGGCCAGCTCGTCGGGGCGCAGTGTAGGGATCCCGGCCTGAAACGCCTCGCCCACCTCGCGCAGGGCGAGCAGGGCCAGCAGCTCCGGACCCGGCGCGGCGCCGGCGACCCGGGTCAGGTTCTCGTCTTCATGCACGGAGAGGCTGCGACGTGCAACGACCGCCTCCGCCCCGAGCAGCACGGCCAGCCAGGAGAGATAGACCCACACGAGCAAGATGGGGAGCTGCGCCAGCGCCCCGTAAATCGCATGCGCACGCGAGAAGCCGAGCTGAAGCTCGATGTAGCCAAGCTGCAGCAGCTGAAACAGCGTCCCGCCGACGAGCGCCCCCAGCAGCGAGGGTCCGATTGGCACGCGCGTGTTCGGCATCCAGCAGTACAGGAACGTGAGTCCTCCCCACACGCTCACCCACGGCAGCAGGGTGAGGCCCAGCCGCGTGGTCCCGCTCGCCACCTGATCGCCGAAGACATGCCGGATGAGCGTGGGACTGCCGAGCGCGGTCTGAAGAAAGACCGACAGCAAGACAACCAGCGCCCCCACAACGATCATGGAGAGGTACTCGCTGGTGCGGCGCAGCAAGCCTCGGGCGCGGCGGATGCCGAAGATGTGATTCAGGCTGCCCTCGATGTTGCTCAGCATTGCCCACGACACCAAGAAGAGAGCCAGCAGCCCGATGCTGCCCACGGCCTGCGCGTTGGCACGGCTGATATACGCCAGCAGCTGATCGACCGCCTCCGGAGCCAACACCGGGAAACGTTGCAGCAGGAAGGGGCGCAGGTGGCTGCCGAAGCCCGCCCCCTGCAGCAACGCCAGCACCACCGCCAGCAGCGGCACCACCGCCAGCAGGGTCGAGTAGGTGAGAGCCGAGGCGTGCAGCAGACAGCGGTCCCTCAGGATCCCGCGCAGCAGACGGGTGGTCCAGAGGATCAGGGGGTTCCGGGCCAGGGCGGTCTTGAAGCTGCGCCACATCGCGCGAGGACCCGTTCCCGAGATCGTCTGCGGTGCAACAGGCTGGCTCATCCCTCTCCGCCTCGACGGCTCATCGGAGTGCCTTTAGCTCCAATCTCCGCTACACGCCGGATCGGCAGCGCCCACGAAGAGCTCCGGTCGCAGGCGCTCGACACGCAACCGGCCGAGGCCAGGCACACGCACGAGGTCGTCGACGCGCTCGAACGCTCCCCCGCGCTTCCGCTCCACGACAATCGCCTGCGCGCGTACGGGGCCGATGCCGGGCAGCGCCTCGAGGTCGACGACCGCGGCCCGGTTGAGTGGGATCGGTAGCGCGAAGAGCCGCCGCAGGTGGCCGGAGAGCTCGTCACATGCACAGGCCGGTCCCGCGCCCTCCCAGCCCAGCGCGCAGCCTCGCACGCCCCCGACCCACACGATCCCCGGCGGGGAGGCGGGACGACTCAAAGGCGCGAGGGCCAGCAGGGCGAGCAGCGCCCAGCCAAAGCGGCGGGCCGGCGCCGTGGAAGGGACGAGCGGGATCCGCAGCTCAGCTCTCCTCCGAGATACCAGTGCCAGCGCCGAGCTCGAACACCTCGTGCAGGGCGCGACAGGCGAGCTCGGTGTATTTCTCCTCGATCACGACGGAGATCTTGATCTCTGAGGTATTGATCATCTCGATATTGATGCCCTCCTCCGACAGCACGCGGAACATCTTGCTTGCGACACCCGCGTGGTCCCTCATGCCGAGACCCACGACCGAGATCTTCGCGATGGAGTCGTCCGAAGTTATGCCCGCAGCCCCGAACTCATCGGCGAGTCGCTGCATCAGCGGGAGCACGCGCGAGAGATCTCCGCGGGGTACGGTGAAGGTGAGATCAGTGTGTCCTCGGGTCGAAACGTTCTGCACGATCACGTCGACCACGACTCCGCTGTCTGAGATTTCGGAGAATATGCGTGCCGCCACTCCGGGCGTATCCGGAATGCCGAAGATGGTGACCTTGGCCTCGCCGCGGTTGTAGGTCACACCGGACACCACCAGCCGCTCCATAACGTCTTCTTCGGTTACCACCCAGGTTCCCTCCTCATCACTGAAGCTGCTGCGTACGTGTAGCGGGATTCCGTACTGTTTGGCGAACTTGACGGCCCGGATCTGGAGCACCTTTACTCCCAGGCTCGCCATCTCGAGCATCTCGTCGTAGGAGACGCGTTCGAGCTTGCGCGCGGCCGGCACCATGTTCGGATCGCTCGTGAAGACCCCTTCCACATCCGTGTAGATCTCGCACCAATCCGCTTTGAGCGCCGCCGCCACGGCTACCGCGCTGGTATCGGAGCCGCCGCGCCCGAGGGTGGTGATGTTGCCCTCCTGATCCGTTCCCTGGAAGCCCGCCACCACCACGATCGCGCCCCGAGCCAGCTCATCGCGGATGGGCGCGACGTCGATCGCCTGAATGCGCGCCCGCGTATGTGCGGTGTCGGTGCGCACGCGTACCTGGGCCCCGGTGAAAGAGCGTGAGGGTACACCCAGCGCCTGCACGGCCATCACCATGAGCGCGCTCGTCTGCGTCTCGCCGGTCGAGACCAGCACGTCGTACTCACGCGGATCGGGATCTGGAGAGATGTCGTGTGCCAGCCCCACCAAGCGATCCGTCTCCCCGGCCATGGCCGAGACCACAACCACCACCTCATGGCCCGCCTTGCGCGTCTCCACGATGCGACGCGCCGCGTGCCGAATGCGGTCCAGACCGGCGAGAGAGGTGCCGCCGAATTTCTGTACGATCAGGGACATGGCTCCAGGAATCTCCTCGCGAGCTCGGTCGCCCGCGCTCCTCTTCCCGCAACGTGAAGACGCCGCTCCGACTCGGACACGAGAGCGATCCGGATATCGAGCCGCTCCGCGGGCAACGCCTGCGGGAAACGCTCGGGCCATTCCACCACGAGCACGGCATCAGAATCCAGCAGGTCGTCGAAGCCTGCGTCCTCCAGCCGAGCGTAGCTCTCCACGCGATAGAAGTCCGCGTGTCGCAAGCACACACGGCCGGGGTACTCCCCCACCAGCGTGAAGGTGGGACTGGTGACCGCCAGGCCCGGGTCGACCCCGAGCCCACGCGCGATGCCCTGCACCAGGCAGGTCTTGCCCGCTCCAAGCTCGCCCCCAAGCCCGATCACATCTCCGCCCCTGAGCCCTGCGCCCAGCCGCTGCCCTATGCGACGCGTCTGCTCGGCGCTAGACGAGTCGATGAAGGACATCGGAGTCGCTCCTACGGGCGCTCGCTAGCGGCGCCGCCAGCTGCCGCCAGGCCCGCGGGATCCTCTCCGCAACATCCCCCGCGAGACCCCCGACCCGCGGCCCCAGGTCCCCCGCCAGGCCATGTAGGTAGGCCCCGGCGCTGGCCGCGGCGAAGTCCGAAAGTCCCTGCGCCAGCAATCCGCCCACCACGCCCGCCAGCACGTCGCCCGTGCCTCCTGAGGCCAGACCCGGTCCGCCGCAGGGCACGATGTTCACATCCCCCTCAGCCGAGGCGACCACGGTACGAGCGCCCTTGAGCACGACCACGGACTGCGTGCGCCGGGCCAGCTCGCGGGCAGCGCCCACGCGATCCCCCTGAATCTCGGAGTTGCTGCGCTCGAGCAGACGTGCGGCCTCCCCGGGATGGGGCGTCAGGACGCGTGGCTCCGATCCACGCAGCTGCTCGGGCCGGCCCGCGAACGCGTTGAGAGCATCCGCATCCACCACCAGCGGCGTACGCAGCTCGGGTAGCAGGGCCTCGAGCAGACGCACCGTGCTCTGATGCAGACCCAGCCCGGGACCCAGCACCAGCGCATCGCGCGCGCGGGATTCCGCCAGCAGGACGTCGAGGGCCGAGTGCTCGAGCCGGCCGCGGCTCTCGTCCTCGATGGGCAGGGTCATGGCCTCAGTCAGCTTGACCTCGAAGACCGGGTTCAAGCTGCGTGGAACCGCGAGCGTGACGAGACCCGCGCCGCTACGCAGCGCGCCCTGGGCCGCCAGTACGGCGGCGCCCGTCTGACCCTCCGAGCCCGCCGCTACGAGCACGTGCCCGAAGGTCCCCTTGTGACCCGTCGCCTGACGCTCCGGCAGCAGCGCAGCGACCGCATCCGGTGTAAGCAGATGCTGACGCACCCGGCCCGCCAGCAGCGACGAGCGCGGCAGACCGATGTCCGCCACCCAGATCTCGCCGGGCAGCGGCCGCAGCACCAGGCCCAGCTTAGGCAGGCCCAGCGTGACGACCACATCCGCCTGCAGTTCGGTCCCCATGGACTCGCCCGTATCACTGGAGATCCCGGACGGCAGATCCAGGGCCAACACGGGACGCCCGCTCTCGCGCAACACACGCAGCGTCTGTGCGTACACCCCCTCCACCGGCCGGCACAGCCCCACCCCAAACACGGCATCCACGATGAGCTGACTCCGGCTCAGGCTGGACTCGATCTCCTTGGAGCCAGTCCCGATTATGACTTCCACATCGGAGTTCAAGAGCAACTCCAGGTTCTCCTGGGCCTCTGGCGTGCGCCGCTTCGCCTCCCCCAGCGCGATCACGATGGGGGCGATGCGATCGTCCCAATCGCGCAGCACACGCGCGACCACGAAGCCGTCGCCGCCGTTGTTGCCCACGCCACACACGATCAGCGGGCGCTGCACGTCGGGGAAGCGCTGCCGCAGCGCCGCCGCCACAGCGCGTCCGGCGTTCTCCATCAGCAGGCGCACCGGTAGCCCCTTCCGCTCGATCGCATCGCGATCGATGCGGCCCATTTCCTCGCCCGTGGGACAGGGCCAGCCCCGCTCGGCCAGTACGCGTGCGTTCATGGCGGCAAAAGCCTAGCCCGGAAATCTCACCAGGGCTTCTGCTGCGGCCGCCAACTGCACATCATCTCTGAGCGTGCTCGGCCTCGGCTGCTCGACTGGCCGGTTATCGGCGGGCCAAGCCCGCCTGCCGGCACGGCACACGGCTGCGCGTGTGCCTCGGTATTGTCTAATCCGTCTCTGCGGCCTCGACCTGTGCGCGCCCGGAGCTAACGCACATTTGGCGCCCTCGGGACGAACCCCTGGTGAGATATCCGGGCTAGCTAGCGGGCTGTCGTCCTGCAAAGCTCAGCCTACAAGGGCCTTGATCTCCGCAACGGCCCGTTCCATTCCCACCAGCACCGCCCGCGAGACGATCGCATGGCCGATCGAGAACTCCGCGATCGCGTCCACCTCGGCCAGGGGTTCGACATTACTCCGGTCCAGTCCGTGGCCCACCCCGATCTCGAGGCCCACCTTCGAGGCCAGGCGGACGGCATCAAGGATACGGGCAAGCTCCTTGCCCCGATCCGCTCCTCCGTCCGTGTAGCGCCCGGTATGGATCTCGACCGCTCTCGCGCCCACACGATGCGCGGCCTTGATCTGCTCCAGGTCGGGATCCACGAACAGGCAGGATCGGACGAGATTGTCATCGAGGGTGCGAACGATCTCCCCGATGGCGGAGATCTCGGCCGTCACGTTGAGCCCTCCTTCAGTGGTGAGCTCCTCGCGGCGTTCGGGCACAAGCGTGACCGAGTCGGGGCGCACCTCGAGTGCGACCTTTAGCATCTCGGAGGTCGCCGCCATCTCCAGACAAAAGTGGTCGTGGACCGTCTGCCTGAGAACGCGCACGTCCCGCTCCTGGATATGGCGACGGTCCTCGCGCAGGTGGACCACGATCCCGTCTGCGCCGCCCAGCTGCGCGAGCGTAGCGGCCGCCACCGGGTCCGGCTCTCGACCCTGCCGCACCTGGCGCACCGTAGCCACATGGTCAACGTTCACGACGAGCCGTCGCTGGCTCATGTCCCCTCCTCGCCGATCACCTTCGCGATCTCCGCACAGATGTCCCGCGCCAGCTCCTCGATGCGCGCGCGGTCCTCCCCCTCGATCATTACACGGACCACGGGCTCCGTGCCCGAATAGCGTACGTTTATCCGGCCGCGCCCACGCAGGTCGCGCTGGATGCGCTGGAGCGCGGCCTGCACCCCGCTGAGCTCCTCGAGCGGGGGCTTCTCGCGCACGGTGACCGCACGCAAGACCTGGGGCACCGGCTCCATTACGGCGGCCAGCGACGAGAGAGGACGCTCACTCCTCCGCATCATCGCCAGCACCTGCAGAGCCGTCAGCATCCCGTCTCCCGTGGTATTGTGATCAAGGAAGATAACGTGCCCGGAGGGCTCACCGCCCAGGTTGAGCTGCTCGCGGCGCATGGCCTCCACCACGTAGCGGTCTCCGACATCGGTGCGCAGCAGCTGGATGCCGGCACGTTTGAGAGCCAGCTCCAGCCCCAGATTGCACATGATCGTGCCGACCACAGTCTCGCGCGCCAACGTTCCCGAGCGCTGCAGGTCCAGCGCACACATGGCGAGCACGCGGTCTCCGTTCACGATCTCGCCGTTCTCATCGCTGAAGATCACACGATCGGCGTCCCCATCCAGTGCGACGCCCAGATCCGCGCGATGGCGGCGCACCGCCTGAGCCACGAACTGGGGATGCAGAGCGCCGCAGCCCTCGTTGATGTTGGTGCCGTTGGGGGACGCGGCGATCGGAACCACCTGCGCGCCCAGCTCCTCCAATACCGTGGGCGCAACCTTGTAGGCCGCTCCATGCGCACAGTCCACCACGATCCGGAGCCCCTCCAGGGACAGTTCCTTGGGAAAGGTCTTCTTGAGAAAAACGATGTAACGTCCTGATGCATCATCGATTCTATGAGCTCGTCCAACCTCCGCTCCGACCGGACGCTGCGCCTTGAGCTCGTCCGAGTACATGAGCGCCTCGATCTTCGCCTCCATCTCATCGGGCAGCTTGAAGCCGTCGCGCGAGAAGAACTTGACGCCGTTGTCCTCGAAGGCGTTGTGTGAGGCCGAGATCATGGCGCCGGCCTCGCAGCGCATGTCGGTGGTGAGGAAAGCCAGTCCGGGGGTGGACATCGGGCCAACCTGGAGCACGTGTACGCCCATCGAGGCCAAGCCCGCCGCCAGCGCGTCCTCCAGCATATAGCCCGAGCGGCGCGTGTCCTTGCCGATCAGTACCCGGCGCTCCCCGGCCTCGCGCGGAGAGAGCTGAAAGGCCATGGCCACGGCCCGGCCCAGCTCGAGCATGATCTCGCCCGTCATCGGGTACAGATTGGCGCGGCCCCGGATGCCATCCGTCCCGAAGAGCTTGCGTGGACGGCTCACACCTCTCTCCCTCTCCCTAGGACTTCTCGTCCATCTCGGGGATCCGCTCCACGTGCACCACCACGCGCACAGGCTTTCCCCGGTCTTCCCCCGCGCGCCAAACGTAGGCCAGGTCCAGGGAGAGCGGAACCTCCTGCACGGTGGTCACCCGTAGCTGGCTCACATCCACGCGCTCGGTCACGATCTCCCGCAGCCGGAGCACGGTCTTGCGGGCGCCCTCGAGCTTGAGCTCCTTCGGCTCCACGCTCACGCCCGTCACCCGGTAGCCCGGCGGCGGCTCGCCCACCCAGTCCACCCGCACCCGCACCCGCTTGCTGATCACGGGCTCGATCTGGAGCACCACGGCCGATGGCGCCCGGGCCAGGATGCTGGCACCGCGCGGCAGCAGGGCCTCAATGCGATCCTTGCTGATGGGCACCGACCTCTGCCCCGACTTCGCCCCATCCAGCGAGATCGGATAGCGCAGCAGGCTCTTGCGGGCCGCGCGCACGGCCGCGCGGCTGCCCTCGATGGTCACGTTGACCTCGCCCACCGACTGGCCCAGCAGCACCAGCTTCTTGGGCAGGTCCTCGATCACGATGGGCAGGTCGAGGCTCTCCTTGACCGAGCTGAAGCCCTGCGCGACCAGCCACAACGATAACGCCACCAGCAGGGCCGTGAGCTTGTAAAGCAGGTTATCGAAGATCCGCATGCCCTAGTTCGACTCTTGGGGAACGTGTACGCCCTTCACATCCTCGGACTCGCCCTCATCACCCTCTCGCCGCGCGTCCCCGAGCACGCGCAGCAGCGACTGACGCAGGATCGACCCTTCCAGGTCTTCCGAGATCTCCTCGCCGACGACCATCGAGATGTTCCCGGTCTCCTCGGACACCACCACCGCGATCGCATCCGTCTCCTCCGCAACCCCGAGCGCAGCGCGGTGCCGGGTACCGAGCGTGCTGGGGAGGTTGTTGCGCATGGCCAGCGGCAGGATGCAGCCCGCGGACGAGATGCGGCTCTGCCGGATCAGCACGGCGCCATCGTGCAGCGGCGAGTACGGCAGGAAAATCGAGATCAACAGATCCCGCGAGAGCTCGGCGTCCAGTCCGGTGCCAAGCTCCAGGTACTCCTCCAGGCTGATCTTACGTTCGATCACGATCAGTGCGCCCACCCGTCGTTGAGCCAGGGATTGGCAGGCCCGCACGATCTCTTCGATGGCCAGCGCCTTCTGGTGCAGCCCCGCGCTGAACAAGCCCTTGCCCACACGCGTGAGCGCGCGCCGGATATCCGCCTGGAAGATCACGATCACGATCAGCACACCCCAGGTGAAGAAGTTATCGAGCAAAAATCCCAGCGTCGGAAGCTCGAGCTGTTCGATTAGTAGCCAGAGCAGCACCAGCACCAACAGGCCGAGCGTCATCTGCGCGGCCCGAGTGCCCTTGATCAGCAGCAGCAGCCAGTAGACGACAGCCGCGACCAGCAGGATGTCGAGCGTGTCCCAGAACGGGTGATAGTTCTCGGAGAGCTTCATCCAGGCGACCTGTAGCCAGGCAAAGAGCGCCTCGATCATGCTCGGGCCCTCCGAATCGCCTGCGCCACCAGGACCGCCTCACGCGCGCTACCCACGTCGTGAACCCGCACGGCCGAGGCCCCGGCCAGAACGCAGGCTGCGACCGCCGCCAGCGTCGCGGGCAGTCGATCCTCGAAGGACGCTCCCGTGATCTTCCCCAGGAAGCTCTTGTGCGAGGGACCGACCAGGACCGGGTAGCCCGTGTCCGCGAGTTCCGACAACCGCGCAATCAGAGGCAGGTTGTGGCGGATGGGATCTTTGCCAAAGCCCAGTCCCGGATCGAGCCAGATGCGGTCGCGCTCCACGCCGGCCGCCTGCGCGAGCAACGCTTGCGTCAGGAGCTCATGCCTCACATCCGCCACCACATCGTCGTACCTCGGTGCCAGCTGCATCGTGCGCGGCTCGCCCCGCATGTGATTCAGGATCAGCAGCGCCCCATGCTCCGCGCACACGCGTGCAAGATCCGGATCACGCAGGCCCGCCACAGCGTTGACGGCGGAAGCGCCCCGCTTCAGGGCTTCCTGGGCGACCGCCGCACGCCGCGTATCGACCGAGATCGGCGTCTCGGTGTGCTTGGACAGCTCCTCGATCACGGGCAGGACGCGGCGACACTCTTCCAGCTGCGGCACCGGGCTCGAGCCCGGTCGTGTTGACTCACCGCCGACGTCCAGCAGATCCGCTCCTTCCTCGCACAGCTGGAGGGCGTGTGCAACTGCCCGCTCGACCGAGTCATAGCGACCGCCGTCATGGAAGGAATCCGGGGTCACGTTCACGATCCCGACGAGCGCGACGCACTCCACGCTCCCCCCACTGCCAAGGTCCCTCCCCAATGCGGGCCGCTCGGGCATTACCCCGGGATCGGCTCGGGGTCCGGGATCGGTCTCTCCCGTAAGGGCGTCTTCTCCTCTCCCCCTTCCGGCTCAGAGCCGGTCTGAGCCGCTGGTAAGGCGGCCTCGGGCTGCGGCAGGGGGGGAAGCTCACGCCCCTCGAGGAGGAGCTGGAGGTCGCTCAGTCCGAGGGTCTCGCGCTCGAGAAGCGCCTCGGCGATGCGGTCAAGCGCATCCCGCTTCTCGACGATGCGGTCCTTGGCCAGAGCATAGGAGTCGCCCAGGATCGCGAGCACCTCCTCGTCGATCTCGTGGGCCTTCTCTTCACTGTGTCCGCGGATACGACCAATATCCCGACCCAGAAAGACCTCGCCGCCGCCATCGTCCAGTGACATCGGACCCAGCTTCTCGCTCATTCCGTAGCTGCACACCATCTCTCGCGCGATACTCGTGGCCCGCTTGAGATCATCCGCAGCGCCCGTCGAGAAGTGCCCGAAGACGACCTCCTCCGCAGCCCGGCCGCCCATGGCATGCGTGATCTTCGCCAGCAACTGCCGGCGCAGCACGATGTTCCGATCCTCGGTCGGCAGGGTTTGTGTCACCCCGAGCGCCATACCCCGCGGGATGATCGACACCTTGTGCACCGGGTCGCAGTCCTCGTCCAGCATGGCCACCAGGGCGTGTCCGCCCTCGTGCACGGCGATGGTCCGACGCTCCTCTTCCGTGAGTATGAGGCTGCGCCGCTCGGTTCCCATCATAACCTTGTCCTTGGCGAGCTCCAGATCATGCAGCGTGACCGAGTCAGCCTCGTGTCGGGCCGCGAGCAGCGCGGCCTCGTTCACCAGGTTCTCCAGGTCTGCGCCGGAGAAGCCAGGCGTACCGCGCGCGATCACGACCAGCTCGACCTCGGGCGCGAGCAGGATGCGGCGCGCGTGAACCCGCAGGATGGCCTCGCGCCCGCGCAGGTCCGGCAGGCTCACGACCACGTGCCGATCGAAGCGCCCCGGCCGCAGCATCGCTGGATCCAGAACGTCGGGACGGTTGGTCGCCGCGATGATGATCACCCCTTCGTTGGACTCGAAGCCATCCATCTCCACCAGCAGCTGGTTGAGCGTCTGCTCGCGCTCGTCGTGCCCACCTCCCAGGCCCGCGCCTCGATGCCGGCCGACGGCATCGATCTCGTCGATGAACACGATGCAGGGCGCGTTCTTTTTGCCCTGCGCGAAGAGGTCGCGCACGCGGCTCGCGCCGACCCCGACGAACATCTCCACGAAATCGGAGCCCGAGATGCTGAAGAAGGGAACCCCAGCCTCGCCCGCAATGGCCCGCGCCAGCAGAGTCTTGCCCGTCCCGGGGGCACCTACCAGAAGCACCCCCTTGGGGATGCGTCCACCCAGGCGCGTAAACCTCTTGGGGTCGCGCAGGAACGAGACGATCTCCTCGAGCTCGGCCTTGGCTTCTTCGATCCCGGCCACATCCTGGAACGTCACGCGCTGCTGGTCCTCGGAGAGCAGGCGCGCACGCGCCTTGCCGAAGCTCATGGCCTTGCCTCCTCCGGCCTGAAGCTGGCGAAAGAGCAGGAACCACAGTCCGATGAAGAGGATCATGGGCAGCCAGCTAATCAGGAGCGTGTTCCAGAGACTGGAGTCATCGGGCGGCTCGTATTTGACCTTGACGTCGTGCTCGCGCAGCAGTCGCGTGCGCAGCTCGTCCTCCACGGGGCCACGGCTGCGGAAGGTCTGATCCGAGCGCGTTCGTCCCTCGATCAGGTCCTGCTGAATGCGGACTTCCGAGATCTCTCCAGCCTCGAGCTTGTAGATGAACTCCGAATAATCGAGTTCGTTGGTCTCCTTGGGGGCCCCGCTCCAGAAGCTGAAGATGGCCAGCATCACCAGGATGCCCATGGCCAGGGTCAGCATGTTCTTGTAGAACTGATTCAAGCGAGCTCCTCGAGCTTCGATCGCGCTAAGCGCGCGAGATTCCTCGAAATTCTAACAACTCTCCAGATGCGGGGAAAGCGGGTCAGCAACCAGCTCCCAGCCGCTCTTGTCCAGACCCTGGCGAGCGGTGCGCGCGAGTGGCAGGTGCGCCAGCCCCACGACCCAGATCACCTCGCTCGCCAGCTCCACCACCACCGCGCGCGCCCTCGCCCTGCGAGACCATCGGGCAGCGGCAAATAGATCCTGAAGCGGGATCGCAGTCGCCTTCTCCGTCGAACGCATGTGGTCTCCGGGCAAGGGGCTACGCACCACCAACGGTCTCGAGAGCTGCGTGGGCAGCAGGAGCGTTTCGCGGCTGGAGTCATGTGCGCGCATACGACGCCAGCTGAGACGTAGGTCGCGCTCCGGCAATTCGAGTGCATGCGGCGGGCATAACTCGCAGGAGAACGGGCGTGGGAAGCTCGGCCCCGACTCGGGCCCCAGCCAGAAACGATCCCGGTCACAGAGAAGCGTCATGGCCTGGGGTAGCGAGAGCCTCTTGCCGCTATCAGCGCGCTCCAGGAACCGCAGCACGCGTCCCAGGTGCGTAGCCGAGATCCGCTCCCCCAGGCCTCGCCGCTCCAGCAGCTCCACTACGGCCTGCGCACGAAGCCACGGAGAGAGCTCCGCCAGCTCGGCCGCATCGATCCAGACACCCCCGTCCCGTTCCTCGAGCGCGCGCGCCAGGGTCGGTGCCACGGCATCCCGGAAGAAGCTTGCCATCTCACGGGCGGTCTGCGCGAGCTCTCCGAGCTTTCGTACGGCGGCCGGGTGAATCGCCTCCAGCACGGGCAGCACGTCGGCGCGCAGCCGATTCCGGGGGATGGAGAGGTCCGCATTGCTCTCGTCCTCGCGCCAGCCCAGGCCTCGCTCCTGCAGGTAGCGACGCAACTCCTCGCGGCGCACGCTCAAGAGGGGGCGCAGGAGGCGTTCGGCGGCGGAGTGCGGCGCAATGCTCGCCAGGCCTCTCGGGCCCGTACCACGCACTGCGCGCAGCAGCAAGGTCTCGGCCTGGTCGTCCAGTGTGTGCGCGGTGGCGACGTACCTGTAACCACCCCCCTCTCGCAGCTGGGCGAGGGCCGCATAGCGCAGGGCGCGTGCGCGGGCTTCGGGTGAGCGGCCATCCCGCGCGGCCGCATCTACCTGCGCGCAGTGGAAGGGAACCCCGAGCGCACGTGCGCGCGCGCGCACGAACTCCACGTCGTCGTCGGCCGCGGCCTTGCGTAGCCCGTGATGGACATGCGCGACACCGACGCGCTGACCCAACGCCAGCAGGATCTGAAGCAGCGCACATGAGTCCGCACCGCCGGAGACCGCCACCAGCAGGGGCTCGCTGCGCGCGACCCCCTGCGCGCTCAGAAAGGAGGAGACTTTGAGGTGCGCATTCGCCACGACCGAAAGGTAGATCGGAACCGCCAGGGACCCCAGCCCGGCCTTGGACGCCTCGCCTCCAAATGCTCAAAACCCGTCGGCAACTCGCCGAAGATTCCGAGAGACACGAAGTGCATGCGTCTGTCCGGGGTCCAGGGGGGGCCACCGCGTCAGCCGGATGCCGGGAGAGCCGCTTGGGAGAGGACGGGAGCCGATTGCCCGACGTAGCCGGTCAGCCACTGGCGTCCCTGCTGGACTGGCTCCACACCCTTCCCACGAATGAGCCAGCAACGCTGGTGCCGCTCGTGGCTGCGGCCCTCGTGCTCATCCTGGTGTGGGCGACGGCGCGCCGAAAGCAGTCGAGTGAGCTCGAGCCCTACAAAGACCCCGAGGAGCAGATCCAGGCGCTGATTGCACGCAACCGCTACGACGAGGCCGGGCAAATGCGCCTGGACCAGGGCGCATTTGACAAGGCTCGGGCGCTGTTTCAGAACAGCGGCAACCTCAACAAGGTGGCGCTCTGCTACCTCTCGCTGAAGCGGCACCATGAGGCGGCACAGGTGTATCTGCAGCTGGGTCGTCACGCGGAAGCAGCGCACTACTTCCAGCTCGGGGGTGCCTGGAAAGAAGCCGCGTCATCGCTGCAGCAGCTCGGTAGCTTGCGGGAGGCGGCCGAGCTGTACGAGCGTGCGGGTGAGATCGGGAAGGCAGCCCATCTGCTGCGCAGCCTGGGAGACGCCGAGAGCGCGGCACGGCTGTTTGAAAGCGCCGGCTTCGGGGCCGAGGCCGCGGCCGCGCTGCTTGTCGCCCATGGCCGGGAGCCCGCGGTGCTGAAGCGAGCCGGGCACCTCTTTGAGGAGGCCGGCGACATACGTCGGGCGGCCGAGTGCTACGCGGGCGCGGCGGATTGGCTCCGGGCCGCCCAACTCTTTGAGGCCATTCGCGAATTCGCCCTCGCGGGCCAGGTCTACGAACGCGCACAGGCATGGAGCCAGGCAGGGGCCGCCTACGAAAGGGCGGGATCCTACACCGAGGCGCGCGCGAACTACGAGCGCGCCGGCGACACGCTGCGCGCAGTACAGCTCGCGCAGTCCATGGGCAATCTGCTCGATGCCGGGCGGGGCTTTTACGAGCTTGGTTCGTACGAGCGCGCGACCGAGGTGCTGCAGGGCATTCCGCCCAACTCGAGCGACAGCCGCGAAGCCACGCTGCTGATGGGACGCATCTTTCTCGAGAAGGGCCTGTTCGAGCGGGCGAAGGAAATGCTGCGTCCGATCACGCCGGAGCAAGCAGGGTCGAAGGAGGATCTTGCCCCACTGCTGCTTCTGGCCAGCGTGCATGAGCGCGCGCACGAGCTCCTGCCAGCCACACATCTGCTCGAAAGAATCGTGGCCTTCGATCCCACCTACGAGGACGTAGCGGAGCGCCTGGAGCGCCTGCAGGAGCAAGCCTGGGGGGGCTCCGGGTCCAGCGCGGCGGATTATTACACGGAGCGCTACGAGATCCGCGACGAGATCGGTCGGGGCGGCATGGGCATCGTGTACCTGGCCCAGGACCGCGATCTCGAGCGCCCGGTAGCCATCAAATTCCTCCCGGCCAAACTCGCCGCCCAGGCCAACGCCGTCAAGATGATCCGGCAGGAAGCGCGAGCGGCCGCCGCCATGAACCACCCGAACATCGTCCACCTCTACGATTGCGCCGTGATCGGGGGGCGCCCCTGCATCGTGATGGAGTATGTGCGCGGTAAGACCGTGCGCGAGCTGATGCGAGAGCCCGATCCGAAGCAGAAACGCCCGCTCGCCCCGCGTCTGGTGGCCGAGATCGCACGGGACATCTGCTACGCGCTCGAGTACGCACATAGCCAGAGCGTGATTCACCGCGACGTGAAGCCCGGCAACATTCTGCTGCCGGAGGACGGAAGCGCCAAGCTCATGGACTTCGGGATCAGCGAGGTCGTCGAGTCCGGGACCCGTCCCGGCGGGGGCACCACGACGAAGGGAACACCCCAGTACATGCCGCCGGAACAAATTCGTGGTCTTGAGATCGACGGACGAACGGACCTCTACGCGCTGGGTATCTCGATGTTCGAGATGCTCACGAGCCTACGCCCCTTCCGCGGCAAGAAGATCATGGAGCAACAGCTCACCCGTGACCTCCCGGACCCGTGCGAGCTCGTGCCGGAGATCCCCGAAGAGCTGGTCGTGATTCTCACCAAAGCCGCGCAAAAACGGCCCGAGGGCCGCTTCGCCACGGCGGGTGAGATGGCGGCCGCCCTCAGCTTCTATCTCTCGTAAGCGCGCTGGCGCTGCCCACGGCTACCAGCGTGTGCGCGGCATTCGTTTTCTCGACCCAGACCTCGAGCAGGTGTCTTCGCTGAGAGCCCAGCTCAATCTCCTCGCGCAGCTTGCCCCGCGCCCGCACGGTCTCACCTGCCCAGAGCACATTCGTGAGCTTCACATCCATGCGCCCCCCCGCGAACCAGCCTTCGCCGAAGCCGTTGGCCATGAGCTGTGAGAGCAGGCACGTTGACAGCATCCCCTGCACCACGATCTCGGGGAAGCCGAACTTGCGTGCCTGCTCGAGATCCGTGTGGTAGTTGCGCTCGGGGCCGCTGAAGCGCCAGCACAGGGTCCGATCCACCTTTAGCTCGACCGGCATGAGCTCGGGTCCCGAGCCCGCCCCTACCTCGCGGCGCGGCTTCTCGCGGGCCGAGCCCCGATCCACCACAAACCCAGCTTCGGACTCGGGGTCGTCGATCAGGAAGGACTGGTGGGTGCGGCCCCGCAACAACAGCCGTCCCTCTTCGTCCTCGTAGTCCACCTCGTTCACCAGATACTCGCGGCCCCGCTTACGGTAGCGGTCCGCTAGCGTGGAGCGCGTACGCACGCGCGTTCCGACGCGCAGGGGGGCGAACAGGAACCACTCCTGCTGGGCATGCAGGTTGCCCACCAGCCGCTTCAGGTACCAGCGCTCGGGATGTCGGTAAACCTCGCTGTGGTACAGCAGGGGCGGTGCGATCGGGAGATCGAGCTCGGAGTTCGCCCCCCCACTGTAATACGGATGTTGGTCAGCCAAGGTCTCGAGATAGAAGTCGACCGTCTTCTGGGTGACCTCGTGCACATCGCTGTGCACGTGCTGCCCCACACGCAGCGGCTGGCCGAGCAAGTTCATCAGGGTCTACCTCCGCTCGCGCGCACCTCGGCGCGCGCCCTGTATTTTGTCAAACTCGGCCCAGTCGTGGCTAGCGCGCGCAGAACCTCCTCTGGCATCAAAGCGATCGGCCTCTCTATGGGGCTGCTCGCCGGCGCCTGTCAGCTCCTGGGCGAGCGCCCGCTGATCGCGCCAGTGCCGGACCCGGAGCTGGTGCAGCGCGGCGGGCTGCTCTTCATGAGCCCGCAGCTGTCGGGTGACGGCAGTCGCAGCTGCGCCAGCTGCCACCCGGGCGGCGGAAGCGACGGTGGCGTGTACCTCAGGGACGTCCGGGTCCCGCCGGGCACGCCGGGGGCGCGTGTGACCCCCGGGCTGCGCGGGCTATGGCAGACGCCTCCCTATTATTGGGATGGCTCCGTTTTGAGCCTAGACGAGGCCATCGCGCGCATGCTCGAGGTCGAGATGCGCGGAGGTCAGGCCGCTGTGCGCGACTTCGCGGCCCTGGAAGCATACCTGCTCTCCATACCCCCTTTCGACCGCGGCCGCGTCGAGCCCGACGGAACGCCCATTGAGCCGGCGACCATGTCTGCTCGGCGTGGCTTCAAGTTCTTCAAGCAAGCGAAATGCTCGCTCTGTCACCCGCCACCGCTGTTTACGCGGGGCA
>SMWZ01000151.1 GCA_004356455.1 Deltaproteobacteria bacterium
CGATCCCGAGTGCGGTGGCCTTCTCTTCCGAGATCGACTCAATCGTGGTGGTGAGCGAGATCTCGTCGCCTGGCCTGAGGTAGCGGTCATAGCCCTGCTCGCAGTTCGTGGCGACCACGGAAGTGTAGCCGTAGTCGGTCAGGAGCTGATGCAGCTCGAGCTGCTTGTTCCGCGGGAGGCCCGATGGATCGGCCATCTGGATGCCTCGCAGAACCCAGGCCTGGAGCATCGTCGGCGGTGCCACGATGCCGCCGTGAATGGACTGGCTGGCGGCCTCCGAATCGGTGTAGATCGGGTTCGTGTCGCCCATGGCCTCGCACCAGTGGCGGATCATGGGCTGGTTGATCGGGTCGCGACCCACCTCGGGCGGACTCGTCTCGATGCCCACGTACGTGCGCAGCTTCTGCTCGAGCGCGTCTTTCTCTTGAGCCGCTAGAACCATCAGAACCTCATGCTCGGCGCCGCGCACGCGGCAGCCCCAGGCCTGCCACCGCAATGATGTCGCGCTGCACCTCGTTTACACCACCGCCAAAAGTCAGAGTCGTGGCGGCGCGATACGCCTGCTCGAGCAGGCCTCCGAAGAGCGCGCCGGGCTGCCGGGCCTTCACCAGCCCAGCGGCGTCCACGATCTCGAGCAGCAGCCGATAGCACTCCACGAAAAATTCCGTCCCCATCACTTTGACCGCTGAAGCCTCGGCCATGCTGGGAGTCCCGGCGGTGATCAACCAGGCCGAACGCCAGTTCAAGAGCTTGAGTGCATCGAGCCTGGCGTAGACGCGAGCCAGGTTTAGCTGCACCCAGGGCACGTCCAGCATGCGGCCGCCGTCGGGCGCGGGCGTCTTCGCGGCCCACTCCCAGACCTCGTCCAGCAGTCGATCCGCCAGCCCCGGTGTTGCCAGCGTGATGCGCTCGTGGTTGAGCTGGGATGTGATCAGGCTCCAGCCCTCGTTCTCGAGACCAATCCGATTGGACACGGGCACCCGCACGTTCTCGTAGTAGGTGGCGTTGGTGCGCTCTCCGCCCAGGGTGAAGATCGGTGTCACCGAGAAGCCCGCTGCATCGGTGGGCACCAGGATGATGGAGAGCCCTTTGTGCTTGGGCGCTTCGGGGTCCGTGCGCACCGCGAGCCAGATGAAGTCGGCGTCGTGGGCGTGGGTCGTGAAGACCTTCTGGCCGTTGATCACGTACTCGTCGCCATCGCGCACCGCGCGCGTCTTGAGCGAGGCCAGGTCGGTGCCCGCGCTGGGCTCGGTGTAGCCGATGCCGAAGAAGAGCTCGCCCCGTAGGATCTTGGGCAGCATATCGGCCTTCTGCTGCTCGGTTCCGTAGAGCATGAGGGTTGGGCCGATGGTGTTGACCGGGATGATGTTCAGCGGCGCGCGCGCGCGGTAGGTCTCGTCCCAGAAGATGAACTGCTCGATTGCGGTCCGACCCTGACCACCGTGCTCCTTGGGCCAGCCGATGCCGAGCCAGCCGGCGGCGCCCATGCGTCCGACGATGTGACGGTAGACTGGGCCCCCCATCTGCTCCCGCTCCTGGTCGAGTGCCTGGCGCAGTTCGGGCGTGAGGAGGTCGCGGTAGTAGCTGCGGATCTCCTTACGCAGGGCCAGCTGCTCGGGGCTGAAGTCGAGGTCCATCGGGCCGCCTTGTCCACCCTGGCTTCACGCGGAACAGGCCGAGGCCGCCCTTGCCGGGGATTGAAACACGTTCTACTCGAGCTATTTTGGGCGGTCCCAGGCGGTTTGTAAAGACGGGACGAGGCTCAAGGGAGCAAGGCGGCCGCGCGTTCGAAGCACCAGAACGCGGCCAGCGAGCCCATCGCGTAGACGGGTAGCTGCTCCGTCCAGGTCGGGAGCGGTGACAGCCGCACGCGCAGCAGCCAGCGCAGCGCCAGAATCGCGAACACGAACAGCAGCTGTCCGAGCTCGATGCCAAGGTTGAACGAGAGCAGTGCGAGCGGAATCTCTGCCGCAGGCAGCCCGACCTCGCGCAAGGCCCCGGCGAAGCCGAGACCGTGCAGCAGTCCGAAGAGCAACGCCATCACCCAGGGAAAGCGTCGCATGAGAGTCGGCTGCGCCGTCTCCCCTCTTGCCAGCTCCACCGCCAGCACGAAGACGCTCAGGGCGATGGCCATCTCAATCGGGCGAACGGAGAAGTTGACGAATCCCAGGATGGCGAGCGCGAGGGTGACGCTGTGGCCCAGCGTAAAGGCGGTGAGGGTCTGGGTCAGAAGGCGCACGCCGCCCACGAGTAGGAGCAGGCCGAACACGAAGAGCAGATGGTCGAGCCCCAAGAGGATGTGCTCGACTCCCAGCCCGAGGTAGGCGCGGGTGATGTCGAAGTGCCCATCGCGCTCGGGCACCGTCACGAAGGGCTCGCTCGCGCGAAGCACGCGCAGCACGACTCGTCCGTCCGCCAGCGAGATGCGCAGCAGCGCATCGATCTTGGCGCGGGCCAGACCTTCGACCCCGATGCGCTGGCCCACCAGACTGCGGGGCTCGCAGCTCACGCTCCAGCGCGTGGTCATGCTGTTTGTGCCTTCGATGAGCGTGGGCGACGTGATGGCTCGACAGGAGGACGGCAGGACCGGCTGCACGTTCGAGCCGGGAACTCGTAGGAGCGACGTTTTCCAAGACACGTCGGCCCGGCCGGCTTCGGACTCTCGAATGTCGAGCAGGGCGGGCGCCAGCGGATGCGCCCGAACCTCCGCCGATGGCACGCTCGCAAGGATTCCGAGCAGCAGGAGCCCCAGACCCATGCGTGTCATGCGCCCTCCGCCGATGGGGTGACACCGCTCTCGATTCGCACCTCGTACTCCTCCCGCAGACCTCGCAGTGTGTTCTCGAGGTGCGCGTCGCGGCGCTCCGCGATCAAGCGAAGCAGCACCCTGGAGCGCACTGCCTCCAGCGCTGGAGCCCGCGGTGGCACCTTCTCGGTTACGAAGACCAGATGCAGCCCGTAGGGAGAGGAAATGGGACCGGACCAGCGCCCGGGAGTGAGCTGCATGGCCTGCGCCGCGAACTCGGCGCCGAAGATCTTCGCCAGGCCGTGCTCGGACGCGGAGCGGAACTCCCATCCGAGCGGGAACGGATCGCCAAGCCTCGCGCCCTGATCGCGCGGGACGGAATGGGATACGAGCTCGGCCGCAACCTGTGCCGCCGCCCGCTCCACGCCGCTGCCGCGCTGCTGCGTGCTGAGAAAGACGTGCGACAAGCTGATCCGCGCGGGCTCTAGATAGTCGTCGCGGTACAGCTCGAGATAGTCCGCGAGCTCGGCCTCGCTGGGCTCGTCGTTCCGTGTGTTGATGCGGATCACCATGCGCATCTTCTGCACCAGGATTCGGCGCACGACGATGTCCTCGCGCTCCAGGCCGAGCTCGAGCGCCTGGCGATACAGCTCCGCGTCGTCCAGCTCCGGATCGTCGCTCAGGAATCGCATCTTGGTGGTGAGGCGCCACTGAATGCTGCGATCGCCCCAGGCCAGGCCATGGGCGAGGGCCTCCCGATAGAGCAGCTCCTCCTCAATCTCCCTCTCGATTAGCATCGCCTCGTCCTTCGGCGTTGGAGGCACACCCATCTGCCGGGTGAAGTCGGCGCGGATCTGATCCAGCTGGGACGCGCTGATCACGATGGGGTTGAGAGCTCCTCCAGCGTCGTGCGCCGCGCGGCTGGAGGGCAGCCAGCGGCTCAGACCGAACAGAACCACCCCGAGCAGGAGGAAGTGAAGAGCGGGTTTCTTTAGCCAGGCGGACAACAATCTCACTTCGCGCGCAGACAACGTAGCTGCCCATACTACGTGGTAAGCTTTCGCCCGGGCAAGGGAAGACGTGACCTGCAAGCACATCCGGTTCGAGTTCAGTGACGGCGTTGCGGTCATCACGCTCAACCGCCCCGATCAGCTCAACGCCTTCAGCGGAACCATGGGCGAGGAGCTGGGAAAGGCGTACGAGCGCTGTGACGTTGACGATGGCGTGCGCGCCGTGGTGCTGACGGGTGCCGGGCGTGCGTTCTGTGCCGGTGCCGACATGAGGGAGGGCGCTTCAACCTTCGAGAGGCGGGACGAGTCGAGCTTCAGCGCGGCCGCGGTGCATCCGCCAGCGTGGGAGGTGCGGAAACCCGTGATCGCCGCGCTCAACGGACACGCCATCGGAATCGGTCTGACGCTGGCGTTGCAGTGCGATATCCGGATCATGGCTCGCGAAGGGAAGTACGGCATCGTTCAGGTGCGGCGGGGCGTGATGCCCGACGCCTACTCGCACTGGACGTTGCCCCGTATCGTCGGCATCTCGAGGGCCGCCGATCTGCTGCTTACGGGCCGAACCTTCCGGGGCGATGAGGCGGCGGAGCTGGGGCTGGCCAGCCGCGTGCTTCCCGCCGAGCAGGTGTTGCCGGCCGCGCTCGAGATCGCGCGGGACATCGCCGTGAACACCGCGCCACTCTCGGTCGCGCTGACCAAGCGCCTGCTCTGGGAGAGCTCTGCACTCACACACACCGAGGTGGGTCGGCGGGAGACCGAGCTCCATCATCATCTGATGGGAAAGGCGGACGCGATCGAAGGCGTGATGGCCTACCTCGAGCGACGCGCACCCCATTGGAAGCTCAGCGTCAAGCGCGACTGGCCGGACGACTAATCAGCCTTTAGCTGGCGCACCACGTCCTGCCAGCTTTCGGGGTCGGGGGCCAGGGGCGCGATCAGGCTCACGCGGTCGGCGAACTTCTCGCAGCGGGCGCGTAGCTTGGGGGCGATCTCGTCGGGCGCCCCGACGACCGCGATCTTCTCCAGCAGATCCTCGTCGATGAGACCCGCCATCTCCAGCCAGCGGCCGGCCTTTGAGAGCCGGTTGAGCTCACTCTGGAGCTCTCCCCTTCCGTGGCACTCGAGCACCGGACGGTAGGCCGGGGTCGAGCCGTAGAAAGAGATCTGGGCGCGGGCGGCGTTCTTCGCTCTCTCGAGTTCCTCCTGCGTGGAGCCCGCGGCGATGATGGTCTGGCATGAGATCTCGAAGTCCTCGCGCGCGCGTCCCGCCTTGGCCAGCCCGCGTTCAAGCGCCGGCAGGGTCACCCTCGCCACGAACTCCGGCGTGTGGAAGGGGTGAACAAAGAACCCGTCTGCGACCTCACCTACCACCTCGGTCATCCTGGGGCCGATGCCCGCGACGAAGATGCGCGGCAAGCCGTAAGGGTTCGGGCCCGGATTGAAGACCGGCGTCATGAGTGTGTGCGTGTAGAACTCACCGCGGAACTCGAGCTTCTCGCCCTCGTGCCAGGTCCGCCAGATCGCCCGAACGGCCAGCACCAGCTCCCGCATGCGCGCAGCGGGTCGGGACCAGGTGGAGCTGAAGCGCTTCTCGATATGCGGCTGGATCTGGGAGCCCAGGCCCAGGATGAAGCGACCTCGAGAGTGAAGCTGCAGGTCGTAACCCAGGTTGGCCAGCGTCATCGGGTTGCGAGCGAAAGCGATCGCGATCGCGGTGGCCAGCTCCAGACGCTCGGTGTGCTCGGCCGCCACCGCGAGCGGGAGAAAGGGATCGTGCGGTCCCTCGAAGGTGAAGCCGCCATCGTAGCCGACCTCCTCGAGCTTGCGCGCGGCCGGGCCCGCCTCCCCGGGGCTGGAAGCCAGAATCGCTCCGTCGATCTTCAAAGCTTGCCTCCTCTCGCCATGGCTTAGTTCAGTTTACGCGAATCACCTCTCGGTGGTATAAAACCCACCGATTCGTGAAGGGGCGAAAACCATGTCTCAGCTCAGCTTCTACAAGTTCGCGGAGAAGGACCCCGAGGTCTTGGCGCTGGTGGATCCGGAGCGCCGCGAGTGGAGCCGCGGTGAGCTGCTGGCCGCAACCAACCGGCTCTGCCACGGCCTGAGGGCGCTCGGAGTCGAGAAAGGTGACTGCGTTGCGGCCGTACTCCCCAACTCCGTCGAGATGGTTCAGCTCTACCTCGCGCTGTTTCAGTCGGGGCTGTACCTGACGCCCATCAACCACCATCTGACCGTGCCCGAGATCGCGTACATCATCCGGGATAGCGACGCGAAGATTTTCGTGGGCGCCGAGCAGTTCGCCGAAGCCTGCCACGGAGCCAGTACCGAGCTCGGCTTCGCGCCGGAACGTCTGTTCTCGCTGGGCGCGATCCCCGGCTACCGCAGCTTCGACGAGCTCGGTGCGGGACAGCCGGATTCGCTGCCCGCGGAACGCAGCGCCGGCCAGATCATGAACTACACCTCGGGCACCACGGGCCAGCCCAAGGGTGTGCGTCGCTCGCTCGTGCCCATCGATCCCGACACCGTAGCGACGCTCATGACGGGCTGGCTCGCGATGTTCGGGCTCGAGGCCGAGGCCGACAACGTGCATATCTGTGGATCGCCGCTCTACCACACCGCCGTGCTCAACTTCGCGGCTTTCTCGCTCCATTTCGGCCATGGCCTGGTGCTGATGGATAAGTGGATTCCCGAGCAGATGCTCGAGCTCATTCAGCGCTACCGCGTGACCTCGAGCCATATGGTGCCCACACAGTTCCACCGGCTTCTCGGCCTGCCAGAGGAGGTTCGCTCCCGCTACGACGTCTCGTCCTTACGCTGCATGGTGCATGCTGCCGCTCCCTGTCCGATCGATACCAAGCAGAAGATGCTCGACTGGTGGGGTCCGTCGATCTACGAGTACTACGCTGCCACTGAGGGCGGCGGCACGCTCGTTTCCCCGGAGGAATGGCTTCGCTACCCTGGAACCGTGGGACGTGCTTGGCCGGGCGCGGACGTGAAGGTTTTCGATGACGAAGGCAATGAGCTGCCGCCCGATGGGATAGGCACCGTTTACATGAAGCTCGGGCAGGCCGACTTCGAGTACAAGGGCGACCGCAAGAAGACCGAGTCGAGCCGCCGCGGTCAGTACTTCACCGTGGGCGACATCGGATACCTCAATCAGGAGGCCTATCTCTTCCTCTGCGACCGCAAGGCCGACATGATCATCTCGGGCGGGGTGAATATCTATCCGGCCGAGATCGAGTCCGTGCTGCACCAGCACCCCAAGATCGCGGACGTCGCCGTGTTTGGTATCCCGCATGCGGACTGGGGCGAGGAGGTCAAGGCCGTGATCGAGCCGGCGGACGGCGTCGAGGGGAACGAGGCGCTGGCCGAGGCGATCCTCGGGTTCTGTGCCGACAAGCTGGCAAAGTACAAGACCCCGCGCAGCATCGACTTCATCCGCGAGATGCCGCGGGATCCCAACGGCAAGCTGTACAAGCGGAAGCTGCGGGATCCCTACTGGGAGGGCCGGGAGCGCGCGATCTGATGGATTTCGCATTCAGCGCAGAGCAGGAGGAGTTCCGCGACACGCTGCGACGTTTCCTGGAGGAGAATTCGCCCTCCAGCGAGGTGCGACGGCTCATGGAAACCCGTGAGGGCTTCGACCGTGGCGTCTGGAAGCAGATGGCCGGGGAGCTCGGGCTACAAGGCCTCCACATCCCCGAGTCCTACGGTGGACAGGGCTTCGGCTTCCTCGAGCTGGGCATCGTGCAGGAGGAGATGGGGCGCGTGCTCTTCTGCGCGCCCTACCTCTCGACGGTCTGCCTGGCAGCGAGCGCGATCCTGAACGCGGGTAGTGAGGCGCAGAAGCAGGCACTGCTGCCGAGCCTCGCTTCCGGCGAGACGGTGGCTACCCTCGCGCTAGTCGAGCCGGGGGGCGACTGGGAACCCGGGTCGATCAGACTTGTGGCTCAGTCCGACGGCGACGGCTTCCGTCTGAATGGCTGCAAGACCTTCGTCACCGATGGGCACACGGCGGATCTGATCGTGGTGGCGGCTCGCCTCGAAGGCACCCAAGGCCGCGATGGCATCACGCTGCTCACGCTCCGCTCGGATGCGCAGGGCCTGAGCGCTCTGCCGCTCGATACGCTGGACCTCACTCGCAAGCAGGCCCGTCTCGAGCTGCGCGACGTACGCGCCGAGGCGCTGGGCGAGGCCGGCGCCGCCGCCGATGCGCTGGAGCGAACGCTCGATCAGGGCTGCGTGCTGCTCGCGGCCGAGAGCGCCGGTGGCGCTGCACGTTGCCTCGAGACCGCCGTGGCTTACGCCAAGCATCGGGTTCAGTTCGGGCGCCCGATCGGATCCTTTCAGGCGATCAAGCACAAGTGCGCCGAGGTGCTGCTGGAGGTCGAGAGTGCCAAGTCCGCCGTCTACTGGGCGAGCTGGGTGGCCGAAGAGAAGGAAGAGGAACTGGCGCAGGCCGCCAGCGTGGCGAAGAGCCTCAGCAGCGAGGGCTATCTACGCGCCGCTGCCGAGAACGTCCAGATCCACGGCGGCATAGGTGTCACCTGGGAGGCCGACCCACAGCTCTACCTGAAGCGGGCCAAGACCAACGAGGAGCTGCTCGGTAACCCCGGCTACCACCGTGCGCGGCTGGTCACGGCCCTGGGCGTCTGATCAGCCCTTTGGAAGCTGGTCGAAGGGAACGTCACGGTCGCTGCGCGGCTCCCGCGGCAGCCCCAGCACGCGCTCGGCGCACACGTTCTTCTGGATCTCGTCGGTGCCACCCGCGACGTGCAGCGTCGGCGCGGTCAGGAACTGGTTCTGCCACGGTCCGAGTCGGAGCATCGCTTCGGGACCGCACAGGCGCAGTCCGATATCGCCGCTCTTGGTCAGCATACGCGCGATCGCGACCTTGAGCATCGAGCTCTCAGCGTCGGGAATCTCCCCGCGGCCTAGCTTGGTGATCACGCGCGCGTTTAGTAGCTCGAGCGCCTTCACCCACGAGTAGAGACGACCGATCTCATCGCGCATCACATCGTCCACGCGCTGCGGATTGGCCCGGGCGTGCTCGAGCAGGGAATCAATCGAGAGCAGCCGCTCCAGACCTCCGATGGCCATGCGCTCGTGCATGAGAGTGGTCATCGTCACCTGCCAGCCCTGGCCCTCGGGACCGAGGCGGTTGGCATCGGGTACGCGCACCTCGTTCAGGAACACCTCGTTGAAATGCGTCGTGCCGTCCAGCTGACGCAGCGGCCGCACCTCGATCCCGGGCGCGTGCATGTCCACTAGGAAGTACGTGATCCCTCGGTGCTTGGGCAGCGTGAAATCGCTGCGCGCGAGCAGGATGCCCCAGTCGGAGTAGTGCCCGCCCGAGCACCACGTCTTCTGCCCCGTGATGATCCACTCATCACCGCTCTTCTCGGCGCGCGTCGAGAGGTTGGCCAGATCCGAGCCCGCGCCCGGCTCGCTGAAGAGCTGGCACCAGATCTCGTCCGCGCGCAGGATGGGCTCGAGGAAGCGGGCCTTCTGCGCCTCCGTGCCGTGCGCGATGATGGTCGGCCCGGCCAGGCCGAGACCCTGAAGGAAGTGGGACTCCCCGAAGCCGACGCGTGTGAGCTCCTGATTCCAGATGATCTGTTCGATCGGCCCGAGCCCGCGCCCGCCGCACTCCAGCGGCCAGGTGATGGATCCCCAGCCGTGGTCGAAGAGGGTGCGCTGCCAGCCCCTGGCCTGCACCAGCACCTGCTCCTGGTCGACGCTCTGATCGGCATAGTCCGGGAGACGCGCGGGAGCGTACGCATCCAGGAAGGCGCGTGCCTCACCGCGGAAGGCGGCCTCGTGGGGTGAGTCTCGAAAATCCATGGCTCGGCTCTCCCGCCGGGGTGCGGCTCCGGCCTAGGGTGGGATTGTTGAGAATTTCCTTGATTCAGGTCAAGCTCGAGGCATGAAGCTGCGTGCGATCGATCCATGGGTGAACGTCAATATGGGGGATCAGGTCCCACCCGAGTTCATGCTGCGGGTGAAGGAGGATTACTTTCGAGCGGGCTCGGAGTTCTTCAAGAGCCTTTCGATCGATGAGATGCTCGAGACGATGGACCGCGTTGGGGTCGAGAAGTCGATCCTGAGCGTTGAGGTCTCCCACCCTTCCGAGCACGTTCTGGCGTTCACCAAGGCGTATCCGAATCGCTTCGCTCTGGCCGGGACCCTGGATCCGCGCCGCGGGATGAAGGCGCTCTGGGCGCTCGAAGAGCTGGCAAAGCAGCACCCGGTCGTGATGGCGCGCGTCGTGCCCTTTCTGTGCGATCTGCCGCCTAACGACCGCGCCTACTTCCCGCTCTACGCCAAGTGCATCGAGCTGGACCTGCCCGTCTCTATCAACACCGGAATCCCCGGTCCTCCCATGCCCGGGGAGTGTCAGAACCCGATCCACCTGGACCAGGTCTGCCTGTTTTTTCCCGAGCTGAAGCTCGTGATGGCCCACGGAGCTGATCCCTGGTGGAGCGTTGCGATCCGACTCATGCTCAAGTACAAGAACCTGCATCTGATGACCTCGGCCTACGCGCCGCGTTACCTCCCGTCGGAGCTGATTCACTTCTTGAACACGCGTGGTCAGCACAAGATCCTGTATGCGTCGGACCACCCTGTACTCTCGATGGAGCGCTGCGTAAAAGAGGCCACGGAGCTCGAGCTGCGGCCGGGCGTGCTCGACAAGTATCTCTACGCCAACGCCGAACGCGTCTTCTTCTCGCCGCGCAGCCCGCGCTACTGAGCTCCCAGGGTTGAGGGTGATTGCCCTCGTTCCTTGCCCCGACCCGGTAGCACCCCAACGTGTATGATGGGGCGACGAGGAAGTCCAGCGTGAGAAGC
>SMWZ01000016.1 GCA_004356455.1 Deltaproteobacteria bacterium
CCTTAGTCATCGGTATCAAGGTTTCCACGCGAACAGCATAGGCCCATGCGCCGCATTTTCATCTACTCGTAACCTTCCACTTCTCATCCTGATTCGGCCCTCGCCTCCGGCGCGGCTGCGACTTGATGAAAACAGCCAATTACATCTACTGGTGAGCGGCCCTCCAGGTGCGGAAGGAGGACTCGCCCCCCCCACTGGCATTACACAAGTACTGTAATCTCACAGTGAGACTGGAATGCCAGTCCAATAGGACCTCGGCACGCCTAGGAGGGTATTGTGAAGTCTCCCATCCGTTCAGCTCACTGGTTGAGTAGAATCGGTCTGGTCCTTACATCGCTCTTTTTCTTCTACTACATGATCGCTTTCCCCGAAACGACTCTTTCCGATCTTCCTAAAAAGCTCTCGGACGCAGCCGCCCAGCACTCGACGCAGGACGCTCTGAAACAGGAAGCCGCTCACGCGAGCCGGATCATGGCCTATACCGATTCGGCCGGCGTTTTCCTTTCTGTAGTCACCGTACTCTACACGCTGGTCACGCTCGTCTTCTGGATTCTCTGTTCGCACAAGATCGGAAAGGTCCGAAGAGAACTCCAACGCGGGCCTGAGCGCCTTCACCAGCCATAGCGCCGATCGGCACCGATGTCCGCAACAGCCCTGGGCTCGCGGCCGGTGGCGCGAAATCCGTCTCGCTACTGTCTCGGTTTGAGCCGGATCGAGGTGGAGAGCGATCCGCTGCTGTAAAGCCGCAATTACATCTACCGTGAGGAGTAGATGTAATGCCGCAATTTCATCTACTCGGCTACACCCGGGGCCGACCCCCTACCTCCTCGCCTCGCCCCCGCCTGTGCAACCGCTCCAGCCCCGCGCGGATCGCGCGGGAGCTCGTGCGAGAGACGGAAGCTCGGGCTTACATGCCTCCGATTCTCGAAGAGGAGGCCCGACTCGCACAGCTCGAAGGGGACGACGCTGGCTTCCAGGAGAAGCTCCGCCAAGCCCACCGCCTCTTCACTGAGATGGGTGCGACCGGGCACGCGGAGCGGGTGGCGAGGGAGCTGGGTGGAGCGTCATGAGCTTTCTCGAGACCGTCGAGCAGGCGCGCGCGTTCCTCGAGCGGATCGGTCGCGTCTTCTCGGTCTTGGACGCCCCTCTCAACAGGCGCTCCATAGCGCAGCTCGCTGCAACTGCTCCCGGGGGCAGTTCGCGCGTTCATCGTCTCAGCTCCCTTCCATGCGTTGGGTGGGGTGTGTCGGATTATGAATAGCTGAAATAGATGGTGAATATCCCCGGGATCGGCTCAGGCGGGCTTCATTCCCCGCACGCCTGCAGGTAATCGACTCTAGCGTCGATCTTGCGGTTGTAAGAGCCGAAGGCCACCCGCCAGTGATCGAGGTAGACGCTGCGGTAGGGCTTCCCGATGAAGCTGTCCCGCAGCACGCTGAGCAGGATCATGGGGGGCATGATCGCCTGCAGGCCCTGCCCCAGCCGCCACAGACCGCTCCCGTGGCTGGCCTCCAGCTGTTCCGTGCTCTGTCCACATTCCGGTGGCTGCTGCAATATCTCCCTCGCATCGGGATTCATCCCCGCGCATCCGCTGACGAGCAGCGCGCACACGACGGACAGCGCCACTCCGCTCCGTAAGCTGGGCCTGAACTGGTTCACTCCCGAGCCTCCTTCCCCTGTGTGGCTTAGCGCTGGCGCGCATTCTCGCGCCCAGCATCCCGCAAACGCAAGCGGAGCTGCGCGGCTGAGGGCAGCTGAGCTAACGGCTGGACGAGCGGATAAGCTCCCCGCGATGGGTCAGGCCGGGCGTCCCCATATTCTCGGCATCGACGACGGACCGTTCGAGAAAAGCGCGAGCCGGGAGGTGGCCGTTGTGGGCGTGGTGATGGAGGGGGCGGACCTGGTCGAGGGCGTCGCGCTGACCTCATTTCCCGTTGATGGACCCGACGTAACAGCGTTCCTGGCCGATTGGGTCGCAGGGCTGCGCTTCCGCCCGGCGCTTCAGGGCATCGTGCTCGGCGGTATTACGATCGCGGGTCTGGCCGTGGTGGACATGGTTCTCCTCTCCCAGCGGCTCGGCCTTCCCGTCCTGGTCGTGAACCGTCGCGACCCTTCCAACCAGCGACTCAACGGTGCGCTGGAAGCTGCGGGTTTGGCGGACCGGCGTGATGTCGTCGAGCGCACACCGCCCGCGGTCGAGGTCGAGAGCGGGCTCTTCCTCTCGTACGCTGGCACCGAGCGGGAGGCTGCCGCAGTCATGGTGCGGGCCACTTTGCGCAAGTCGACCCTGCCCGAGCCGCTGCGCCTGGCACACCTGATCGCACGCGCGCTGGTGACGGGCGAGTCGCGCGGACGCGTCTAGATGCGGACGGTCGCCGTGCCTAGTACCCGCGTCTCGCCCGCCTCGTTCACGATGGTGAGATCGATGTCGACGCTGGAGGCGTCGGGCTCCGTCTCCGTGATCACCCCGCGACAGCGCGCCTGCGAGTCGACCACGATCGGTGCTCGGAACACGGTGTCGAGCTTGCGGATCTGACAGCCCGGGGCCCACTTGTGGATCATGGCGGCCAGAATCCCCTGGCTCATGATTCCGGGAACGATAGCTCCGGGCAGACCCTCCCGGCGCGCCTGCTCGTGATCGGTGAAGCGGCCCACGCGGCCGACGCCGACGGCCTCGGCGAAGCTGCGAACGGCGCTGAGACTGATGTCCGGCGCGTACTCCGGCAGCTCATCCCCCAGCTCGATGTCCTGAAAGCGCCGCTGCATCTGTACTTCCCTTATTCTGGATCGGGCTGGCGCACCAGACGCCAGTCCACGATCGAGACCGGTTGGCCATCCTGATTGAAGAATTCCATGCGGTGCACGATGAAGATCATGGGCCCGGAGCGCCCCGTCTTCTCGTAGATGTCCGCGATCTTGCTGCGGGCGGTGAGCGTGTCGTTGGGCCGCAGCGGACCCAGTACCTCGACCGTCTTGCCGGCATCGAACCCACGGGCGCCGAGGTCGGGGAACGCTTCGGGCAGGATGCGGCGGCTCACGTACTTCGACGTGAACGTGGGCGGCGCCTGGAAGTCGGGATGCGAGGGATCCGTGAAGCGCGGCTCGGTCTCGCCGCAGGCGCGCGCGAAGGCCAGGATGCCCTTCTCGCTGACCTTGAACTCGGCCACGTCGAACTCCTGGCCGATCCACTTGCGATCGATGCTGATCAGCGCCACGACACCGCCTCGAACGATCCCTCTTTCAGAGCCATCACCAACTCCTCCATCGAGCGAATGTCGCGCTCGAACTTGGTTGCGCAGAGCCCGATCTGGCTCACCAGGTGCGCATCACTCCCGCCGACGCCGTAGTAGCCGAGCTCGCGCGCCAGCGCCAGCGATGCCTCATCCTCGCCCGCACGACTGCCGCCATTGTACACCTCGATCACCCGCACGCCCTCGATCGGCCCGCGCTCCTCGTAGTGCGCGACCATGCCCACGGTCGGCCGGCCCGGATGACACGGCACCGCGATTCCTCCGCAGCGATCCGCGGCCTGGACGACGTCCGCCAGCTTCAGGTCGATGGCACCGAAGTCGAACGCGTTCAGCAGGTCCTCGTTCACCCCGAAGACCAGAACGTGTCCGTAATCCGTCTCTACCTCGCTGCCCTTCAGGATCAGGAGGTCGTGCTCGTCCTCGAGCTCGCGGTAGTCCGACTCGTCATCGAACTGACGGTGCTCGGTGAGCACCAGGCCGTGGATCGGGATCTCACGTTTGTGGATCCAGCGGCAATAGCTCGAGACCTTGGCGCGCCCGTCGTCCGACTTCGTGGAGTGGTTGTGCAGGTCGATGATCATAACGGGTGAAATCTCGGGACGGCGATGTCTCCCTCGAGCTGCGCGTATTCGACCTCGACGGGCAGGCCGATGCGCACGTTTTCCGGGGAACAGCCGACGATGTTGGTGAGCAGCCGCACGCCTTCCTCCAGCTCAACGTAGGCGAGCACATACGGTAGCGCTTCGCGGAAGCCGGGCGCCTGGTTCTGGTGTGTGACGGTGAAGCTGTAGACCGTGCCGCGGCCGCTCGCTGGGAAGTGCTCGATTTCATCGGACAGGCACGAGACACAGAGCGCGCGCGGCCGATGCTGGAGGGTTCCGCAGCTCCGACAGCGTTGCAGGATGAGCTCGTGCCGCCCACAGCCCTCCCAGTAGGCACGCGTCTCCCAGTCGACGCCGGGCCTGGGATGCTTGATTGGTTTGGTCATCGGTCTCGCTCCAGGATCAGCGTGGCACCGCTATGGAGGGTGCTCAGGAGACCCCCGGTTCCGTGCACGAGCGCGCGCTCGGCGCCCTCCACCTGGCGCGGTCCGCACTCGCGGCGCAGCTGCTTGACCGCTTCGATCACCAGGAAGATGCCGCGCATGCCGGGATGGTTCGAGGAGAGGCCCCCGCCGTCGAGGTTGACCGGCAGCGCGGAGCCCAGGCTGATGGCCCCGCTCTCGATGAAGCTGCCGCCCTCGCCGGGCTTGCAGAAGCCCAGGGCCTCGAGCGTGACGAGAACCGTAATCGTGAAGGAGTCGTAGATCATGCACAGGTCGATCTCGTCGCGTGTGACGCCTGCCATACGGAAAGCCTCGTCGCTCGACTGCTTGGCGGCGATCGTGAGGAGATCGGGCGCACCGATCTCCTGGTGCCAGACCGCCTCACCCGAACCCAGCAACAGCGCGGGCTTCTGCTTGAGGTCCCGCGCGTGGTCGAGGCTCGTGACCACCAGCGCGCCTCCACCATCGCTCATGATGCAGCAATCCAGGAGGTGGAGCGGCTCCGAGATCATGCGACTCGCGAGCACATCCTCGATGCGGATGGGACTGCGCATCTTCGCGACGGGATTGAGGACGGCATGTCGCCGCATCGTTACTGCGATCTCAGCGAGCTGCTCACTCGTCGTTCCGTACTTCTGCATATGGCGTTGAGCGACGAGCGCGTAGCTGCCGACGGTCGTGAGGCCATAGGGGGTGGAGAAGGCGGTCGCGGGGTCCCGGCCGATTTGGCCTCCGGTACCGATGGCCATCGCGTTCGAGGCGGCCGTGCTGCCGTAGAGAATCAGCGCGACCCGGCACAGGCCCGCGTGGATCGCCGCCGCCGCGTGGGCGACGTGAGCGACGAACGACGAGCCCCCGATGTTCGTGCCATCGATGTAACGCGGCTTCAGGTTCAGGTACTCGGCCAGGGTCACCACGCCCATCGGACCCATCTCCATGCCGGCCGCGAAGAGACCGTCCACGTCTACTAGCCCGAGCCCGCAATCCTCGAGCGCAGCGCGCGCGGACTCAGCCATGATCTGCGACGCCGTCCTGTCCGGGGCCCAGCGCGTGGGGTGCTCATGGACGCCCGCGATGGCGATGCTTCGCGAAAGGCTCATCGGGCGAGGTCCGCGAGGAAGCGGTCTACGCCCCCGGCAAGGGCCTCGGGTGCCTCGAGCGGGAGCATGTGGCCGGCCTTGGGCACGATCAGCTTTCGGGCGCTGCGCAAGCGAGCGCTCAGGAGCTCTGCCTGCGCGGCGAGCGCGGGCTGCTCGTCCTCTCCCCAGACGATGAGAGTCGGTGCCGCCAGCGCGTCCAGCCGTTTATCTGCGTTCCAGTCGCGCGCTGCGAGCATGTCCCCGAAACGCGCGCGCGGGTCGGTCTTCATGTCCTCCATGAAGCCCTGGCGCAGGATCTCGGGGGAGGCCGCCGCCGAGAAGAGCTCCCGGCTGAAGGGTCGCCGCTCCCTGCCCTCCGTCACGCGCCGGTGCAGATCCAGCACCGAATCGAGGATCTCGAGGCGCGCACCGCTCGAGCAGAGCACGAGCGCCCGCACCTCCTGCGGGTAGCGCAAGGCGTACTCCAGGGCGATCGCGCTGCCCAGTGAGTGTCCCAGCAATACCGGCTGGCGCAGATCGAGCTTCTCGATCACGGCGCGCGTGAAGTCGGTCATGCGCTCGACCGAGCCGAGGCTATCGAGTCCGCCCGAGCGCCCGTGTCCAGGCTGATCGAAGGCAAGAGGGCTGTGATGCTTGGCGAGCCGCTGCATGAATGGCGCAAACACGGCACCGTTTCCTCCCACCCCGTGCAGACAGAGCACGCTCTCTCCACGGCTCTGATCGGGAGCGACCCCCGGCAGGGTCGTCGTTCCAGTGTGGTGGAGGTAAGTCGCGACGCCCTCGATGGTGAAGTACTTCTGCGGCACGGCAAGCAGGGTACTTGGCGCTTGATTTCCATGTCAATTCGGACTCGCCACGACGGTTTCGCCGTTCCTCGCCCGCGGGCCGTGCACGATGCGTCGGAGAAGGGCATCTTTGTGCACGTGCCGACCTCGAGTTCGCAGGCGGAGGCGATTCCACTCGAAGAGCCTCGTGCAGGCGTGCGTCGCGCGCTGGTTCTATCCGGCGGCGGAGCGCGCGGGGCCTACGAGGTGGGCGTTCTGCGCTATATCTTCGAAGAGCTTCCTTCCAAGCTGGGCTTCGTCCCGCGCATCGACCTCTACTCGGGAACGTCCGTAGGTGCGGTGCACTGTTGCTTTCTCGCGGCGCACGCCGACCAGCCCCAGCTGGGGGTGCGGGGCCTGGTTCGGATCTGGAAGAGCATGTCCTTCTCCAGCGTCTACAGCTTCAGCATCAGGGACGCGATCGTCTTTTCGCGCACGCTGGTCGGATCGCTGCGAGGGCGTTCCATCGAGACCACGGAGCATCCGGACCGCATTCATGGGCTTCTGAACACCACGCCGCTCGAGCGGCTGGTCGTGCGGCAGATTCCCTGGCGCCGGCTCCGGCGGAACGTGCGCTCGGGCGTGGTTGGGGCCCTTGCCTTATCGGCGACCGAGATCGCCACCGGTCGCACGGTCGTGTTCGTGGACAACCGGGAGCGCACGGTCGAGCGTTGGACCAGGGACCCCACGCACATCGCGCGCCCGACCCGGATCGGACCCGAGCATGCACTAGCGTCCGCCGCCATCCCCTTCCTGTTCCCGGCGGTACGCGTGAGAGGAACCTACTACTGCGATGGCAGCTTGCGTCAGCAGGGCCCGCTCTCATCCGCGCTGCGGCTGGGTTGCAATCGCGTACTGGCGATCGGACTGCGTCGTCAGCACGCGGTTTCGCTGGGTGAGCCCATCGCCGAGGAGCGTATCGAGAAGTTTCAGTCGGCCGGATATCTCTTCGGGAAGGTCTTGAATAGCTTGCTGATCGATCGGCTCGAGTACGATCTGAACCACATGCGTGCGTTGAACAAGCTGCTGCGCGCCGGCCTCGCGCTTTCCGGCTCGGAGTACCTCGAGCGGGTCACGCAGAGCGTCGCGGGGGATCGAGGTATCGGCTTTCAGATCATCGAGGATTGCTTTATCCGACCGAGCGAAGACATCGGTGCGCTTGCGTCTGAGCACGTTCGCAGTATGCGGGCCAGCCCCACGCGTTCCTGGATCGGAAGCTGGGCCTTCCGCATGCTCACGCGGGGCGCGCCCGAAGGAGAAGCCGATCTCATGAGCTACCTGCTCTTCGATGGCGGCTATGCCTCGAGCCTGATCGCTTTGGGCATGGCCGATGCCGCCCGCGCCGAGGAAGACCTGCTCCGATTCTTTCGAGCCTGAGCCCGAACTCAGTTCTTGAAGCGGATCTCCAGCGCCTGCCGCTCCCGCTGGCGCTCGAGCGCCAGCTCGATCAAGCGGTCGAGCAGCTCCGGCAGCGCGATGCCGGAGGCTTCCCACAGGCGCGGGTACATGCTGCCGTCCGTGAAGCCGGGATGGGTATTGAGCTCGTTCAGCCAGACGTGGCCGTCCTCGCGATCCACGAAGAAGTCCACGCGAGCCATGCCCCAGCACTTGAGCGCACGAAAGGCGTCGAGGGCCAGCCCGCGTATGCGATCGCTGGGCTCGGGGTCGAGCGGCGCTGGAATCAAGAGCTGAGTGTCATCGGTCACGTACTTGGCCTCGTAGTCGTAGAATTCGCGCGCGGCGATGATCTCGCCCAGCACCGAGGCCTCGGGCTCGTGCCCTCCGAGCAGCGCGCACTCGATCTCGCGCGCGTTTAGCCCGGGCTCCACCAGCACGTGGAAGTCGTAACGGGCGGCGAGCTCGATGCCGCGCCGCAGCTCCGCCCGGGTTTGCGCCTTCGAGATCCCAACGGAGGAGCCTGTATTGGACGGCTTAACAAAGACGGGGTATCTGAACTCCCGCTCCACGGAGTCGAGGAAGGCGTCACTCTGGCGGAGCAAGGCCTGCCGCGGTGCCTCCAGGCTGGCGAGGACCGGAATCCCGGCATCGCGCAGCACCCGTTTGGTGAGGCTCTTGTCCATGCACAGAGCCGCGTCAGCGACACCGGCCCCCACGTAGGGGATCCCGGCCAGCTCGAGCGCGCCCTGAAGCGATCCATCCTCCCCGCCGCGTCCGTGAACGATGGGGAAGACGACGTCCAGGGGGGTGCCGAGAACGTTGCCACCGTCGCTCAGTGCGCGCAGCTCGAGTCCGCTTGCGAGCGAGGGAAAAGTGGTGACGGCCTCGGAGCTGGTGAAGACCGCCTCCGGCAGGAGCTGCTGGGCTTCCGCGACATGCCAGCGCCCCTCGTGGTCGATCCCGATCAGAATGGGAGCGTAACGTGCGGGATCCAGCCCCTTGAGGATGGTGGTGGCAGAGGCCACCGAGACCTCATGCTCCGTCGAACGCCCCCCAAAGACGAGTCCCACACGCAGCTTGGACACGTCCCGAAGGTAGCAGCGTGTTCGGGCGTGTCATTGACATACACGCGCGTGCCTTCTTACCCTGCGCTGATGGACCCCCTCCAGACCAAAGCCGACGCGCTGCTGGCGAACCTGTCTCGCCGCGGCTCCCTCATCGTGGCCTATTCGGGCGGGGTGGACTCGAGCTACCTTGCCTACGCTGCCCACCGCGCGCTGGGTGAGCGTTCCCTGGCTGTGACCGCCGAGTCGCCTTCCTACCCGCGCAGTCACCGCAGGATGGCGGAAGAGGTGGTGCGGCGCTTCGGGATTCCACACCGCTTCGTGAAGACCCACGAGATGGAGAGTCCCGACTACGTTCGCAACCCGAGCAACCGCTGCTACTTCTGCAAGTCGGAGCTCTTCGACGTGCTCGAGGGCCTGCGGCGTGAGCTCGATTACGACGCGGTCACGTACGGCCTAAACACGGACGACACGCACGACTTCCGACCCGGCCAGCAGGCGGCCGAAGAACACCGCGTGCTGTCGCCGCTGCTCGAGGTCGGCCTGTCGAAGCGGGAGATCCGTGAGCTCTCGCGCGAAGCGGGCCTGCCGACTGCGGATCTCCCGGCATCGGCCTGCCTCTCCTCGCGCATCCCGTACGGGATGGAGGTCACGCCCGAGAAGCTGCGCCAGATCGATCGAGCCGAGGATGCGCTGCGTGAGCTCGGCTATCGGCAGGTTCGCGTGCGGCACCACGGCGATCTGGCGCGGATCGAGCTCTCCCCGGACGAGCTGCCGCGCGCTCTCGATCCGGAGCGGCTGCGGTGTATGTCGCGCGCGCTGCACGAGGTCGGGTTCCGCTGGGTCAGCCTCGACCTGGACGGCTATCGCACCGGCTCGCTGAACGAGGTCCTGTTCATTCAGCCGCCGCCGGAGCGCTAGGGCGACTCGCGATCGTGCTCGAAGCTAGCGGCGCGCCTGTTGACCAGGGACGGATGCAGGGTGGCGCACTCCAGGGCGAGATCGAGGCCGCGATCCATAGGCTCCGCGTTCGCTACGGCTGGCTCGACTGGCAGGCGCTGCGCCGCCGCTGCCGGCTGGGACCGGGGCGCGCGCTGGCGCGCTACCTTCCGCAGCAACACGAGCGGCTGCAGGGCATCGCGTGCGCAGCCCGTGTTTCCCTGGACGCGTTGCTGCTGTGCGAGACGCTGACACGAGTGGCGGGGGTGGGAGGGTCCAAGGGGGGCCAGCTGCAGGCCTCGTTCGATCTTCATCCCGAGCTGGCGCCGCTGCTGATGCTGCGCCAGAGCTCCCCGGACGCGGGCGGGGTTGTGAGCGTGGAGCTCACCGCCGCGCCCTGGGTGGGCTGTCTGGCCGGTGTCAATGCGGAGGGGGTCGCGCTGGCGTGCCTCGAGGATCGCGCGCCGCACGAGCCATCCCTGCGCGTGCTGGCGCAGGATCTGCTCTTCCGCGCACGCGCGCTCGAGCCCGGCCTCGAGCACCTGCGCCGGCGGGCGGCCTACGCAGGCGGCACGGGTGTGTTGCTGCTCGCGGATGCGTCGGGAGCGTCATTGCGGGCGGAGCTCAGCTCGGGCGTACTGCGGCTGGAGGATGCGCCGACCCCGGGCGCGATCGCGCTCGAGCCGACCGTATCCATTGATGCCGCTGCGCGCAGGCTCGTGTGGCGCGATGCGCTAGGCCATGAACGCGAGGCTGTGATCTCCCCGGGGAGCTGAGGCGGTGCGGTCGCGACGGAAACGGCTCGCCCCCACCATCTTCGAGCTGCCGCTGGAAGAGATCCGGCGAGGGCACTACACCGACAAGTACTTCGTTCGAGCGCGCGAGGTGCTGGTCGCCGACGGGCACCATCCGCGGGTGACGATGCAGGTTTTTGGCAAGGCGGAGGCCTGCCTGGGCGGCATGGACGAGGCCATCGCGATCCTCAAGCTCTGCTCCGAGTCCTGGAATGAGCTCTTAGTGCATGCGCTCTACGACGGCGATGAGATCGAGCCCTGGGAAACCGTGATGACGATCGAGGGGCCGTATCACGCCTTCGCCGAGTTTGAGACGCTCTACCTCGGAGTGCTCGCGCGCGGTACCCGCGTCCTGACGAACACCCGCCGCGCCGTGGAGGCGGCGAGGCCGAAGGGCGTGATGTTCTTTGCCGCGCGCCATGATCACTGGAAGTTGCAGGCGGGGGACGGCTACGCGGCCCATCTCGCGGGCGCGGTGGGCGTCTCTACCGATGCGCAGGCGGCGTGGTGGGGGGGCGAGGGAGTTGGCACCGTTCCGCATGCGCTGATTGCGGCCTATGGGGGCGATACGGTGCGGGCGGCGCGGAAGTTCGCCGAGCACATGCCCCCGGATACGAGCTTGATCACGCTCGTGGACTTCGAGAACGACAGCGTGCGCACCAGTCTCGAGGTCGCGCGCGCGCTGGGCGAGCGGCTCTATGGTGTGCGCCTCGACACCTCGGAGACGCTGGTGGACGAGTCGGCCGCTCTGGAGCGCGATGGTCCGGCGTCCACCGGTGTCACCCCCGAGCTCGTGCTGAAGGTCCGCAGCGCACTCGATGCCGAGGGCTTTCGCGAGATCAAGATCATCGTCTCGGGTGGCTTCGACGTCGAGAAGATCCGGAGCTTCGAGGCGCGAAATGTTCCGGTGGACGCGTATGGAGTGGGCTCCTCGCTATATGCGGGCCGCTTCGATTTTACCGCCGACGTGGTGCTGGTCGAAGGCCGGTCGTGTGCCAAGGTCGGACGAGGGCATGCTCCAAACGCGCGGCTCGAGCTGGTAGAGTGAGCGGCATGGCACGCCTCCTTTTCTGGGACGTCGACACGCAGCACGACTTCATCCATCCCGATGGGAAGCTCTATGTTCCCATGGCGAATCAGATCGTGCCCAACTTGAAGCGTCTCACCGACCATGCCCATGCGCACGGTATCCGCATCGTTGCCAGCGCGGATGATCATGTTCCGGAACACGAGGAGATCTCGAGCGACCCCGATTTCGAGAAGACCTACCCACCGCACTGCATGCGCGGCACGCCGGGCCAACGCAAGATCCCCGAGACCGCATTGCGCAGCCCCCTGCTGGTCGAACCCAGTGCGCTCGATCCCGTAGAGCTCGCCCGGCGCGTACGGGAACACGGGGGAGACATCCTTTTCCACAAGCACTTCTTCGACGTCTTCACCAACCCAAACGTCGACACCGTGCTGGAGGTCCTGGACCCCGAAGAGATCCTGCTCTACGGCGTGGCGCTCGACGTCTGTAACCGCTACGCGATCGATGGCCTTCTCACGCGACGGCCGAGGACGCGGCTGCGCCTGGTCACGGATGCCACCCGGCCCATCGATGTCCGCAAGGGCTGGTCTCTGCTCGAGCACTGGCGAGAGCGCGGGGTGGAGCTGATCCGCACGGACGACGCGCTCGGAGAACGGGTGGCATGACGCAGACCCTTTTCCGCAACTGCACCCTGCTCGATACGGTGACAGGCAAGCTGAGGCCTGGGCATCACGTGTTGGCCGAGGGCGACCGGATCGTGGAGGTGAGCGACCGTCCGCTCACGGCCGAAGGCGCGCAGGGGGTCGATGTGGGCGGGCGTACGCTCATGCCCGGCCTGATCGATGCACACGTACACGCCACGATCACCACTATGGATCTGGCCTCGCTCGAGCGGCATCCCATCTGCCGGTGATCCTGGAGGGCGGCGCTTGCGTGACCCACCGCCTGTCTTAGGAGCCTCCTACAGCACCTCGTCCAGAAACGCACCCACGGCCTGGATGAACTCCTCAGGCTTGTCGCCCGCGACCGAGTGACCGGCGCCGGGGATGCTCACCAGCCGCATATCCTTCACGGCTCTGGCGAACTTCTCCGCCAGAGCCCGCGGCAGCACCGGGCTGGCACCGCCGTGCACCAGCAGCGTTGGGCAGCGCAGGCTGCGCGCGACGTCCCAGAGCTTGTCCCGGCCGCGCACGACCCCGCCGAACCCCTCGCGGAAACGCGCGTCGTACTGCTTGGCCAGCTTCCCGTCCTCTGTCGGACGCAGAGAGACCGCGAGGCGTTCGCGGATGCGCTCCTTCGAACGCCAGGGATAGTAACGGTGGGTGTGCTCGACCCAGGCGTCGAGGCTCTCCAGCTCATAGGGACCCGCCACGAAGTTGGCGACCTCGCTCGCGCCGTCGACGCTCACCTCGGGCCCCACGTCCACCAGCACGAGCGCCCGCACCTTCTCCGGATGGCGTGCGGCGAAGGTCATGGAGTTCATGCCCCCCATGCTGTGCCCGATCACGACGGGCTGCGAAAGGTGCAGCGCGGAGACGATCCCTTCGATGTCGCTCACCATATGGTCGCGCGTATAGTCCTCGAGCTTCGGCGCGCGGTCGGAGAGGCCGTGACCGCGCTGATCGAAGGCGCGCACTCGGACGCGCCCGCTCAGCGCGCGCGCCACCTCGTCCCAGGAATGGCAGTTGAGTGCGAAGCCGTGGAAGGCGAGCGCCGGCACCTCACTGGTCCCCCCCCAGTCCAGATAATGAAGCCGGAGTCCGTCGACCTCGACGTAGCTCGACTCGGGTTGCGCGGCCATCCTCGACCCTTAGTCGACCGGTGTCCAGTTCGCGAACACGCCCGCCACGTCGATGGGTCGCTCCGAGTAGGGCTCTCGGATGAACGCCCCGTCGCGCGCGACCCAGACCCGATCGTCGAGAGCCTCTCCCGTGTTCCCGTGCCGCGCGGCGGCGTCGCAGTACTGAACGATCCATGCGCGTCGGGGCCGATCCGTACGGTTGGGCCCGGAGCGATGCAGCAGCAGAGAGCTGAAGAGCAGCGCTCCGCCCTTGGGAAGCGGCGCAGGCGCGGGCTTGTCCTCTCCCGCATAGGCTTCGATGCCGGAACGAAAATAGGGCCCGGATTTGCGGTGCTGGAGGATCCCGCTGACATGGCTGCGCGGGATCACCCAGATGCAGCCGTTGCGCTCGTCGACGTCGTCGAGCGCCAGCCAGCAGGTGGCGTAGCCCGGCGGGTCGGTCGGGGCGTAGCCGTCGTCCTGGTGCCAGGGCAGCTCGGTGCGCGCCCTGGGCGGCTTCGCGACGAGCTGCTCCCAGTACATGCGCACGTTCGGGCCCACGAGCTGGAGCATGATCTCCAGCAGGCGCGGATCCGCGATATAACGCGTCAGCAACGGGCTAGTGGCGTGGAGCATGGGCTGGTAGGCGAGCGGACCCTCCTCCGAGTGGCCCAGCATGAGTGTCTGTTTGCTTAGGCTCTCGAACTCCGCGACGATCGCGTCGCACTCCTCGGGCGCAAGGATCGGCTCGGTCGTGCACCAGCCGTCGGTGCGATACTGCTCGAGCTGAGTGCCGGTGAGCCGCATCGCTCTCTAGAGCAGCTCTTCCGCCAGCAGCCGCAGCACGGCGGGATCCTGCGAGCCCACGATGATCTGCGTGACCGGAGTCTCGCGCCAGGCCGCGAGCCGCTCGCGAATGCGTTCGCGCGGACCGACCAACGAGATTTCATCGGCCAGCTCGTCGGGCACGGCCGATATGGCCTCGGCGCGCTTGCCCGCGAGAAAGAGCTCCTGCACCTTACGCGCGGGCTCCTCGAAGCCCATGCGTACGATCAGGTTCAGGTGGAAGTTCTCGCTGGGAGCGCCCATGCCTCCGATGTAGAAGCCGAGGTTCGCCTTGATCGGCATCAGCGCCTGCGCCACATCGTCGCTCAGATTGACCGGTACGACGGTGGCGATCTCGAAGCCCTCCTTCATGCCGCGTAGAGATTCGTCGTAGATGCCGAATCGGTAGGGCGACACGAATATAGGTAGCCAGCCGTCGGCGATCTCGGTGGCCATGGCCACGTTTTTGGGGCCCTCCGCGCCCAGGTAGATTGGGATGTGCCTGCGCAGGGGGTGGACGATGAGCTTCAGCGGCTTGCCCAAGCCGGTTCCGCCCGGGTAGGGCAGCGGATAGTGAGGTCCCGGATTTTCCACCGGCGCGTCGCGGCGCAGGATCTTGCGCACGATCTCTACGTACTCACGCGTGCGCGCGAGGGGCTTGGGGAAGGGTTGGCCGTACCAACCCTCTACGACCTGGGGGCCTGAGACGCCGATGCCGAGCACCAGACGCCCCTGGCAGAGGTGATCGATGGTGGCCATGGTCATCGCTGTGCAGGCGGGCGTACGCGCCGAGATCTGCATGACGGCGGTGCCGAGCTTGATCCTCGACGTTTGCGACCCGAACCAGCACAGCGGCGAGAAGACGTCGGAACCGTAGGCCTCGGCGAACCAGGCCGTTTCGTATCCCAGCCGCTCGGCCTGCAATACCACCTCGAGCGGATTGGCGGGCTGCGAGCCCCAGTAACCCAAAGCCAGTCCCAGCTTCATCTCGTCCCTTCCTGCCGCCCACGATACACGATTGGCGCCAGCCCGGAAATCTCACCAGGCCTTCTGCTGCGGCCGCCAACTGCACGTCATCTCTGAGCGTGCTCGGCCTCGGCTGCTCGACTGACCGGTTATCGGCGGGCAAGCCCGCCTGCCAGCACGGCACACGGCTGCGCGTGTGCCTCGGTATTGTCAAATAGGTTTCCGGTGCCTCGGCCTGGGCGCGGCCCGATATGACGCACACTTGGCGCCCTCGCTACGGCAACCCGGTGAGATATCCGGGCTATGGAAACTGGAGCTTGTCGGGATCCGGCAGGTCCGCGCGCTCGTCGCTCGGCAGCTCCAGGTAGAGCTGGCGGTAGACGTGATGAGCGCGCCGCAGGATGTACGGTTCTCTCACGCCCACGCGTTCGCCGTCCCGAATGACCCGCAGCGCGCCTCGTGCGAGGTCGGGGACGGAGCCCGGACGCGGCTCGCGGTAGCGCTCCCAGACCTCGAGCAGCGTGGCGCGCAGCTGCCCTGGGCTCTCGAAGGCCTCGGGAGCGAGCAGGATGGTGCGACGCTCGCCGATCAGCGCCACGTCCGCGCAGGCCATGCCGTCGCAAGCGGCGTAGCGGTGGTAGCGGAAGCGCACATCTGCATCGAACTCGAAGCCCTCGGCAGCCAGATCGGCCCGGGCGGACTCGACCTGAACGTCGGCTGGAAGTACCTGTAGCACGGTGCACGCGAGTGCTAACGCCAGGTACAGCGTCAGCGCGGTGCAGACGCGCAAGACGACCGCAGTCAGGGGGCGGCGGCCTAGCGTCGTCGCCGTCGCCGGCGTCCCCCCGGCTTGCCCGCGGTCTCGTCCGCCGGCGCTGGATCGGCACCTGCGTCGGGCTTCTCGCGGGACCCCGGCGCGGGCCTGCGCCGCTCGTGGATGTAGGAGAAGAGGATGGCCGCCAGGTGCCGCCGTCCCTCCTCGCTCCTGATCAGCTGCTCCACCACCGGCAACAGCTCCTCCCCGCGGGCCTGCCGCTCCCGCTCGGAGAGGTGCCGCAGGTCGTGCTCTAGCTGGACCTCGAGCCGCTGGGCGACGTGCTCCGCGACCACGGCCTCGCTGGGAATCTTGCGCTCCGGGATGGTGAGCTGGTTCACCGCCTGCAGGTTGCGGAAGTTCCCGATGTCGAGCCCGGAGACCAGCGAGACAGCCGTGCCGGTCTTGCCCGCCCGGCCGGTACGGCCGGTGCGATGCAGGTACAATTCGGCCTGATCGGGTGTGCTGTATGAAATCACGTGCGAGAGGTCGCTGATGTCGATCCCGCGCGCTGCCACATCGGTGGCCACGAGGAAGCGCAGCTCACCCGCCTTGATCCGCTTCATGACGGCCTCGCGCGCGGCCTGGGTCATCTCTCCCTGAATCATGTCCACGTCGAGATGGTTGCGCTGCAGAAATGCGCATACGAAGCGAACGTCGGCGCGCGTATTACAAAAGATGATGGCCGAATCCGGATCCTCGTACTTCAGGAAGTTGAGCAGGATCGCGTCCTTCTGCTGAGCGGGAACGATGTAGTAGTAGTGCTCGATCTCTTCCGGGCTGCGCACCCCACCCTCGGTGAGGGAGATGAACTCGGGCTCGTGCAGGAATACCCGTGAGAGAGAGCGCACGCGCGCCGGCATCGTCGCCGAGAAGAGGCCCGTCTGTCGTTTCTTCGGCACGTACTTCTGGATCTCGCGCATGTCTGGCCAGAAGCCCAGGCTCAAGAGCTCGTCGGCCTCGTCGAAGATGAGAACCTTGAGTGCCCCCAGCTTCATCGTACCCGACCCGAGATGATCGAGTATGCGCCCGGGCGTACCGACGATCACGGGCACGCCGCGCTGGAGCGCATCGAGCTGAGGACCGTAGGCCGTGCCTCCGTACACCGCCATGCTCTCGATGCCGCGTGCGCGGCCCATGATCGAGATCTCCTGCTCGATCTGGCTGGCCAGCTCACGGGTGGGTGCCAGGATCAGCACTTGAATCCCGCGCCGCTGAGGGTCGAGCTGCTCAACGATCGGCAGGCCGAAAGCCCCGGTCTTACCGCTGCCGGTGAGCGCCTGAACGATCAGATCTCGCCCCTGGCGCATGAGGGGAATCACGCGGCTCTGGACGGGCATGGGCTGGGACCAGCCCAGCTCGCGAATTCCCTGGCGAATGTCGTCCGGGAACGACTCGAAGTCCTGGAGATCTTCACTCATCTAGGGGCTCGATTCTCTCCTGCTCGACCTTTGCCAGTGAGGCCTCCACCATTCCCTTGACATCGAGCGTGCGCTCGATCGCAGCGATCACGTCGGGACGTGTCCAGGTGGCAGGTCGGCTCGGCATCAGGTAGCTGCAGCAATCCTCATCCGGCTCGATCGAGGTCTCGAAGGTTCCAATGTGCTGGGCCAGCTCCACGATCTCGGCCTTGTCGAGGCCGACCAGCGGCCGGAGCACGGGCAGCGTAGCAACCCGGTTGATGGTGTCGAGATTTCCGAGGGTCTGGGACGAAACCTGGCCCAAACTATCCCCTGTGACGAGCGCTCGCGCCTCCTCTCGCTCGGCCAGCGCTTCGGCGATGCGGAGCATGAACCGGCGATAGAGAACGATGCGCGGATCGGAAGGGGCCTCCCTCACCAACGTCTGCTGGAGCTCGCCGAAGGGAACCGCGTAGAGATGAACCGGCCCCTGATATCGAGCCAGGTGCGCCACAAGATCGCGTACTTTCCGCTGTGAGGCCGTGCTGGTGAAGGGGTGGCTATGAAAATGGACGTAGCTCAGCGTGCAGCCCCGCTTCAGCATCTGGTGTGCGGCGACCGGAGAGTCGATCCCGCCCGAGATGAGACTCAGGGCCTGGCCCGCCGTGCCGACCGGCAGGCCCCGGGGGCCGGGGATCCGGTCGTGTAGGAGCAAGGCCTCCCGCGAGAGCAGGTGCAGCACGATCCAGAGGTCGGGCCGGGACAGCTCGACCCGGGCGCCCGTGCGCTGCTGGATGCGCTGGCCAAGGTGTCGCTCCAGCTCGTTGGAGGTGAACGGGAGCGTCTTCTCGACCCGTCGTACGCGCACGCCGAAGCTCTCGAAGCTGCGGCTCTTGGTGTAGCTATCAACGGCCTGCTCGATCTCAGCAAGCTCGGGTCTCGTCAGCGTCACCCGGCTGAAGTACGCCACCCCGAAAACCTTTTCGATCCGGCGCTTAACTTCCTCGAAGTCGGTATGGTCCGGCAGCTGCACCAGGATGCGACCGAAGAGCTTGCGGATACGCGGCTCACTCAGGGAGCGCAGGCTGCGTGCGAGGTTCGCTCGCAGCCGCTCCTCGAAACGCGGCCGATTCCGGCCTTTGAGCCCGATCTCTGCGTAATGCACTACCACGTACACGGCGACAGGCAGTATAGGACTGGGCGGGAGCTATTTCTGGCAGCGCGGGCAGAAATGCGTGCTGCGCTGGCCGAGCAGCAGGCGCCGGATCAGCCCACCGCAGCGCGGGCAGGGCTCGCCTGTGCGGCCATACACGTGCCGCTCGTCCTGATAAAGGCCGTCGCTTCCGTCCGGCGCGATGAAGTCGCTGATGCTGCATCCTCCGCTCTCGATCGAGCGCAGCAAGACCCGCTGGAGCGAGCCCACCAGCTTCTCGCAGCGGCGTCGGGTCAGGCTGGATGCACGCCGGGTGGGCCGGATGCCGGCCAGAAAGAGACCCTCGTCCGCGTAGATGTTGCCGATGCCCGCGATCACCGACTGCTGGAGCAGCACGTTCTTGATCGCCGCCTTCCGCCTCCGAGTCAGCCGGAAGAGCTGCTCTCCCGACGCCTCGAGGGCATCCACACCGAGCCTATCCAGGCGCGGATCGCTCTGACCTCGCTCTAAGAGCCGGACCTTGCCGAACTTTCGAACGTCTCGGAAGAAAACCTTGGGTCCACGATCCGCGAAGCCGAGGCTCAGATGCGTGTGCTGGTCGGGCTTGAAACACAGCTGCTCCCCGGGGCTCAGGGAGGAGCGCTGCGAGGCCGAAAGCAGCCGCACGCTGGTCGCGTGCTGGGAGAAAAGCTGGCCCGTCATGCCGAGGTGCAGCATTAATCGCTTCCCATCATCGAGCTCTAGCAGCAGGTATTTTCCCCGGCGCTCGAGCTCCACGGTGTAGCGGCCCAGCAGATTACGCTTGAGCGCGGCGGGCCTGGTCAGGAAGAAATAGCTGTCTCGGGTCGTCCGGACAGAGGAGATTCGCCGATCGATGAGCAGGGGCTCTATCCGACGGCGTGTCACCTCCACCTCGGGCAGCTCTGGCATTTGGATTCTTCCTGGTGAATACGGGGCTCGCGGGGCAGAATATACACCGCATGAAGGACCGAGTCCTCGGGATCGAGACGGAGTATGCGGTCATCTACCACCCCGGGCGCGGGGATCGTGAGAAGCCGAGTCAGCTTGCTCTGTACCGTCGCTTTGAGACCGCCCTGCGGGGGCGGGTGCGCAGCCTCCCCAATGCCTTCTCGCCCCTGCGCGGGAAGGTCGGCCGCTTCCTCGAGAACGGGGCTACGTTTCACTACGAGGCGACCGCCGAGGAATACGAGGATGGCCTGATCGAGATGGCCAGCCCTGAGTGTCGGGACCCCTACACCTTGATCCGATTCGAGCGCGCCAAGGACGAGTTGGTCGAAGAGCTAGCCGATGAGGTGAACGAGGAGCTCGAGCTGGCTGGATACAGTGGTCGGGTACGCATCGGCAAGAACAATGTCGATAGCGAGGGTCACACCTTCGGCTCGCACGAGAGCTACTGGGTGGAGGACCCGCTTTCCACCGCCATGAAATTGCTGGTGATTCCGCTCTGGGTCGCGCTGTGGGCGGTTTCGCTGCCCGTGCTGGCTTTCGTGCTGGGGGTTCAGCTGGCCCTGATTCTGGCCTTGCTGATCTTCGTGCTTGCCCTGCTCGGCTGCGGCATGCTGCTGGCGGCCGTACGCCGCTCCGCCGCGCAGCCGCTCTTTCGTTGGATCGAGCGCCAGGCCGAGCGCCTGGAGTCGCATCCGGGCGCGATCACCGGGCGCGTACAACGTCTGGTTGCCCCGATCTACCCGCTAATGCGTTTGCACTCCGTGCTCTACAACCGCTTTTACTATCGCCGCTTCCGTACCTATCTGACGGCCTTCCTCGTCACACGCATTGCCTACTCGGGCGCGGGCGCGGTCGCGTTCGACGGCGGTCCCCTGTTCCGGCTTGCGCAGCGCCCGCCTTTCCTGCGCAGCCTGGCCCGGATCTTTCCCGGCGGAGAGGATCGACCCGTCTACGAGACGCGCGATCTCTTCTTTCGTCCCTGGAGCGTGCTGCGGTCCCGGCGTCGGCTGCATCTGCTGGTGGGCGACGCCAACCTGTGTGAATGGGCCCAGGTGCTGCGGGTGGGCGCTACGGCTCTGGTGCTGGAGGGGATCGAATCGAAGGTCGAGTGGGAGTGGCCCGTTCTGATCGATCCGCTGGCGGCGCTTCAGCGCGTGAACCGGGATCCGAAGCTCAGCGAAGAGTTAGAGCTCGAGGACGGCTCGCGGGCAACTGCGCTCGAGATCCAGCGTCGCTACCTCGATGGGGTACGCAGAGTGCTGGCTGAAACCGGCTCGCCGCTTGCGGTGTGGAAGGCTCGCGTGCTGCGGGACTGGGAGGAGACGCTGCACCTGCTGGAGCACGAGCCGGAGGCTCTGGCTGATCGCCTCGACTGGGTGGCGAAGCGACGCCTGCTGTACCAGGAGGTTCCGGATCAACGCGACCGGGAGGCGCTTCGACAGAGAGGGGCCGAGGTCATGCGGGAGGGAGGGGCGCATACTTCGGCCGACCGCCGACTCAGGGACCTGGCCTTTCGTGCCCGGCGTCTGGATCTGCGTTACCACGAGATCGGGCCCAAAGGCGGCTACCGACGCCTGGAGCTGGCGGGCGCGGTACGGCGTCTCTCCGATGCGGCGGGCGTAGCCCGGGCTCGCACCGAGCCCCCCGACGATACGCGTGCATGGGCGCGCGGTCAGGCCATTAAGTGGGCTCAAACGCATGCGCTCTCGGGTGGGGCCGCCTGGCACCGGGTCCGGCTGGGCAAGTTCAGCTGGCGCTGGTTCACCGACCCCCTCGATCCTCAACGTTGAGTGATTTGCTAGGTTTCGGAGCGATGCGTATCAACGCCGATACGGTTCTCCGGCTCGCCGATCTCGCTCGCCTGAGTCTCTCCGCCGACGAGGTGGAGCGCATGCGGCGCGACCTGGAAGCGATGCTGGACTACGTGGAGAAACTTTCGGAGATCGATACGTCGGACGTAGCAGCGACCGCGCACGTGCTCGACATCGCAACGCCGTTTCGTGCCGACCGTGTAGCGGATCTCTTGCCAGTGGCTGAGGCGGTAAGAAACGCGCCTCAACACGACGACTCGTCGATAATCGTACCCAAGGTGATCGAGTGAGCACGCTCGTCTCGCGGTCCTTGTGCGAGCTGGCCCAGCTCGTGAACGCGGGCAAGGCGAGCTGCCGCGAGGTGACGGAGGCTTTCCTCGATCGCTCCGACCAGCTTGAGGGGCGGCTGGGTGCGTTCGTATCGCTGCGAAGAGAAGAAGCCCTGCGCGAGGCCGAAGACGCGGATCGCCTGCGCGCGCGGGGTGAAGTCCGGAGTCGCTGGCATGGTCTACCTCTGGCTGTGAAGGAGATCCTGGTGAGCCCGAATCTCGAGACCACGTGTGGCTCGCGGATTCTGCGTGGCTTCCGCGCGCCTTACGAAGCTACGGTGCTCGGGCGCGTGCGTGAGGCGGGTATGGTGGTGATCGGGACCACCAACATGGACGAGTTCGCGATGGGCTCCTCCTGCGAAAACTCCGCGCACGGAGTCACGGCAAACCCCTGGGATCTCTCGCGTGTGCCGGGCGGGTCGAGCGGCGGGAGCGCCGCGGCGGTTGCCGCGCGCGAGGTCCCGGTGGCTCTGGGTACGGATACCGGCGGATCCATCCGCCAGCCCGCGGCGCTGTGTGGTGTGGTGGGTCTCAAGCCGACCTATGGGCGCGTATCCCGTTACGGCCTGGTGGCTTTCGCCAGCTCGCTCGATCAGGTGGGTCCGATCGCGCGCACGGTAGAGGATGCGGCAAGCCTGCTGGGCGTAATCGCCGGGCACGACCCCCGCGATTCGACTTCCATGGATGTGGGCGTTCCGGATTACGCAGCCGCGCTGGACGATCCTCCCACGGGGCTGCGGGTGGGCATCCCGCGCGAGTTCGTGGCCGAGGACGGTGCCGATCCTGAGGTGCTGGAGCGGATGCATGACGCGGTGCGGGTGCTGGAGGCGAAGGGCGCCAAGACCGTGGAGGTGTCGCTGCCACACACGCCCTACGGGGTCGCTGCCTACTATCTCATCTGCACCGCCGAAGCGTCATCCAACCTTTCACGCTACGATGGCGTGAAGTACGGCTTTCGCTCCGAGGCGGCGACACTCGACGAAATGTACAAGCGCTCTCGCTCCGAGGGCTTCGGTGCCGAGGTCAAGCGACGCATCCTGCTGGGCACCTTCGTGCTGTCCGCGGGCTACTACGACGCGTACTATCGCAAGGCACAGCAGGTGCGTACGCTGATCCGGCAGGACTTTCAGCGCGCGTTCGAAAACTGCGACGTCATCGCCACGCCGACCTCGCCCGGCCCCGCGTGGCCACTCGGGGAACGGGTCAACGATCCCCTCAAGATGTACCTCTCCGACGTCTTCACCGTTACCGTGAACCTGGCCGGCCTGCCGGCGCTGTCGGTGCCCTGCGGCTTCACGAGCGCAGGCCTTCCGCTCGGTCTGCAGCTGATCGCACCGCCCCTGGAGGAGCCGCGCCTGCTGGCGGTTGGCCACACCTACCAGCGCGAGACGGACTGGCACCAGGCAGCGCCCGAGCTATGAGGGTCGAGCGGTGAGGCGGCTGCTGATCATTGCCGTTCTGCTCGTCGTGGCGATCCTGGTGGGGGTCGCGGTGGCGTTGAGTGTGGTCGACGCTGATCGGCTGCGCGAGCCGATCGTCTCTCGCATCTCCGAGCGGCTCCAACGCACGGTGGAGCTGCGCGAGCTCGAGCTGATTCTCTTTCCCCTGCCCGCCCTGCGCTTGAGCGGGCTACGCGTGGAAGGCTCCACGCCCGAGGCGCCCCTGCTCGAGGTGAACGAGGCTCGGCTGCGCATGGCCTTCCTGCCGCTCTTCCTGGGACGGGTGGTGCTGCGTGCGGTCGAGCTGGATGCGCCGCGAGTGCGGCTGGAGCTCGACGCGCAGGGTCGCCTGCAGCTCCCCGGCTCCACCGAACCCGCCGAGCGCGCCTCGAGTCCGGTGGCTGATGCGCCCGCGCGCGAGATGACGCTGGCGGTGGACACGGTCCGCATCGTCGATGGCGCGCTCGAGGTCGGCCCCTGGCGGGTGGAGAAGCTCGAGCTACAGGGTCGCCTGCGCCTGGACCGCTCCGCAGAGTTTACGTTCGAGGCCGACCTGTCCGAGCTCGGTCGGCTGCGGGAGGGCCGTGTGGACCTGCGGGGCGTCGGGACTGACGCGCTCAGCATCGCAGCGCGCGGAAAGCTCGAAGCGGTTGACCTGGCGGAGCTCGGTCAGCGTCTCGCACTCGAAGCGGAGCTCGCGGGGCGCGTGGACGGGACGTTCGAAGTGGGTGTAGAAGCGGGCACGCTGCGGACCGCACGGCTGGACTTTCGTGCGCGCCAGCTCGCGCTGGCAAGCAACGGCTTTGAGCTGGCCGGTGAAGCCGAGCTCGCGGCTGTGCTCGGCGGCGCCTGGAAGCTCGACCTCACACGCAGCCGTATCGACTGGGGCGAGGCACTGCGCAAGCCCGCTGGCCTTGTGGCTTCTTTCTCGGGTGAGCTCGGCTCGACCGCGTCGCTCGCGGCGCTGCGGGACGTGCTCGTCAGGATCGGACCCAACCGACTCGAGCTCGAGCTGGCGCTGGACGCGGCTACGCCGCACGTGCGCATCCGGCCCGTCACGCTCGAGCTCGAGCCGCTCATGCAGCTGAGTCGGGAGCCGCTGGACCTGGGGGGACGCATCGAGCTGGGTGCGTGGGAGGTTGAGCTCGAGCCGCTCGCGCTCGCCGGAGACGCGAAGCTCGATGGGGTCACACTGGGTCTGCAGCACGGTTCGGTGACGCTCGAAGGTTTGCTTCGAGCCCAGGGGACACGGCTCTACGCGGACGATGTGCGGATACTCGCCGCTGGGGAGAGCGCGACCCTCTCCGGCAGTTACGACCTGGTGAGTGGCCTGGCTCGACTCGATGGCGGAGTGAGCGGTGTGCAGGTCGAGGCGCTGGCAAAGTCGTTTTTCGGAAGCTCGGAGCTGGCGGGACTGCTCGAAGGCCGGGTCAGCCTCAGAGGGCCGCTGAGTCTCGTGGCCCTCGAGGGCGAGGGCCAGCTCGAGATCACCGACGGTCGGATCCGGGGCTTCTCGTTGCTGCAGCAGATCCTGGGAGGTCTGGCTGCGCTACCGGTGCTGCTGGCGCAGCTCAAGGGTCGGGATCTCTCGCGTTACGAGGAGGAGGAGTTCCAGCGTCTCGCGGCGGACTTCCGCCTGAAGGACGGGAAGCTCTATATGGACAACCTGACGCTCGAGTACCGTCACGCCAGGGCGCAGCTGCACGGGACGGTGAGCCTGACCGATGGTGCACTCGCGCTCTCGGGACAGGTGGTGATCACGCGCGAGCTGGACGCGGAGCTCGCCGACCGCAAGCGCGGTCGCGAGCAGGTGATCCCGATCGCGGGCATCAAGGGCACCGTGACTCGGCCGCGGGTACAGCTCGACCGCGCGGCCCTGGCTAGCCTGGCCTCGGTCTACACTGGACAAGGTAAGTTCTTCGAGAAGCTGGAAGAGAAGCTGGGCAAGGAGGGCGCCGAAGCCGTGGGCGGGTGGCTGGATCAGATCCTGCGCGGACGCAAGCAAGAGCGGTGAGCTTTACGACGGTGCGCCTCGGTGAGCAGGGCGTGGAGCTGCTGGATCAGCGCTTGCTGCCCCACGAGGAGCGTTACATCGTGCTCAAGACCGCTGAGGAGGTAGCGCGCGCCATCGAGGAGATGGTCGTGCGCGGTGCGCCTGCAATCGGGATCGCGGCGGCGATGGGGATGGCGATCGAGCTCGCTCGGGCTTCGGATGCGAAGCTCGCCGAGACGCTCACGCAGGTGGGCGCGCGCCTGCGCGCTACACGACCCACGGCGGTCAATCTGAGCTGGGCGCTCGAACGCATGGAAGGGGAGCTGCGTAGCCTGCTCGCCGCGGGCGCCGAGCCCGACGCAGTACGCGAAGCGGCCAGGACGCTGGCCCAGCGGCTTCACGATGAGGACGTTGCCAGCTGCCGTGCGATCGGAGACGTCGGCGCGCCGCTGGTTCCCGAACGGTCCATCGTGCTGACCCATTGCAACGCCGGGGGCCTGGCGACGGCGGGCTACGGCACGGCGCTGGGCGTGATTCGCTCCGCCGCGCGCGAGGGACGGGTACGCGACGTACTGGTGTCCGAGACACGTCCCTTTCTGCAGGGCTCCCGCCTCACCGCCTGGGAGCTGTCTCGGGACCGCATACCCGTGACCCTGATCACGGACTCCATGGCGGGCTCCCTCATGCGTCTTGGGCAGGTGGATCTCGTGGTTGTGGGCGCGGACCGCATTGCGGCGAACGGGGACGTGGCTAACAAGATCGGTACCTACGCGCTCGCGGTTCTGGCGCAGGCGCACGGGCTCCCCTTTTACGTGGCCGCGCCGCTCTCGACCATTGATTTCGAAACGGCCTGCGGGGACGAGATCCCGATTGAGCAGCGGGCGCCGGAGGAGGTGCTGCATTTCGCGGGGCAGTCGATCGCTCCGGAGGGAGTGAAAGCCCTGCATCCGGCCTTCGACGTGACGCCGGCCGAGCTGGTCAGCGCCGTGGTCACCGAACGGGGGCTGGTTCGGCCCCCCTACGGGCCCGGCTTGGCCCGCCTCCGAAATCGCTAACTTACCGGCAAATCAGCGTAATTTCAGCTGGCCCGGGAGCCTCGGGATTCAACGCAGGGGCCCTTTTTGCCGATAGGCCTGGCTGACGTCAAGCCAAACCCGGGGGGATGGGTGTCTCAGGAAGTCCTCATTGTTGAAGACGATCGTGCGCTGGCGCGAAAGCTGGTGCGCACGGTCGAGTCGGCCGGCTACCGCGCCCGCCTGGCGCACGATGGCGAGGCGGCGATGAGGGAGGTGGCGCACAGCAACCCAGACCTGGTGCTGCTGGATCTGCTTCTGCCCAAGAAGGACGGGCGCAGCGTGCTCATGCTTCTGCAGTCCGCCGAGGCCACGAATGGCATTCCGGTGATCGCCATGAGTGGCATCTTCCGCGGCCCGAGTAACGCCCGTGACCTGACGCAGGCCGGTGCCTCCGGGTTCCTGGAGAAGCCCTTCAGCGCGGAGGACCTGGTGTCTCAGCTGCACGCGCACCTGGGCCCACCCAAGGAGCCGGTCGTGTCGGAGACGACGAGCGCACGCGTCTCGCTCAGTGAGCGCTCCGTGGCCGAGGTGCTCTGGGACGCGATGCAGCAGGGACTCACCGGAGCCGTACATTTTCGGGCGGGCCGACACCATAAGGTGGTGCTGCTGGACCGGGGCGAGCCGCGGTCCATTCGCTCCAACGCCGTGCGCGAGTGCCTCGGCCAGCGTTTGATGAAGAGCGGGCGCATCGGCGAGCAAGCGCTCCAGGAGTCTTTTCGGCGCGCGAAGTCGAGCGATCGCAAGCAGGGCGAGCTGCTGGTCGCGATGGGCGCCCTGACTCGCGGTGAGCTGGACCAGGCTCTCGCGAGGCAGGCCGAGGGAAAGCTACTCGATCTCTTTGCCTGGCTGGAGGGAGAGTCCTGGACCCAGGCCGGTGTGACACAGGATTCGCTCGCCTCGCCGCTCGAGGGCTGGACGCAGCGAGCTACGATTTTGCGGGGCGTGGAGATGATGCCTCTGGACTGGGCCGAGCAGAAGCTCGCGCCCTACCGAGACTGCGCCATCACCCGGGAGAAGCTCGAGCTCAGCCACGCTGAGACCTCAGACGCCGTGGCCGCGCTGCTCAAGTGCCTCGAGCCGGGAAGCAAGGTAGGCGAGCTGATGCAACCGCATGCGCCTGCGCTCTTCGGCCTATGGCTTGTCGGGGGGGTCCGCTTCGATGAGAAGGGGTCGAAGCGCACCGGTGCCACGCCCGTGACCGCTGAACAGCTGCGTGAGCTGCTCGCGACCCAGGCCAAGCTGAACCACTTCCAGGTGCTGGGAGTGAGCCCGAACGTGGCGCCGCTGGAGATCCGCCCTGCCTTCGTCAGGCTGGCCAAGCTCTACCATCCGGACCGGTTTCGTGGCGTGCCGAGCGAGCTGGCCGCTCTGGCGGCCGAGGTCTTCGCGCGCATCTCCACGGCGCACGATACGCTCACCGACCCGCAAGCGAGGCAAGTCTACGAGTCTGAGCTGAAGACCGGTAAATCTGCCGAGCAGCAGCGGAAGGATGTCAGGCGCATCGTCGAGGCCGAGCAGGAGTGCCGGAGAGGCGAGGGCTGCCTCAAGGCGCGCGACCACGAACAGGCCAGCGCGCACTTCCAGCGCGCGCTCGAGTTCGAACCCAACGAGGGCGAGTTCCACGCCCTATACGGCTGGACTCTGTTCCTGACCAAGAGCGAGCAGCGGCCCAAGGCGATCGAGCACCTCAAGAAGGCCATCGACCTCGCCCCTCAGTCCCCGACCGGGTATTACTACCTGGGCCAGCTGCTAAAGGCTTGCGAAGACCCGGACGGGGCGGGGAAAATGTTCCGCAAGGTGCTGAGCCTGCGCCCGGAGCACGTGGAGGCGAGCCGGGAGCTGCGCCTGATGCAGAAGCGGTTCAGGGAAGCCCACGGTAGTAAGTCGGGTAAGCTGTTCGGCTTCGGAAGGAAGAAGTAGTGGCGGTCGAGAAGACCGAGAAGATCTGGATGGACGGGGAGCTGATCCCCTGGGACGAGGCCCGGGTCCCGATCCTGACGCATACCCTGCACTACGGTCTCGGGGCCTTCGAAGGAATTCGCTGCTATCGCTGTGATGACGGGCGCAGCGTGGTGTTCAGGCTGCGCGATCACGTCGAGCGGCTCGCGCGCTCCGCCCACATCCTGGAGATCGAGCTCCCCTACACGGTCGAGCAGCTCGAGCAGGCGGTGCTCGTGACGCTGCGCGCCAACAAGCTGCTCGAGGGCTATATCCGGCCTCTGCTCTTCCTGGGGGACGGATCCATGGGTCTGCTGCCTGTGGATAACCCCGTGCACGTTGCGATCGCGGTCTGGCCCTGGGGGACCTATCTGGGCGAGGAGAACCTCGAGCGCGGCGTGAGGGCGAAGATCTCCTCCTACATGCGCCCCCACCCGAACTCGACCATGACCAAGTCGAAGACCTGTGGCGACTACGTCAACTCGATCCTGGCCAAGCGCGAAGTCACCCGGCTCGGCTATGACGAGGCGGTGCTGCTCGACGCCAGCGGTAACGTCGCGGAGGCGAGCGGCGAGAACATCTTCATCGTACGGCGCGGAGCCCTCAAGACCCCGCCTCTGGGGTCAGTGCTCGAGGGGATCACGCGTGACGCTGTGATGACGATCGCGCGTGACAAGGGAATCGATGTCATCGAGCAGCCCTTCACGCGCGACGAGTTCTACGTTGCGGACGAGGCCTTCCTGACGGGCACTGCCGCCGAGGTGACGCCCATCCGCGAGCTCGATGACCGCACCATCGGCGCGGGTACCCGCGGTCCCATTACCCGTACCATTCAGACCACCTTCTTCGACGCTGTCCATGGGCGCACCGGCAAGTACGAGCACTGGCTCACCTACGTCTAGCCTGTACTAGCGCGGTATCGGCCGGCACAGCCGGCCTGCGCGCACTTTGCTCGGCTTCGCCTCGCGCTGCGCGGCCTGCGGCCTTGCTAGCGCGTTATCGACCGGCGTAGCCCTGCGTAGGCGCCTCACCGGGACGCGCGCAAGCGGCGCGTAGCGCCGCGCGCAGCGAAGGCCGGAGGCCTTCGCGAAGAGCGGGTGGGCCAGGCCGCCCTGGCCCGGGACGCGCGCAAGCGGCGCGAAGCTCCGCGCGCAGCGAGGCGAAGCTGAGCGTAGGCGGGTGGGCCAGGCCGCCCTGGCCCGGGACCCGCCAGTACAACTAGCCGATCGCGTAGCTGAAGATGCCATCGAGGACGTGCTCGCGCTCTGCGTCCGTGACGTTCTCGACCGGCAGCAGTAAGCCATTCGAAGCGGCGCTCTCCGCAACGGGCAGGCGCACGAGCTCGCGGTTGGTTATCGGAACGGAGATTCGCCGGATCTCGATGCCTGCTTCTCCCAGCAGCTTGTGCAGATCGTCTGAGCTCGTGCGCGCGAAGCGCGTCAAGCGCAGCACATAGCCGGAGTAGACGGGCAGCGCGTCCTCCGGCGTGGGCGGGATCTCGAACGCGTCGTAACGCACCAGCGCAGCGGAGTAGGCCCTGGCGTTCTCGCGTCGGGTGGAGATGCGATCGTCCCAGGTCTGCAGCAGACGGCGCAGAGCCGCCGCCGCGCCGTCCCCGAGCCGATGCTCCTGTGCTCGTTCACGCAGGCGCTCTGCCAGCGCGTCCGGTACTGCGACCAGAGCCGCGCCGGAGGCCGACGCAGCCTGCCCCAGACGCATACGGAACACACACGCGCAGGGGCTGCGGCCGAGACGGGACTCTCCGAAGCGTGCCCCCAGGCTCGTGCCAGCGTCCTCGATCACCTCGAGCCCTGCGCTCTCGGCGACTGCGTAGAGCTGGTCCAGGGCGGCCGGCTGGCCGAAGCTGTGGGCGATCACCATACATCGGGCCCGCGGCGAAAGTGCCGTGTGCAGCTTCACGGGGTCGAGGGTCAAGCGATTGGGCTCGACATCCACGAAGACGGGGCGCGCTCCGCTGGCGCGAATCGCTTCAATTACACTGGCAGAGACGATCCCCGGACAGATAACCTCGTCCCCCTCGCCCAGCTCCAATGCTTGCACCAGCAATGCGAGCGCTTCGCGGTGGGAGCTCAGCACGAACGTGGACTCGGCCCCGACGTACTCTCGCAGCTCACGTTCCAGAGCCCCGGTCTCGGGCCCCGGGCTCGGACGAGCGACGATGTCATCGAGCTCGTCGGCCGAGAACCTCGACCCCGAGAAGCTCACCTGGACCTCGGGGGTCACTCGTGCGGGGGTGAGCTGATCCAGGTAGCGTCCGACCGCGTCCAGCATCTCGTCCACCATCTGGAGGTAGGTGTCGCCGTCTTCCTCGGCATCCTGTGGGCGCTCCAGCTCCCTCCGATCCACGTCGTGGCCGCGCTGCCTGAGCACGACGCCGGGGCAGGAATCCGAGCTGAAGCAGTCGATCACCTCCAGTAGACCGAGGCGGCAATTGCCGCCGATGGCCAGCGGGATCTCGGTGTTGACGCCGATGGCAATGACGAGATCCGGACGGATGCGGTCCTCCAGCCAGCGCACCACCTCTTCCCCGAGCTTGCGCGCGCTGCGCGCGGGAATCGAGGAGCAATCGCAGAGCTCCAGGATCTCGGGACAGAAATCACGCTCTCCCTCACTCTCCTGGCCGATGAACGCCACCACACGGTCCCCGCGCTCAAGCAGAAACTCGAGCACGCAAAGCGCGCGATAGGTGCCTCCGATGAGCGCGATTCTCGGCCGGCCTGGATGCATCATCCTGCTCCCCTCTTGCTCTCCCGAAGCGCTTGACTCTGGCTCCTGAGGGTGAGCTGAATGATCCTCTCCTGGTCTTCCGGCAGGATCTCTTCGAAGCCGAAGGCGATGATCATGTGGCCCTCGGCGGCCTCTTCGAGTTTCACGCAGCGCGCCAGCGCCCTGATCAGGGGAAGCCCGGATTCCCACAGATCGAGCTGGGCCTCGACCAGCTCTCCGGGTGAGACGTCTAGCGAGAACTGTCCGGAGAAGCCCGATCCCGAGAGCGTGATATCGATGGGCTGGAGGGAAAGCATGTGGTCATCGGCGGACTGGCCCGCGCGGGCCATCTGGTCCAGGCGCCGGTCGATGCGGTCCAGCGTCAGCGCGATGCGTAGCATCAGGTCGAGCGCGACACGGTGCTCAGAGGACAGGCCTGACTCATCGATGGCGGTGGAGGAGAGGAACGCGGAAGGGCGGCGGGACTTGAGGCGAAGCCGCACCTGCTCCCCCTCCTCCTCGGATAGCACGCGCAGGCCCACGCGGGCGAAGGTTTGGATTCGAAAGTACTCACGTCGCTCGCTCATGCCGAGATCTCGGCCAGCACATCGCGGAAACGTCCGAGGCTGCGCGGTAGCGCGTAACCTGTTCGATCCGCCAGACGTTCGGGATCGCCCTGCTCGAGATCCTGCACCAGCCCCTCGACAGAGAGCTTGAGCTCGCTCTCTGCGTCCTGCCAGGGCACGGCGATGCGGCCGCGTGTGCCCTGGTCGAGGTCCAGGGAGGCGTGAATGCCCTGAAGCAGTCCGACCAGGACCTGGAGCGCGTCCACGACCGAGACCAGCCGGCTTGCCCCTTCGTGCTCCCGGCCGAGTCTGTAGTCCTGCGCGATCGAGTCCAGGACTGCGCAGATTCGCTCGATCCACTCCTGGGTTTCAGTCAGCGATTCCCAGGCCAGGTCCGCGGGCAGCGCGGTCTGCACCTCGAGTGTTCGAATCGCATCGGGCTCGAATTCGCCCAGCCGCTCCTCCGCGATTTCCAGTCCGTTCACACGCAGAACCGAGATCACGTGTCCGGGCTGGAGAGCTCTTTGCAGGTAGCCTCTGAGCTCGCCGATCGAGCTCGGCCTAATCGTCTCGCTGACTTTGTTGATCTGGAGCTGGATCATGTGGATCCTCCTTCTTGTACGAGCGGTAACGAGCGGTCCGCTTCGATCAGATGGCGCAGAACCGCGACACGGCGTCGCAAGCTCCCGTAGACGCACCTGCTCATCCACGCGAGCGTGGGCAAATCGGCGTCGGGTAGATCTTCCAGCTCGCTTTCGTGGGCCAGACCCAGCGGGGCGAGCAGCGGCTCGGAGCGCGCGATTGCGTAGATCGCCTCGTCGGTCTCGCGTAGTGACTTGCTGCCCTCGCGTAGCTCGGCTGGCTGGTCGCCGAGATCCTCTAGGCGGGACACGATGTCTTCGGCATGGCGCGCGATCTCGTCCATCCTTTGGAGCTGTCCGGGTAGGCTGCTTGGTAGGGCCTTCCGCCACTTCTCTGGCTGAATGCCGAAGCGTATCTGAGCCCGCTGCCAGATGGGCTCGAGCTGGACCGCGACGCCCTCGATACTCTCGAGAAACGCGGCCCGGTAGGCCAGCGCGAGCAGATCCTGAGGCTCGGGCTCGCGCGGATGCAGCGGAACGAGCTCGAGCAGCCCGTTCTCGTCAAAGTGCGTTCGCAGCACGTCCGCGCGGGGCAGCGATGAGAGGTCATCGACCGGCTTGTGTTCCAGGAGCCGTTGAACGAACTCCGCGAGCCATTGCGGCGGGATATCCTCGTGGCAGACCGTGTGTCCGCACTTGATGGAGTACCCGCAGGGAGCACAGGAAATGCGCGACATCAGCGCCCAGTGATCCTCGGCATAGACGGCCGTCTCGTAGGGGGTCCCGAGCCCGACGAACACGCTGCAGGTCGTGGTGCCCACGGCAGCGGCCAGGTGCATTGTTCCGGTATCACTCGTGAGCAGCAGCTGGGCTCGCTCCAGGACCGCAGCGAGCTCATCGATCGAGGTCTTGCCCACGAGGTCTTCGAACCAGACGCCCGGGCACGCGTCCCGGAGCTTGCGCGCCTGTTCCACTTCCGCGGCCACACCGACTAGCACGATGCGCGCGCTGGGGATGCGCTGAGTGAGGTGGTTGAGGGTCTCGGCGAAGCGGCCGACGGACCAGGTCTTCGTGTCCGTGCTGGCACCGAGCTGAATCGCGACCCGTGGGCCGGGGCCGGGCAGCTGCTCGGCGGCGAAGGTGCGCGCGGGCTCCGGAACGTGTACGGACACGGGGACGCGGCTTCCGCAAAGCCCGGCCGCGCCCAGATAGAGATCCACCAGATTGAAGCGCGAAAGCCTCCGGGCTCGCACCAGGGTGGCTATGTGCCGCAGCCATTTATTGTCGACGCGGCGCTGGCCGTTGCGATCCAGGGTGAAGCCGGTCGTCCTTTCGGTGTCGAGGAGCGAGAGCAGAACGGCGCTCGCACGCGAATGTGTGAAGTTGTAGACCACGTCGAAGTGAATCTCGGCCAGCCGATCCACCATCTCTCGAACTTTGCGGAAGCGCTCCACGAACCCCATGTCCGGCTGGCTTACGATCCGGGCCAGAGCATCGCCATCGAGCTCGTGGATCGCGTCGACGTCGGGCAGCATCTCTGCCACGGCTCGAAAACGACGCTTGACGATCAGGTGGATCTTCGCCGCGGGATGGCGCTTGCGCAGGCCGATCACGATCGGGCTTGTCTGCACGAGGTCGCCGAAGCGAGTCAGGTTGAGGATGGCGATATCTTTCAACTCGTTTGCCCCGGCGCGTTGAAATATTGGGTCTCACCCAGGGCCTCGCGCATATAGAGGAGCAGCTTTTCCTCTCGCGAGAGCTCGCCTTCGCCGCTTGCCACGGCCAGCGTGATGGCGTCAGTATCGACCACGCGGTCGGGCTCGAGGCGTCCCAGAACCGCCGCCAACGCGGGCTCGTCGCGGCACGACTCGAGTACGGCTCCAACGGTGGGAAGGTCCGGGCGCCGCGGCGTGAGCGGAGCCGGCCCCGCTCGCAGCGCGTCGATCGCTTCCTCCATCCGATGCCGATAGGTGTGCTCGGCCAGCGCTCGGCGGCGTCCGTTAGCCGCGATCTCCAGGCGCTCGTCCTCGTGCTCGAGGTAGTAGCCGATCTTCTTTCGGCACTCGTAGATGTCTTTGAAGGTCTCCACCTCCACGCCGGGCTGCAGCGCCAGCGCCAGATCGCGCCGCTGATCTACCAGCTGGAACGCGCACGCGCCGGCGAGCTCGAAGGTGCGAGGGTTCAGGAAATCGCCCACCGGGTTGACGCCGTCACACCAGGGCGAGGAGTGCAGGTTGAGATTGAGCCGCGTGGCATTGAAGATCAGATTCGATGTCTCGGCCGACTGACGCACATTCGGCTCCGGCATGGCGTCTCTGAACACGGGATCTTTGGGCCACTCCGTGCCGTAGATGCGCAGTCCCAGGTCGAAGAGAGCGGGAAGGAACTGGATGCGGTTGTGATAGCCGGCGCCCAGGAAGGACAGGTCGCTGCCATAACGCGCACGCTGCTCAGAGGAGAGCTCGAGTGGATGCGTAACCGTGGGGTCGAACGCCATCTGCAGCGGTACACCGTACCCGCCGGCCTCTCGCAGAGGCTGCGAGAACTCATCGGGCTGGACATGGAAGATCGTATCGTAGTGACGCGCGAGCTCCCGCCAGTACGACATCACACGAAAGTCCTCGCAGAACCAGAAGGCGCGCGTGATTCCCATTGCGCGCAGCCGATCCAGCGTCTGAGAATCCAGCGGTGCCTGGGCTACGGCGAAGACGAGGTCCGGGGGGTCGAGCTGGAACGACGCGAGGACCGTCTCGCCGATCAAGCGCACCAGCCCCGCTCGCAAGGTGGAGGACGCTTCGGCGAGGCGAGGGTCGTCCGTGGAGCGTTGAATCGATTGATATGCGGCCCAGAAGGGAGCGAAGTCGAGCTCGCGCACGTAGTGCCCGAGCTCCCTCAGTGCTCGCGCACAGGCCTGTGCGACCGGCAGGGAGCCCCCATAGAGCGGTGGGATCACGGCGATGCTCAGCGGCGACGCCACTCCGCCCGGGTGAAAGCGCCGCGCCAGGTCATCGTGCAGGTCGGGCGCGCGGCGCCGGGCGGTCGCGTGGCTCAGGAAGAGCCCGCGCTCCGAGCCCTGAAATAAGGGGTGACAGGCGATGCTCGCGGGGTCGCTCGCAACGATGAGCTGGCAGCGCTCGAGCCCACGCGCGAGGTCCACGCGCTCGAGCACCCCCCGGCAGAGCTCCAGCGACGGCTCGACCACGAGTAGCTTGCCCTCGAAGCGCTCCAGGAAGTGAAGCGTGTGGACGCCCAGGCCAAACAGGACCATGCGCGTCGCACCTACCTCGGCCGCTCGCTCGAGGAAGTGTATCGCCAACCGCTCCGCCTCGCGCTCGGGGTTCTCCGCGCTGGCTTCCAGGCGACCGTCGAAGCGCACCGTCGGGGCTCCGCTGCTGGCGGTGAGGGCCTCGAACGCCGGGCCCGTTAGGCAACGATCGATTTCCTCCGCCAGCTCCGGGTTCTGCCTGCGGAGTGCCTCGAGATTCCGTTGAAGCATGTGTCCCGACCCGCGCTAGGGGGGCGATTAGTGCAAAGCAATCCCCATGCCCGTGACAGCGCGGTTCGGCTGCGGAAGGTCGTGCTCGCTCCTGCCGCGCACGGGGGAAAAACTTGCCGGGGGTGTCAGGATCAGACCGACTTGGAGACGAAGGCCGGGGTGTTCGAGCGGGCGGGTCGATAGCCCGCGGTTCCACTTTGCAGCTTTCTCAGCTCGGCCAGTCTCGCCTCGAGCTGCTCGCGCACGCCGGCGACCAGATGCTCCAGCTCGGCCTCCGCCTGCTCGAGCTCGCGTGTGAGCTCCTCTCCGGGAGCGGAGCTGGGAGGGCTCTCCTCGAGCGAGCGTTGCAGCTCCGCGCGGCCCGAAGAGACCTGCTGCAGGGTCTGCGCGAGCTCCTCTTTGGACGCCTCGAGCGCTTGTCGCGTGAGCTGCAGCCAGTCTATAAGGCGCGGGTCATCCATCGGGTGTCAGCGCTCCTCGTTCGGGCTGCGGGCTTCGATCGTGCGCCAGGCGGGCAGCAACGCCGCGAGCACCTCGATCGCCCCCTTGAGGGCCTTGCGATCGCCGTCGATGTTGGCCTGCGTCAGCGCATTGAGCAGAAAGCCGTACAGGGCGTCCAGATTGGCGGCGATCTCCTGGCCCTGCTCGTGATCCAGCGCGGCGAAGAGCTCGGAGACGATGCGATGGGCGCGCCCCAGGGCATGGCCCCGGGCCGCGGGCTCGTCGAATTTCTCGAGTGCCTGTCGACTAAACAGGAGCGCACCCTCGTAGAGCAGAACGACGATCCGCAGCGGACCGGCGGATCCAATTTGGGCCTGTTGATACGTGGCGTGTACGGCTTGTGGGCTGATCTGCATCCTGGTCCTCTCCTAGCGGAAGCGGGTTCAACGATTCAGCGAAGCCAGCAAGAACTGGTCCAAGAACAGAGCCTGCTGCTGAAGATTACTCACCAGGCGCTCCAGCGCGGAGAACTGGCGAACGAGATTCTCCTCGACCCGGACCAGCCGCTCCTCGGCGTCGGCAATGCTCGACACGAGACCCGCGATCGTTTTGGTGGTGCCCTGGATCCGTGTCACCAGTACGCCGTCGATGGGATCGATGAACGTATCGGCGACGGCCCGGAGCTGATCCGCGAACGACGCGGGGCCCGCAAAGAAGTTCTTGACGTCATCCAGACTCGATGAGAGCTTTGATCGAAGCTTGTCTTCGTCGAGCTTCAGGATTCCGTCTCGGTCGAGCTCGATTCCGATCTGTATGGAAGAGGTGATGTTGCCGGAGCCGATCTGGCTGGCGATGATGCTCGAGAGCTGGCGCTTGAGCGTGACCAGGGTCGAGTCTGCGATCAGCGGCCCGCCACGGTTCGTCGTGGGGTCCACCTCGGCCTGCTCACCGATGATGCTGACCACGTCGTTGTAGGCGGAGACGACGTCCTGAATCGCGGTGACGATCGCATCGGCGTTCGTGACGGTCTGTGTCGTCACGTTGATCGTTATGTCCTGGCCTCCGGTCTGGAGTGCCTCGATCGACACCCCCTGGATGATGTCGGTGAAGACGTTCGTTGGGCCCTCGATGTCGATCTCCCCGGCCCCGGGGTCGAGAGCCAGACGGGCGTTCTGAGCGTTCTGCTGCTGGGTGAAGTTCAGGCTGAGGTCATCCCCAAAGGTGATCTGCTCCGAGGCGCCCGTGTCCCCCTCGATGTAGACCCGGTACGGGGTACCGCCGAGGCCGGTGTCTACTATGTAACTTCGGAGGTTCGCGCCGGAGGCGTTGATCGCCTCCACGAAGCCCGTGAGCGTGTCGTTGGGGGCGCTGGTGTCGATCCCGGTGTCGACACCGTTGACGATGACGTTGTTGGTCCCGTCGATCTCGAGCGTGGTCGTGACCCCATTCACGGTGACACTGAAGGTTCCGTTGGTGATTGTGTCCGTCGGAGCCGAGAAGCCCGTCGAGACGTGGCGGTCGTTTAGCGCGAGCTGCTCGACCTCGATTAGAATCGTCGCGGATTCTGCCGATCCGGTGGCGGTCACCTTTGCGAGGTCCGCGTGGCTCGAGCTGGCCGTCGTCGTGCTCGTAGTCTTCTTGAACTCCTCCTCGAAGCTTTCCGTTCCGACGTCGGTCATGTTGTCGAGAGTCCGGAGAGCGTCGCGCAGGGCCAGGGTCTTGCTGTTCAGATCCTGGAGGATCGAGAGCTTGCCCTCGAAGTCCTCCTTCTGCCCCTCGAGCAGGTCGATGGGCCGACGCTCGAGCTGCAGGAGCTGGTCAATGATCTCGTTGGTGGGAATCCCGGACGCGATGCCCCCGAAGGTGATGGAGCCGGTCAAGGAGCTGGAGCGGAGTCCCATGCTGCTTCCTTTCGAGCGAAACCTGCTCGAGGTTTAGCTCGTCTGGGCTCGGACCCCTCCGGCGGAGCGGGAGCGGGGAGGGGTTTTACCCCCTCCCCGGCCGGAATCCCGGTAATGCGACGATCGGTCTGCTTACTGGAGAAGCGTGAGCGCGATCTGGGAGGATACGTTGGCCTGGGCCAGCACGGCGATACCCGCCTGCTGGAGCACCTGGGCCCGCGTGAGCGCGGCCGTCTCCGCTGCGATGTCGGCGTCGCGAATACGGGAGTTCGCGGCCGACAGGTTCTCGATCGAAGATGCCAGGTTGTTGATTGTGGACTGAAGTCGGTTCGAGGCCGCGCCCAGGTTACCGCGCACGAGCGAGACCGAGGAGAGTGCGGAGTCGATCTTCTCCAGTGCGGCCTGCGCCGATGCTGTCGTCGATACCGCTGCGTCGCTGCTCTGGATGGAAAGACCACTGGCGGTGGCGTTCCCGATGTTGAGCGTGATCCTGTCGACGGCCGCGTTGTTGAAGATCCCCACCTGGAAGGTGAGGGCGCTTCCGGCTCCCGAGAGCGAGCCATCGAGAAGCACGCGCCCGCCGAACCGCGTGGAGTTCGCGATACGCGTGATCTCGCTCTGCAGAGAGCTGAACTCGTTGTGAAGGAAGCTCCGCTCCGCGTTCCCGATGGAACCTTCGGAGGCGGACTGGACCGCGAGCTCTCGCAGGCGAATGAGGATGTTCGAGATCTCGTTCAGCGCGCCTTCGGCGGTCTGGATGACCGAGATGCCGTCGTTTGCGTTTCGCTGCGCCTGGCCGAGACCGCGAATCTGTGCACGCAATGACTCCGAGATCGCCAGCCCGGCTGCGTCATCGCCAGCGCGCGTGATACGCAAACCCGACGACAATCTGTCGAGTGCCCTGTTCAAGTCGAGCTGAGTCCTTGCCAGGTTCTTCTGCGCGTTAATGGACGCGATATTTGTGTTGATGCGGAGACCCATTCGGATTCCTCCCTGAAATTTGGCCTGCGGAGCATCCTTGCTCCGCGTGCCCCTCCGTAATCGCCGATCGTCTGCGCCGGGATTCCGTGCGCACCCAGCTATTCGGAAACGCCGGATACGATCTTTAGGAGCCAACGACCAACTCGTCGAACGATCTCGACGGCTCAAGTGCGCGCAACTCCACACCGAAGTGCCGGAGGTGGAAGCGGATCGAGCTTATGCAGCTGAGGGCTGCGAGCCCCAACTCTGTGCAGACGATTTGCGGATAGCCCAATTTCTCGACTGCGAGTTCGATGGAGTTGCGGGTCTGGCGCGGGAGTTTCCCCTTCTTATTGGCGCCGGCAATCGGGACCGGCGCTTCGTTCTGGAGGAAGAGGGACGGCTTGTCGCACATGCCGCCTGGCGTCCGCTGATCTTACGTTCAGGCAGCGAGCGTCTGCTGGCGGCCGCAATCGGTCTGGTGACCACGCGGCGCACTCGGCGGGGTCTCGGCTACGCCACGCGAGTGGTCCATCACTGCCTGGAGCGGGCGCAGGAGGCGGGAGCCGACCTGGCGCTGCTGTTCGCACCGCCGCGGAACCTGTACCGCAGACTCGGCTTCGTTGCGGCAGGAAGAGAGCGCTTGATCCGCCTGGAGCCCGGGGGCGCTGCTGCCAAGCTCAGGCGGGCAAATGCGGCTGATGCCGCGGAGCTGCTGCGCCTGCTGGAGCGACATTCACTTCGTGTTGAGCGCACACGAGCCGATTTCGAGACGCTCCTGGACGTACCGGGCACGCACGCCTATCTGCGTGAGCAGGATGGACGCGTCCGCGCGTACTGCGTGGAGGGCAAGGGCCGCGATCTCCGCGATGTGGTTCACGAGTGGGCGGGCGAGCCATCCGAGGTCGAGTGTCTCCTGCGTGCGCTTGCCACGGAGCTGGGTCGACCCCTATGTGTGCTCTCCCCCGAGTCCGAGCCGAGCCCACTGGAGGATCCGGAGCTGCTGCAGTCGTTCGCACTGATTCGGATCCTGCGGCCTCAACGTTTTGGCGGCGCGGATCCCGTGGAGGTCTTCGGCGACTCGCGCAAGCCCGCGCGGGTGCCCATCTATGTCTGGGGGCTCGACTCGGTCTAGGGTGCTAGCCTACCGGTCGTGGAGAGATCCTTCCCCCTGCGGCAGAGCCGGACCGTGCGAGCGGGCTCGCTCGAGATCGGAGGCGCAGCCCCGATCTCCGTACAGAGCATGTGTGCTACACCCACCAGCGACGTGGAGGCGACGGCAGCGCAGATCCAGGAGCTGCACGAGGCCGGCGCGGCGCTGGTGCGCGTGGCGGTGGACAGCGCCAAAGACGCGGATGCTCTGGCCGAGATCCGTGCACGCACGCAAGCCCACCTGGTTGTCGATCTCCAGGAGCACTATCGACTGGCGGCCCGCGTGGCACCGCACGTGGACAAGCTCCGCTACAACCCCGGGCATCTGCATCACCACGAACGCTCGCGGA
>SMWZ01000152.1 GCA_004356455.1 Deltaproteobacteria bacterium
AATCCGACTATGCGGTTCTCTACGCGCAGCTATCGCCGGAAGACGCCGCCAGCATCGTGGATGAGCTCTCGACGGCCCAGGTGCCGTTCAAAGTAACGCACGCCGGCACCACGGTGCAGGTGCCGGTCGAGCGTCTCTACGACCTCCGGTTGGAGCTGGCCTCCAAGGGGATGCCCTCCGCCGGACCGATCGGATTTGAGATTTTCGACGGGAACGGCCTGGGAATGACACCTTTCCAGCAGCGCGTGCAGTTTCGTCGAGCGCTCGAGGGGGAGCTCTCTCGAACGATCGCCCGCCTGGCGCCAGTGCAGTCCGCGCGCGTGCATATCACGCTGCCCGAGAAGGCGCTTTTCAAGCGCGATAAGGTGAAGCCGCGCGCGGCCGTCGTCGTAAGTCTGCTGCCCGGTCGCACCCTCAGCGGCACAGAGGCCATCGCGATCGCGCAGCTTCTCTCGGGCGCGGTCGAGGGCCTGGAGGCAAACCAGATCACGATCCTGGACTCGACGGGGCGCCTGCTGGCCCGGCCCGGATCTGCGGACGGCGATATGCTGGCGGCTGAAGCCCTGTCGGTGCAGCGCGGGATCGAGCGTGACCTCGCCCAGCGCGCGCAGACCCTGCTCGATGCGGCACTGGGAAGCGGAAAGTCGGTGGTCACGGTAGCGGCCCTCATCAGCACCCGACGCTTCGAGGAAACCCAGGAGCGCGTCAACCCGGATGAGTCTGCGGTGATAAGCGAGCAACGCACCGAGGAGAGTCGTTCGGAACCTTCTTCCGTAGCCGGCGGGATTCCCGGTACGGCCGCAAACATACCTGGGGGCCTGCCGAGCGTAACAGCCTCGCCCGAGCCGAGCACCGAAACGATCACGCGTGAGACGCTCAAGTTCGAGGTCAGCCGGAGCTCGACACATACAGTTGTTCCCATGGGACGGATCGAGCGGCTGTCGCTCGCGGTCATGGTCGATGGCACCTACACCAGTCCCAAGGCGGCCGAGGGAGAAGAGCCGGGTCCGCCGGTCTATCAGCCTCGCCCCGCGGAGGAGATGCAGAAGATAACGGAGATCGTTAAGCGCGCCGTCGGCTTTGACGCGGGGCGCGGCGACCTGATCGAGGTTCAGAACTTCCCGTTCCGCTCGCCACTGGCAGACTTCCCGACTGAGCAGCTGCCGTTCTGGAAGAGCCCGGAGCTCTTCGTGCTGCTCCCCACGGTCGGCCGGGTGGTCGCGCTGCTCGGCGGCCTGACACTGCTCGGGCTGCTGGTCATCCGACCCGCGCTCGCACAGCTCTCCTCCCTACCCAGTGTAGCCGGCGGAGTCGGTCCTGGCGGGGGCGCACATACCGGTTTTACCCCTGAGCAGCAGGCCCTCGAGATCAAGGCCGCCGAGCTCGCGATCCCCATCAGTAAGGACCAGGCCCAGACCGTGGCCCACGCGATCAGATCATGGCTGCGCGAGTAGGCAGAGGACGACGACGGCTCACGGGGCCACACAAGGTCGCGATCCTCCTGCGCCTGATGGATGAAGAAGTGGCGCTGGAGATCCTCAAGAACCTGGGGGATCGCGACATTGCATGCATCCACCGCGCGGACACGGATCTCGGCGAGCCGGATGAGGAAGTCGTTCGAGATGTCGCGCTCGATTTCAAAGCCCGGATCGGTGGCGGCGGGCAGCAAGTCGCGGGCATCTCGAGCCGTCGCATCGAGTCCATGGTTCGCGAGGTTATCGACGTGGAACGCCTCGACAACATATTCGGGCGCACCGATGTCGAGATCGGAAAGATTCACGATACACTGGCCGAGATCGACCCGCGCGTCGTGGGCCGCATCCTGAGCCGCGAGTATCCCCAGACCTGCGCGCTCATACTCTCTCAACTCCCGCCCGAGCAAGCCGCGGAGGTGCTGCTGGGCCTTCCGGAAGAGCTCCGGGTCGATGTCGTCATGCGGATCGCACGCATGGAGAAGATCTCGGAGGACATGCTGGCCGAGCTCAACCGTGCTCTCGAGCGCGAGCTATCGGGCTTCGAGGGCGGCATCGCCGGCGCTCAGGAGATGGAGGGCGTCGATCTAGCCGTGCAGCTCTTCATGCACATGGACCGCGCCAACGAGGGCGCCCTGCTGGACGCGGTGGCGGACGAGGATCAGGAAGTCGCGCACATGATCCGCGAGCGCATGTTCACGTTCGACGACCTCCTGGCCGTCGATGACCGCGGGATCCAGATGGTTCTGCGCAACATCGATAACCAGACACTGGTTCTGGCACTCAAGGGCGCAGACGAGAAGATGAAGGAGAAGTTCTTCTCCAACATCTCGCAGCGCGTGAGGGCGTCCCTGATCGAGGACCTCGAAACCATGGGACCGGTCCGCCTCTCGGAGGTCGAGGGTTCACAGCAGTCGATCGCGAACACTGCCCGTGAGATGTCGGAGCGCGGCGAGATTCAGGTCGAAGGAAGGGGCGAGGATGAGCTCATCTGAGTACTTCCGCCGCGCGACCTTCGTCGACCTGCAGCAGGAGGTGCCCGCGCCCTCCCGTCAGGATTTCAGCGAGCAGACGGAGTTTACGCGTCTGGCGCGGACGGCGCAGATCGAGCTGACGCCCGACGAGGCTCACCGCAACGGCCTGACCGAGGGAGAGGCACGCGGCCGCGCCACCACGCTCAAGGAGCTGGAGCCGGTACTGGCGGAGCTACGGAGCGTGACCCAGTCGATGATCGCGGTACGCCAGGAGCGCCTCGACGCCGCCGAGAGCGATCTGGTTCAGCTGGCGACGGAGCTCGCCAGACGAATCCTGCGCGGCGAGCTCGCGCAGGGTGAAGACGTCGTGCTCCAGATGGCACGCGCCTGCATCGAAGAGGCCAAAGAAGAATCCCCCCTGATCCTGCGTGTGGCCCCGGCCGACATCGAGATCCTGCGCGCCCACCTGCCGGAGCTCGAGCTCGACCTAGCCGATACCTCCGTCCAGGTGCGGGCGGATGCGTTGCTCGAGCCCGGCTCCGTCGTGCTCGAGACAGCGCTGCGCTGCTACGACGGGAGGCCCGAACGGCTGCTGCGCCAGGCGGAGCAGCGGCTGGGCACGGAGGGGGACTCCTGATGCACGCTCCGCAGGCCCTGCTTACGACTCTCGGTAGCGCCGCCCCAGCACAGGGGGGCTACGTCATCTCGGTGCGCGGAATCCTGGTCGAGGCTACGGGCATCGAGCTTCCCGTCGGAGGCGTAGCCGAGATCGAGACGCCGGAGGGGTTTCTGCCCGCGGAGGTCGTGGGCTTCAAGAGCGATTGTCTGCAGCTGATGCCGCTCGTTGCCATGCGCGGAATCGCCGCCGGCAGTCGCGTATGGCCCATGACCCGCCGAGCTTCGGTGCCCGCGGGAACGTTCCTGCTGGGACGGACCATCGATGCCATGGGGCAGCCCCTGGACGACGGTCCTGCCTTTCCGCCCGGCGACCGAGCCCCCCTCTACCGCGAGCCAATCACCCCACTGGAGCGTCCGATCCTGTCGGAAGCGCTCGAGGTGGGCGTACGCTCCATCGATACGATATTGACGCTCGCCCGTGGACAACGCGTGGGACTCTTCTCGGCCTCGGGCGTCGGGAAGAGCACGCTGCTCGGCATGATGCTGCGCGGGACCAACGCGGAGGTACGGGTGGTTGCCCTGATCGGCGAGCGTGGGCGCGAAGTCCGGGAATTCATCGATCGGGAGCTCGGAGATGCACGTTCGAGCACCGTTGTGGTTGCCGTCCCGTCCGACTCCTCTCCCCTGCTGAGGACCCGAGGTGCCTACGTCGCCACGGCGATCGCCGAGTACTTCCGCAACCAGGGGCGCGACGTGCTCCTGCTGATGGACTCGATCACGCGCTTTGCATTTGCGGCGCGCGAGATCGGTCTGGCCCGAGGAGAGCCAGCGACGACTAAAGGGTACACCCCGAGCGTCTTCTCGGAGCTGCCGATGCTGATCGAGCGAGCCGGACGGCTCGGGCGCGGAAGCATCACGGCCATCTACGCGGTCCTGGTCGAGGGGGATGACCTGGAGGATCCGGTGGCGGACTCGCTGCGCGGGATCCTGGACGGGCATGTCGTGCTCTCGCGAGCGCTGGCCGAGCGCGGGCACTTCCCGGCGGTAGACATACTCGCCAGCCTCAGCCGCGCCATGGTCTCGGTGACCAGCACCCAGCAGCGCGCGCTGGCCTCGCGCCTGCGTGCTTTGCTGGCCGCCTACCGAGATGCAGAGGACCTGATCCAGGTCGGGGCCTACGCCAAGGGAAGCGACCCCGTGGTCGATGAGGCCATCGCCCGACGACCGCAGCTGGAGTCCTTCCTGCGCCAGGACGCGCTGGAGACCGTTCCGATGGCCACATCGCTGCTCGAGCTCGATCGCGCGCTGACGGAGACGACCCAATGAAGCGCCGTTCACGATTTGGTGTTCTGATCCGACTGGCGAGTCTGAACGAGAGCCGGACACTGCGCGCGTTGGCTGGGGCCCGTTCCGTGGTAGACGGCACTCGCCGTTCGCTCCAGGCCATCGCGGGAGACCTTGACGCCACGAGCGCCGGATCGGTGCTACCCCGTATGCAGACGCTCGACGCAGGGAGCCTGGCTGGCAATGAACAGCGAGCCCATGGCCTCGGGCTTCAGGCCGTCGCCCTGGAGAGAACTCTGGCAGGCGCATGTGAGGCGGAGCAGGCCGCCCGCAAGGCCGTGGTCCAAGGCAAGCTTCGTCTGCGCACGCTGCGCAACGCAGCAGCCAAACGCGCGGCGCAGGAACGACGAGTGCTCCGCCGCTCCGAGACCCGGCGCATGGACGAAGCGAGGCGCGGGGTGCGCCCCGATGAGGAAAGCTGAAGTGACCGCGTTTTGCCGCATAGCCCTACTGGCTTTGCTGCCGCTGCTGCTGGCGGCGGGCACCCCCAAGGAGGCCCCGGAGAACGAGTCGGAGCGGCTGGCGAAGCAGCTACTGGAACTCGAGGTCAGGGCGACGGCCCTGCGGGAGCTCGAGCAGGATCTCGACCAGAAGATCCAGACGCTGGAGGAGCTGCGCCTGCAAACGCTGGCAGTCATCGAGCCAGGAGAGAAAGAGCGGCAGGGCAAGCTGGATACGTTGATCAAGTTCTACCAGGCGATGAAGCCGCAGAGCGCGGCGCGTCTTCTCGAGAGGCTTCCGACGCGGCTCGCGGCCGATGTCTTGAGCTCCATGAAATCCCGTGGAGCGGGAAAGATTCTGAACGTGATGAACGCTGATAAGGCAGTGCGGATCTCCAAACGGATGGCGGGGCAGATGAAATGATCGATGCTGTGGCTCTTCCACTGGCCGACATGCCAGCACCAGCGGTTGAGGAGAACCGGGGAGACGCTCCCATCCAGGAGCGGAGCACGACGGACGGCTACTTCCAGAACGCGCTCGAGCTAGCCTTCCAAGACGCCGAAGTGGTTCCGTTCCCACCGCAGGATCTCGAGCCTGAGGAGAACCCGGTCGACGGGCGATCGCTGGGAGAGCTTGGGGTGGAGGAAGGATCGGCGCAGGAGGCGTCCGCGCAGGACGCCTTGTTCGACGAGCTCACTAGCGAAGAAGCACTCGAGGCCGAGAACGACTCCGAGCTCCCGGATGAAGAGATCTTGCTGGCCAAGGCACCCCGCGAGACCCGCCAAGCAGAGACGGACCTGCGCGGGCGAGTCGATCGTGAAACCACGCGGGC
>SMWZ01000153.1 GCA_004356455.1 Deltaproteobacteria bacterium
AGCGCCGCTCACGCTGCCAGTGGGAGGGCCGCGCGGGCGACGTCTGCGAAGCGGCTGCGGGTTAGAACACGAGGGGGTGCTGTCGGGGTCTTCGGGCTAGCCAAACGGGTTCACGCCCGGCTCACGAGCGCCCAGCCGTCCCAGAGCGCCAGGCGCAACGCGATCAGTGTGAGCACGCTCTTGAAGAGCCAGGTAAAGACGCGCTCGTTTACGCGCTCCAGCAGCCGGCTTCCGATCCACGTACCCAGCACCACGAGCGTGCACATCGCGACCAGCAGTAGCCCGTACTCCAGGTACGCGAAGCCGACCGCGCCGAAGAGCAGGATCTTGCTCAGATGTCCCAGGGTCTGGACCGCGGCCTTGCTGCCCACCAGGGCCTGGCGGGTGAGACCCAGGTTGAGGAAGAAGGGTGCGATCAGCGGCCCAGTCGCGCCGATATTCATCTGCAGGAATCCCATCACGCCGCCCAGCAGCACAAAGCGTCGTCGCGGCTGGGTCTGCTCCGGGTGGGTTCCCAGGATGAGCCATCGGGGCCGCCAGGTCGCGAGTAGGACGAAGACACCGATCAAAGTCCGGGCCAGCTCGGGCGAGAGCGTGCGCGCCACGGAGAGTCCGGCGTACGCCATCGGAAGTAGCAGAATCCCGTAGCGCCAGACCAGATCCCAGCGCACGTGCGCGCGCTGGATGAAGGTGCGGGAGCCGTTCGAGGCGAGCTGGATCACGCCGTGCAGCGGAATCGCGGTCAGCGGCTCGAAGTAGAGCAGCATGACCGTGAGCAGGACGATGCCGCCCGCCATGCCCACGACGGCCGAGAGGATTGAGGCGAGGAACGCGGCCACGCACAGGACGGCAAGCTCCACGGGCCGGCCAGGCTAGGGTTGCAGACGCGTGGCCTGCCACGCCCCCGCCTTGAAGCCCTCCCCGTCGGGGGTCAGCGTGCGCGTCCACAGGCCCCGGTCGTGGTTGCGGCCCGGCTGGCCCACCCAGAGCTCGATCTGCTCCACCCATACGCGGTAGCCCCCCCAGTGCGGGGGGCGGGGGATGCGGGCGTCGGTCTGCTGGCCATCCTGAACGCCGAAACGTTTTTCGATCGCTGCCACCTTCTCGAGCAACGCGTCTCGGGACGGGATCGGCTCACTCTGATCGCTGGACCAGGCGGAGATCTGAGCGTCGAGGGGCCGTGTGGCGAAGTAGGCATCGGACTCCGCAGCCGACATCGAGGTTACGGGCCCTTCGATTCGCACCTGACGCTTCAGCAGGTCCCAGTGGAAGACCAGTGCGGCGTACGAGATCGCAGCGAGCGCCCGGCCCTTGCGGCTCCTGCGGTTGGTGTAGAAAGCGAGCCAGCCCTGCTCGCTGTCGACGCCGCGGCAGATGACCTGGCGCGCCGATGGACGGCCGTCGGGCTCTACCAGGGCGAGTGTCATCGTGGTGGGGTGCGGCTGAACGCGCTTGCTGGTGGCCTCGTCTAGCCAGCTTTGAAAGAGCCCCCACGGCTCAGCGGGAAGCTGCGCTGGAAGGGGTTGCGGCTTCAGGACCTCTTCAGGCGGCATGCCGCCAACATAGCGAAGACTCAGAAGCGGTCGGAGGGCCAGTAGAGGGCCCGGGACCCTCCCACCAGCGCCGCCAGTAGCTCTTCATCGTCCGCAGCGGGCAGCTGTGCGAGGCGCGCCAGGCTCGGACGGTCGAGCACACGCCAGAGCATGCTCGGATCCGCAACGGTCTCGAGTCGGGCGCCGGTCCCGGCGAGCGCTTGGTCGAGCTCGGGATCCGGCGCTTGGGGGCAGACGAGTGGACGCTCCTCGGGGGTGAGCGCCAGTAGCAGCGCGGCGAGCTCGGCAGCGGCGCTCTCCGAACGGGCGAACTCCATCGCGACCCGAGCGCCCTCCAGCTCGATGCAGCGGGCGTATGCCACCACGCGCCCAGCGCGCTCCACGAGCCGAAAATCTTCGTCGGGGCTGCCCGCGTACCCGAGCTGTCCCTGCCAGTAGGACGCATCCCGCACGGTGCAGATCTCGAAGGCTGCACTGTAGCTCTCGTAGAGCGCGCTGATCGCCTCGAGATCCGCCTGCTGGAAGGGACGCACGCTCAGCTCGAGCGCGGGCTCGGCCGGGGGATGGGGTCGATGCAGAAGCCGTCGCGCCTGGGGGACCGAGCGGAAGCCCAGCCGCTGGTAGAAATCGAAAAGGCCCGTGAAGAGCAAGGCGAGTGCCATGCCGCGTTGCTCCATCTCGCGGATGGCGTGGCGCATGAGCTCGCTGGCCAGCCCCCGCTCTCGATAGGCATCGGCGGTTGCGACGCTGCCGATCCCACCCAGGGCTACGGTCTCGCCGCGCAGGCGAATACGCCTACTGAAAATCTGGACACACGAGATCGGCCCCTGGTCGTCGAGCGCGAGCAGCGTGTCTTCAGGCCGGAGCAGCGGATCCCAGTCCATGTAGCGCTGGAAGATTCCGCGCACCCCGAACGCGCCCTCGAGCAGGTTGAGGAGCGCCTCTTCCTCCCCGGCTCGCATCGGGCGCATCTCGAAGCAGGACATGCGCGAACGATAGCGCGGGGGCTAGCGCGTGGTGGACTCGGCCAGAAGCTCCTCGAGCCCGTCCGCCACGACCTGCGTGAACCCGCTGGTCGTGAGCTCGCCTCCCAGGTCAGAGGTGCATTTACCGTCTGCGATCGAGTTCAGCAGCGCCATGCGCAGCGCATGGCCCAGGTCATAGCGGTCGATGTGGTCGAGCAACATGCCGAAGGCCAGCAGAGCCGCCGCGGGATTGCACTTGTCCTGGCCCGCGATGTCGGGGGCGGTGCCGCCGGCTGGATCGAACATGGCGACCTCCACCCGACCGTCCGAGTCGAAGCTGTAGCTGCCACTGGCACCGGTACCCAGGCTGCCGACCAGACCGCAGGCCATGTCGGAGAGGAAGTCGCCGTACTCGTTCAGAACCAGCACGACCTGGTAGTCCTGCGGCCGGATGATGATCTTGGCCAGCAGGGCGTCGAAGAGCTCGACCCGATGCTCGACGTCGGGATAGTTCTGATGAACATCGCGCACCACCGACTCGAATAGCCCATCGGTGACGGCTTGAATGGTGTGCTTGGACGAAGAGGTGACCGTCAAACCCTTGCTGCGCGCGAACTCGAAGGCGAACGTCGCGGCTTCGCGGCAGGGCTTCCGTTCGACGATGCGCAGCGAGACCGCGGCATCGGTTCCGATGAGCGTCCCCGGGTCAGCGTAAGTTCCTCCCGTGGCCACGCGTACCACGTGCAGGAAGACGTCTTCCTTGAAGTTGGAGGAGATCCCCCGGATCGAGATGACCGGCCGGTGGATCACGCTGAAGCTGAGTCGCCGCCGCAGCACCGCGTTGGGACTCTCACCCCGCGTGACGGTGGGGTACTTGAGCGCCAGGCGCGTCTTTCGCATGGACTCCACCGCCTCGTCGAAGATCTCCGCGCCGCGCCGCTCGCGGTTCTCGAGTGAGAGGTCCACGGGCAGAAAGCGGATGTCCAGAGGCAGCGTGGCCACCAGCGCGTGGATCGACTCGCGCAGCTCGGGCCCGATGCCATCGCCCCAAAGCTCCGTGATCTCCAGCATGCCGGCCTTATCGGCAGCCGAGTTGGCTTGCTAGACTGACGGATGGGAGGAACCCCTATGCCGGATCTGAGGGAGCTTTACCAGGAAGCGTTTGATGCGTTCACGAGGCAGGACTACGAGCAGGCGGTCACGCGCTACCAGCGGGTGATCGAATCCGACCCGAGCTTTGCGCTGGCCCACCAGGGGCTGGCGGAGGTGTACTCCCGCAGAGGGCAGCTCGAGGAGGCGGTGGGGTCGATCCGTAGCGCGATCAAGCTCGAGCCGGACGAATCCCTCTACCACACCAGCCTCTCGCGCTTCCTTCAGATGCAGGGCAAGATCCCCGAGGCGGAGGAGGCCGCCGCGGCAGCCAGCCGACTGCAGTCGGGCCAGGGACACTAGCCCGGCATCGTGCGCCTGGTCACGCTGGCCGCTCTCGTAGGCGTGATCCATGTCCACCAGGCCCCCTCCCACGATACCAGTGCCAGCTTCGAAGAGGTGCTCGAGGCGGCCTATGACGCGGGCCTCGACTTCGTAGTGCTGACACAGCACGTGCCGACCGAGGCCCGGGGCCCGCTTCCGGCCGCCGAGCACGCGGGCCTTTATGCGAGGCCCGACGGAGGTCAGCTGCGCGTGCTCGTGGGCGCCGAGTTCGGGACGCGGGATGGACATCTGCTCGCGCTTGATATTCCCGAGGTGATCCCCGCGGAGGGACGGTCTGGTCGCAATGTGATCGAGGCGATCCACGTCGCCGGCGGCTTCGCCGTTGTTCCCCACCCCTTTGCCTATGGAGGCTGGCAGGACTGGGACGCGCCCTTCGATGGGGTGGAGGTACACAACGGCGCGGTGGTGCTGCGCCGCGCGCTGGGTCCGCTGCTGCCCCTGCGGCTGCTTCATCTCGCCTTCAGTTGGGATGGGGCCATGCGTCGGCTGCTGCTGCGGCCCGAGCGGGAGCTGGACGTTTGGGAGCGCCTGCTGGTCGATGGCCGCCGGGTGATCGCCTTCTCGGGCGTGGACGCCCACCAGAACCTCTCCCTCCTGGGCTGGCAGCTCGATCCCTACGCCCAGGTCTTTCGCAGTGTGCAGACACTCTGCCCGGATGGTCCGCTGGAGCAGGAGCCGCTGTGGCAGGCGCTACGCTCGGGCGCGTGCTGGATCCGCTACCGACTGCACGAGGGGCGAGCGGACGCTGCCACCGAGGTGCGCTTCCCCTCCGGCCGCGTCGAGCTTCAGCTCGACGACGGGCGCAAGGTGCTCGAGATCAGGCAGCCGCCGCAGCTCGCGCCGCCTTGAGCGCGGCCGCATAGTCGGGCTGCTCCGCGATCTCCTTCACGTACTCTGCGTGTACGATCTTTCCCTGCCTGTCGATTACGAAGATGGCCCGTGCGTCCAGTCGGAGCTCCTTGACATGAACCCCGTACGCGTTCCCGAAGGCCATCTCGCGATGGTCGGAGAGGCAGATCACGCGGTCTACGTTATTGGCGGAGCACCAGCGGCCCTGTGCAAAGGGCAGGTCGGCGCTCACCGTTACGATCTCGATGTCATCGCCAAGCTGACCGGCTTCCTCGTTGAAGCGCTTGGTCTGGATGTCGCATACGGGCGTGTCGAGCGACGGCACTACGCTCACGACTCGAACCTTGTCGGCGGAGAGGATGGAGGTGTCCGCCAGGCTGCCGTTCAGCAGGATCGCGTTGGGCGCGGCGTCTCCCGCTTTGAGCTCGGGCCCAATCAAGGTCAGGGGATTCCCCCGCATCGTGACCGCGCCTGAACGTTCCTTGGCCATGTGAATTTCTCCTCTGCTTCTCAGGGGGCGCATTATAGCGGCCGGCTATACTCCCAGGTCAATGAGGGAGATCGATCTCCGCAGTGATACGGTGACGCGTCCGACCGCGGCCATGCGCGAGGCGATCGCGCGCGCCGAGGTCGGTGATGACGTGTACGGGGAGGATCCATCCGTCAATCGCCTGCAGGAGCTGGCGGCCGAGCGTCTGGGGAAGCCGGCGGCGCTCTTCGTACCTTCCGGGAGCATGGCCAATCAGCTGGCCCTACGAGCTCACACCGAGCACGGTGATGCCGTGATCGCGGGCACGAACGCGCACCTCTACCTGTACGAGGGAGGCGCCGCGGGGGCGCTGTCTGGCGTCCAGTTCACCTTTGTGGGCGAGGAGGGGCTCTTTGACGCCGACGACGTGCGTGGAGCGATCCATCCCCGGGACTCACACTTCGCGCGCACGCGCCTGGTGTGCGTGGAAAATACCCACAACCGCAGCGGGGGTCGCGTCTTCCCGCTGGAGCAGCTGCGCGCGGTGGCAGAGGCCGCCCGGGAGGAGGGGCTCAGCCTCCACCTCGACGGGGCGCGAATCTTTAACGCGGAGGTGGCGACGGGCGTGCCGGCCGCGGTCTGGGCGGAGCCTTTCGACTCAGTGGCCTTCTGCCTGTCGAAGGGTCTCGGCGCCCCCGTGGGGTCACTGATCGTGGGGACGCGGTCCTTCATCGAGCGTGTCCACCGCTTCCGCAAGATGTTCGGGGGCGGCATGAGGCAGGCGGGGATCCTGGCCGCCGCGGGCAGCTACGCCCTCGAGCACCACGTAAAGCGGCTGGCGGAGGATCACGCGAACGCACGGCGGCTGGCCGAGGGACTGGAGCGCATCCCGGGGGTCGCGCTGCTGCGCCAGCCGGAAACGAACATGGTGCTCTTCCAGGTTCCCGACGTTGCGGCATTCGTCGAGCGGACTCGCGGAAGCGGGCTCCTCATCAACCCGATCGATCCCGTGACCCTGCGCGCAGTGCTTCACCTCGACGTAGAGGCGAGTGACGTGCAAGTCGCGCTCGAAATCATCGGCAAGGCGGTGGCGTGAGCCGACCGCGCCAGAAGCAGGCCACGTCGAAGCTCAGGTTCGAGTGCACGCAGTGCGGGAAGTGCTGCACGAACCGGGGTGAGTATGCGCATGTCTACGTCAATCCCACCGAGGTCAAGCAGCTGGCAGAGTTTCTAGGCTTGTCGGTGCAGCGGTTCAAGCGGCTCTACACCTTCGTGGACGAGGACGGCTGGCGGCAGCTCTCCTTCACGGGCGGGGACTGCGTCTTTTTGAACCCTGAGACCAAGCTATGCCAGGTCCATCCGGCGCGTCCGATCCAGTGTCGCACCTTTCCGTTCTGGCGAGAGTTCGTGGTGGACGGTGAGTGGACACCCGAGGTGCGCTCCCTGTGCGAGGGAATCGGACGGGGGCGGCTCCACTCGCTGGAGGAGGCCGAGGTCCAGATGCGCGAGAGGGAAAAATCGGATGCTTAGCGGGTTGCATTCGTGGAGCGCCCGTAAGGTAGACTCTGGCCGCGTCGGACACGGGATCAGGAGGCAAAGGAATGGCGGGTCAGCTGGTGGAGTTCGCGAGCAACGGGTCGCAGGCGCAGGGCTACCTGGCGCGGCCCGCGTCGGGTCGTGGGCCCGGCGTGATCGTGATCCAGGAATGGTGGGGGCTGGTGGACCATATCAAGGGTGTGGCTGATCGCTTCGCAGCGGAGGGTTTCTTCGCGCTGGCGCCCGACCTCTACCACGGCGAGACGACCACCAATCCCGATGACGCAGGTCGGTTGATGATGGCCATCAACATCGACCGCGCTGTCCGCGACCTGGCGGGCTGCATCGAATACCTGGTGGGGCTCGAGGGGGTGAGCCCCGGGAAGGTCGGTACGGTGGGATTCTGCATGGGCGGGCAGCTCGCGCTGGCCGTAGCGTGTAAGAGTACGAAAGTCGGTGCGTGTGCGGACTTCTATGGTGTGCACCCTGCTGTCACGCTCGACTTCTCCGCTCTTGAGGCACCGGTGCTCGGGATCTTCGCTGAGAACGACGGCTTCGTTAACCCGGAGGCGGTGCGAAAGCTCGAGCACGACATCCAGTCGGCTGGAAAGCGCTGTGACTTCCATACCTACCCAGGCGTTGACCACGCGTTCTTCAACGAGAGTCGCTCGGACGTTTACAATGCAGGGGCGGCGAAAGATGCGTGGCAGCGCACGTTGCGGTTCTTCCGTGAGCAGTTGGCTTGAAGCAGAAGAGGTACCGGGCCTGAACGCTCTTACCCGACGAGAGCTTCTCTACGGGGCCGGTCTGGCCGTGGGCGCAAGCCTGCTTCCGTTGCGAGAGCTACGCGCAGATGACACGTTCGAGCTGGAGCAGGAGACCGTGCGAGCGCTCGAGACCAGCCCCTACGTCTACATCTCACCCCTTCATCCGGATGGCAAGGAGAGCCAGTGTCACGGGGAGGTCTGGTACTCCTTCGACCAGGGCGGTGTCGTAATCGTGACGACGGCAGATCGCTGGAAGACCCGCGCCCTCGAGCGGGGCTGGAGCTCAGCGCGTATCTGGGTCGGGGACTACGGGCGCGTAAAGCGGGATGGCGACCGCTTTCGTAAGGCGCCTAGCTTCCGCGCGAAGTCTTCGCGCGAGTTGGACCCCGCGGTCTTCGAAAGAGTGATGACGAGCTTCGGCAAGAAGTATCCCAAGGAGTGGGCCAAGTGGGAGCCCCGCTTCCGCGAGGGCTATGGAGACGGCAGCCGGGTGTTGATCCGCTACGAGCCCGTCGCCCCCTGACCCGGGGCGAGCTTGCGCGCCGCCTGGCTCCGCCCACTCATGCTACTCGGAGGGGCGCTAGCACTGCTCATGGCTTTTGATCTGCCTGGAAGCCTGGTCGACCGTTTGATCTTCCAGCCCTCACCCGGGGTGGATATTCAGCCCGAGGAGCTGGGAGTGGCGGCGGAGCAGGTGTTCCTCGAGACCGAGGACGACGTGCGGATCCACGCCTTCTACCTCTCCGCGCCGGGGGCTTCACGCGCTCTGCTCTTCTTCCACGGCAACGCCGGAAACGCCTCGCACCGTCTGCCTAATGCCGTCGACCTGCTCCGCCTGGGAACGCACGTGCTGCTGCTGGATTACCGGGGCTACGGGCGCAGCGAGGGCTCGCCCACGGAGCGCGGGGTCTACGCCGATGCCCGCGCGGGTTTGGCTCATCTCATCGAAGCGCGCGGCATTCCGGAGAACCGCATCGTGGTCTTCGGACGCTCCCTCGGGGCTGCGGTGGCGGTCGACCTGGCGCAGGATCGGCGCCTGGCCGGCCTCATTATCGAGAGTGCCTTCAGCTCGCTGAGCGATATGGCGCGCGTGCTCATGGGCCCACTCAAGCTGCTGGCCCAGCCGCTCACGCGCGATCGCTTCGACTCGCTGGCCAAGATCTCCCGCGTGCACGCACCGCTGCTCTTCTTCCACGGGGACCGGGACACGATCGTTCCCTTCGAGCTCGGCCGCCGGCTCTTTGACGCTGCGCCCGAGCCCAAGGCCTTCGAGACCATTGCCGGTGCTGGCCACAACGACACGACCCTGGTGGGTGGCCGGCCTTACTTCGAACGCATCCGCCAGTTCCTCAACGAGGTTGCACCGGAGGGTTGAGAGATGTCCGTGACCGGCTTCGATCACGTTGCAATTCCCACGGCCCATCCGGAGGCCATGCTGTCCTTCTATCGGGCGCTCGGCTTCACGGCGCCCGATGCCGCTGAGTGGCGCGCGCAGGGTGTCCCCCTCTTCTCGATTCAATTCGGCGATAACAAGATCAATGTGCATGCGCCGGAGCTGTGGCAGAACGAGAGTTTCGAGCTTCGTGGCCTGACGGCTCAGCCCGGCTGCGGGGACTTCTGCTTCGTCTGGTCGGGCAGCCTTGCAGACCTGAAAGCCGCGCTCGAACGAGCAGGGGCGGAGATCGTCGGCGGTCCCGTGGAGCTCATCGGTGGCCGGGACGGGGGTCGCGCCCAGGGTACGAGCATCTATACGCGTGACCCGGACCGCAACCTGCTCGAGTTCATCGTCTACTCTTAGCACGACCAGCGGCTCCCGAAACGCGCTTGTTATACTCACGCGTTGCAAGATGGAACAGCCCATGGCCAAAGTACGTTTCGAACGTGATGGCGAGGTCGGAATCGTCACGCTTGCCGATCCGCCCCTCAACCTCATCGGACCCGAGCTGGTCGACGACCTGGAGAAGCGGATCGAAGAGGCGGAGAGTACGCCGCTGCGGGCGCTTCTGCTGCGCGCGGAGGGGGAGAACTTCTCGGCGGGTGCGAACGTCGGAGCCATGTTTCAGAATCGTTCCGCGCAGGAGGCGCATGCGCTTCTCACGCGCATCGCAGGACTGCTGCGGCGCTTCGAGCAGCTGCCTTTCCCCACGCTTGCAGCCGTCCAGGGGCTGTGCCTGGCCGGGGGCCTGGAGATGGTGCTGGCCTGTGACCTGGCCTGGGCGGCCGACTCGGCCCAGTTCGGATTGGTGGAGGCCGTGATCGGAGCGATCCCGTTCGGGGGAGGCGCACAGCGCGTGGCTGAACGTGCGGGGCCGGCGAGGGCGCGCGAGATCGTGATGGGAGGTGGCATGTACGACGCCGCCAGCTTCGAGCGCTGGAACATTCTTAACCGGGTCGTGCCCGCCGCTGAGCTGGCCGCGGCGTCCCTGCGTTACGCGCAGCGCCTGGCGGCTGGCCCCACGCAGGCGCACGCGGCGACCAAGCGCGTGCTACGCGAGTACCTGGATCACGGGACTCAAGCGGCCGACCGCCTGATCCCCGCTGTGGCGGCGCCGCTCTTCGAGACCGAGGACATGCAGAGCGGCATCGCCTCCCTGCTGAAGGATGGTCCCGGCAAGGCCAGGTTCTCGGGCCGCTAGTGTCCTGTGCCGGGCGGGCCGTCGTGTTCGACATGGATGGACTCATGCTCGATACCGAGCCCAGCTACAAGTACGCCTGGCAGCGAGCTGCTCGGGATCTTGGCTACGAGCTCGAAGATTCCCTGTATGACACACTTATAGGTCGCTGCGAAGCGGACAGCGAGGCCGAGCTGACCCGGGCCTTTGGCCCGAGATTCTCGATTCCCGAGTTTCGCAGACGCTGGAGTGAGCACTGGCGGACACGTGTCGAGGAACGTGGGGTTCCCACGAAGGACGGCCTGCTCGAGCTCCTCAGCCTGCTGGAGGAGCGGGGTACTCCGCTGGCGGTCGCTACGTCGAGTGATAGCTGCAGGGCGGGGTTCTCTCTCCGCAGTGCCGGCCTGGAACATCGCATTCCGGTCATCGTTGCCGGGGATCAGGTGGCGAAGGGCAAGCCAGCGCCGGACATCTTCGTGGAGGCGGCGCGTCGGCTGGGTGTGGAGCCGCACGCTTGCGTGGCCCTCGAGGACTCGGACGCCGGGGTGCTGTCTGCGGTTGCCGCCGGCATGAGGGCGCTGATGATTCCCGATCTGCAGAAACCCTCTGAGGCGGCGCTGCGCTCCGCATTGCGTGTGCTGCCCTCGCTGCGGGACGCCACGCCGGTGCTGCTGAGTCTCCTAGCCTAGGTTTCTCAAGCAGTTCGCTCCTTCAGCTTGGCTAGCTGCGGGACGATGGGCCCCTAGGGAGGGATCGATGAACATCGGCTTGCGTCAGCTTGTCCCGGCAGTTTTCCTGATGACATTGTTTGCCAGCTCCGTCATGGCCGGACCGGGGGACCAGGAGGCCGCCATCCGCGCCGCCAACGAGTGGCTGCTGCTGGTCGACGCGGGCCAGTTCTCCGAGAGCTGGAAGCACTCCTCCTCGGTCTTTCGCGAGACCGTTCCTGCAGGAATGTGGCAGGAATCGCTCGTGGTCGTGCGCGAGCCCCTCGGCAAATTGATCTCGAGGAAAGTGGTGTTTTCTCGCTACACCGATTCGTTCCCCGGGGCACCCGATCGTCGCTACGTGATCATCCAATACGAGGCCCAGTATGAGGGAAACAAGTCGGCGATCGAGACCGTCACGCCGCTCTACGACGACGGTGAATGGCGAGTCTCTGGCTACTTTGTCCGGCAGCGTCCGGCGGTTCCCACACCGCAGGTACCTATGGTAGGGTCGGGACAGGCCGCAGACTGACCTGCAGCCGGCGTTTGTGTCGGGAGAGCGGTGAGAGACGGCAGTTCTGACATCCGCTTCTTCCTCGATTACATCTCGTCGAACGCCTATCTCGCGTGGCACGAGATTCATCGTCTTGCCGAGAGGTACGGACGGCGCGTCGAGCCCATCCCGGTCTTGTTTGCGGGGCTGCTCAACGCACATGGGCAGCTCGGCCCAGCCGAGGTTCCGCCCAAGGCGCTCTGGATGAACCGGAACATACATCGCAAGGCAGCGCTCCTGGGAATCCAGTTAAAGCCCCCGGCCTCGCACCCGTTCAATCCGCTGCTCGCGCTGCGTGTGTCGTCCATCGCGATGGAGGAATCGACGAGGCGCAAGCTGATCGACGGCCTGTTTCATGCCGTCTGGTCGGAGGGGATGGACGTCATGCACCCCGAGGGGGTCTCGGCGATCGCCGCCGCAGCCGGGCTGGACGGGGACAAGGCCGTTGTCGAGGCGAAGTCGCAAGAGGTCAAGGATCGACTGCGGAGCCAGACCGAGTCAGCCATTGCCGCCGGCGTCTTCGGCGTTCCCACGATGATCGTCGACGACGAGCTATTCTGGGGCTACGACGACTTCCCGTTCCTGGAGCGGTTTCTCGCGGGCCGGGACCCACTCGATCGCGAGGCCCTGAAGGCCTGGTTCGGCGTGCGCCCCTCCGCCACGCGACGACACTAGGGGCTCAGAGCCGGAATGGCCGAAGAGCATGCCTCCCTCATCGAAGTGCTGAGGGCCCTACACTTCGCGGCGCAGAAGCACCGTGACCAGCGCCGCAAGGATCCGGAGGCTTCTCCCTACGTGAACCATGTGATCGACGTGGCCGAGACGCTCGCACGTGTGGGCGGCGTCGACGACGCTTCAATGCTCCAGGCTGCGATCCTGCACGACACCATCGAAGATACCGAGACGAGCGCGGCCGAGATCGAGCGCGTCTTCGGGCAAGAGGTTCAGAGCTTGGTCACGGAGATGACGGATGACAAGAGTCTGCCGAAAAAGGAGCGCAAGCGGCTACAGATCGAGCATGCACCACACCTGTCCCTGCGGGCCAAACAGATCAAGCTCGCGGACAAGATCTGCAACATCCGCGACGTGATTTACTCGCCGCCCGAAAACTGGCCGCTCGAGCGCCGACTCGAATACCTGGATTGGAGCGAGCAGGTGGTGGTGGGATGCAGAGGGTGCAACTCGGCTCTGGAGCAGTGCTACGATCGAATCCTGGCGGAGGGGCGCAGGTTACTGACCACGCACGCCTGACGCGCAGTCCCGCCAGTCCGGGAGGACCTATGGTGCGATCCGTTAGCTACGCGGCCGCCTGTGCCGTCAGCGTAATGAGCTGCCTGCTTGCGGGATGCGAGCGGGGGCAGAGCCCGCCGGTCGAGCGGCGCGTGCTGGAGGGATCCGTACATCCCGAGCTGGCCGAGCATACAGCCGAGTTCGAGAGGCGGGTGTACGAGGTCACCAAGGGCGTTTACCACGCCGTTGGCTTCGGGCTGGCCAACTCCATCATGGTCGATGGCGATGAATGCGTGTTCATCGTGGATACCATGGGGAGTGTCGAGAGCGCCCAGGCCGTGAGCGCCGAGTTCCGGAAACGGAGCGATAAGCCCATCCGGGCGCTCATCTATACCCACAACCACGCGGATCACGTGTTCGGCGCGAAGGGCTTCGTTCCGACTGGAGACGTCGATGTCTACGCGCACGAGACTACCGAGTACTACATCGACCGTGTCGTCAACATCATACGTCCAACCATTATCGCACGCAGCGCGCGCATGTTCGGTAACTACCTGCCACGCACGGGGAGGGACGCCATGGTGAATGCCGGCATAGGTCCCTACCTGGAGATCGGACACGCGGGCGGTACCCTGGGCTTGCTGCGCCCGAACAAGACCTTCGCGGAGAAACTCCAGCTCGAGCTCTGTGGCGTGCAGGTCGAGCTCGTACATGCGCCGGGCGAGACCAAGGACCAGCTCTTCGTATGGCTGCCCGAGAAGAAGCTGCTGATGCCCGGCGACAACATCTACCGCGCCTTCCCGAACCTCTATACCATTCGTGGCACTCCGTACCGGGACGTTCTCGAATGGTCGAGGAGCATCGACAAGATGCGGGCGCTGCGGCCGGAGCACCTGGTGCCGAGCCACACCCGTCCCGTCTCGGGGGCGGACCGGGTGATGGAGATTCTGACGGCCTATCGCGATGGCATCCAGTACGTGCACGACCAAACCATCCGCGGCATGAACCAGGGCCTGACGCCCGACGAGCTGGTCGAGGTGGTTCAGCTTCCTCCGCATCTGAGGGAACATCCCTATCTAAAGGAGTTCTACGGCACGGTGGAGTGGTCGGTGCGTTCGATCTACACGGGCTATCTGGGCTGGTTCAACGGAGACACGGCGACGCTCTCTCCCGCGGGCCCCGACGAGCGGGCGCGGGGATTCGTGGAGCTGGCGGGCGGTGAGGAGGCGCTGCTCGAGGCCGCCCAGCAAGCGGTGGAGGCCGAGCGCTACAAGTGGGGGGCCGAGCTCGCGAGTCAGCTCCTGCGCCTGGACCCGGGTGCGGAGGAGGTCAGGCACATCAAGGCGAGGGCTCTGCGGGCGCTGGGCCAGCGCAGCATCAGCCCGAACGGCCGCAACTACTATCTTACCCAGGCGCGCGAGCTCGAGGGCGCGGTCTTCGTGCAGATGGAGCAGGAGTTCGACGAGGACGTACGTGAGCTCGTGGGCTCGATCCCGATCGGGAACTTCATTGCGGCGATGCCGACCCACCTGAACCCGGAGCGCAGCGCCGACGCCGACCTGGTCGTAGGTTTTCGATTCCGGGATGTCGGCGAGGTGTATACGATACACGTACGGCGAGGCGTCGCGGAGGTTCAGCCCGTGTTCCCAGAGGATCCCGATGTCTCGCTCACGATCGACACGAATGTATGGCGCGAGATCGTTCTGGGGCTGCGGAACCCCGCACTGGCCTTTGCTTCGGACGCAGTTGACGTGGAGGGGAGTGCACTGGATCTGATCCGTTTCCTGCGGATGTTTTCTGGATGACCGCGCTTATCGAGGATCGGTTCGGCTGGGTCGGGTTCGTGCTCATCTGCGTACTGGAGCTCGTCCTGCTCCCGGCGCAGCGGGCCTTTGCGGCGGGCGGGTGGGATGAGCTGACGCTCTTCGCGACGGGGACGATGTACGAGGCCGGCTCGAATCGAAAGAACGTGTGGTACCAGTGGACACTCTCCACCAACGAGGACGGCTCGCGTCGCTCGACAGAGTACATCACGCCGGACGGTGAGCTGGCGGCGAGTGAGTACGTGTTGCTCGAGAACGGCGAGCTCGAGGAATACACGGTCCTCGAGCATACGGCCGGACGCAAGGCGCTGGTGAGAAGGGTCGAGGACAAGGTCGTGTTCTCATACACCAAGGACGGCCATACGGAGACAAGGAGCGAGGACTACGGGGAAGGCCTGGTCGTGGGCCAGACGCTCATCCCGTACATCCAGTCCCACTGGAAGCGCCTGATGCGGGACGAGGACGTTCGGGTCAGGTTCGCGATCTTCCGTCGGCTGCGGACGATCTGGCTCAAAATCCAGAAGGAGGACGAGGAGGAGGGGGATGGGGGGAAGCGCGTGCTGCTCAAGATCAGGCCGCGCAGCCTGATTCTCTCCGCATTCGTGAAGCCGATCTATCTCACCTTCAGCCGTGACGGCCGCACGGTCTACAACTTCATCGGGCGTACGATCCCGCTGCGGCTGGTCAATGGCAGCTGGAAGCCCGCGCGGGTCGATGGGATCTTTCGCGACGCCGGTCAGGACCGCCTGGGTCTCACGCTTCCCAACGTAGCGGTCAGTGAGTGAGCGCCGCCACGCACTTCACGCTTCCCGATCCAGCAAGCGATAAGTCACCGCCTCGGCCACGTGCGAGAGCGAGATGCTCGCCGCGTCCTCCAGGTCCGCCAGCGTGCGCGCGACCCGCAGCACGCGAACATAGGCGCGCATCGAGAGCCCGAGCTGCTCCATCGACCGCTCCAGCAGCCGCATGCCCTCTGCCGAAACCGGGCAGTAGCGCTGCAGCGCGCGCCCCGGAAGCTCGGCGTTGACGCGGTAGGGGCTGCCG
>SMWZ01000154.1 GCA_004356455.1 Deltaproteobacteria bacterium
ACGAAGCTGACGATGCCTGCGCGCGTCGTCTCTTCCGCGTCTCGCTCATCCACCTGATGGGCGTGTTTCTCGCCATGATCCTGGATTTGGCCTGGCGGGTGGGAGCGCTTTGAGAGTCATCGGCGCGCTGCTCTCGCTTCTGCTCCTGGGCGCGTGTGGTGGAGGGGACGAGCCGGCACGGCCGACGCCGCCCGCCCCCGCATCGACACCACCCTCCGCTCCCGCGCCAGAGCCGCCGCCCGCGGCGCCGAAAGAGCCCGCATCCGCACCCGAGGGAAACCTGCGCGGCGATGCGGCGAACGGGGCCGCGCTCTACGCGCTCTACTGCAGCAGCTGTCACGGCAAGACCGGAAAGGGAGACGGTCCCGTAGCGGCAGCGTTCCCGACCCGGCCCGCGAACCACAGCGACGCGGCCTACATGGGGAAGCTCTCCGACGCGCACATCTACCAAGTGATCCAGAAGGGCGGCGCGTCGGTTGGGAAATCCCCTCTGATGGCACCCTGGGGTGGCGTGCTCTCGGACCCGCAGCTGCGCGATCTCGTGGCCTACGTGCGCCAGCTTTCGGGCACCTAGTGTTCTGTTCCGAGCGAACTTCCGGATCAGGACACTGGTCCGCGACTCGGTGACGCAGAGCTTCGCCGTCGAGACAAAGGCGCTGGTCAAGCGCTATCGCAGCGTGCTGGCGCTCGCGGGTCTCGATCTCGCGATCGAGCCCGGCTGCTTCTTTGGGCTGCTCGGGCCCAACGGAGCCGGCAAGACCACGGCCGTCTCCATTCTCTGTACCCTGCTACGTCCCACGTCCGGGGAAGCGCGCATCTTCGGCAGCGACGTGGTCGACGAGCGGCCCGCCGTACGCCCCCATCTGGGGATCGTCTTTCAGGATCCCAGCCTCGATACCGAGCTCACGGGACGCGAGAATCTCGAGATCCACGCCCGCCTGTATCGGCTCTCTGAGAGGGGTACGCGCATCGAACGCATGCTGGAGCAGATGGCGCTCACGCGGGATGCGGACCGGCGTGTTGCCGCGCTCTCGAGCGGGATGCGCCGGCGCCTGGAGATCGCCCGCGCGCTGCTGCACGAGCCGCGTGTGCTGTTCCTGGATGAGCCCACGGTCGGTCTCGATGTGCATGCGCGGCGCTCGTTGTGGGAGCGTCTGGAGCAGCTGCGTGGCAGCGGGCTCACGCTGTTCCTGACGACGCACGCCATGGACGAGGCCGCCCGCCTCTGCGACCGGGTGGCCATCCTGAACGAGGGGCGGGTGGTTGCGACCGGTGCGCCCCAGGAGTTGTGCCAGCAGGTGGGCGGCGATCACATCGAGCTGGAACTGGACCGACCCGAGGAGGCGCTGCCGCTACTGCGGACGAAGCCCAACGTACAGGATGCCTGGATCGAGAAGCGCACCGTAATGGTGAAGGTCAAGCACGCGCCGACCGAGCTGGTGGCGTTGATCGAAGAGCTGAAGCCGCAGGGGATTCGTGCCGTGCGCATGCGGGAGGTGAACCTCGAGGACGCGTTCGTTCACTTCACCGGTCATAAGATCGACACCGCGGGGAACCTCGAATGACCGCCTTCGTGTCCGACGTGATGACCATTCTGCGGCGTGAGCTGCTGCGCTACGGGCGCGAGCGCGCCTTCCTGCTGGCGCAGGTGCTCTTGCCCGTGCTTGCGGTGCTGCTGATCGGCCTGCCCGCGGGGAAACTCGGTCAGGACCTGCACTACGCAAGCTATCTCGGGGCGGGCATCCTGATGCTGACCATCACCTCGGGTGCGATCGGAGGCGGCTACACGCTGATCGAAGACGTGCAGCGCGGCTTTCTGCGCTCGATCCTGGTGGCGCCGATCAGCCGCACCAGCATCGTGGTCGGAAAGATTCTCGCCCGCTTGCTGCTCTCGTTGCTGCTGGTGATCACGGTGGGCACGGTGCTGGCGTTTTTCACGGATATCGGCCTGGCTCATCCGCTGCTGTCGCTCGGCGCACTCGTCGCGATCACGTTTGGCTTTGTCGCATTGGGGATCTTGCTGGCGACGTCTTTGCGCAGAACGGAGTCCTTCCGCACGGTCGCCGTATTCGTCACGCTGCCCCTCTATCTTCTCTCCGGGATGTTCTTCCCGATCGAGACGTTCCCGCGCGTCACGTATCTGCTCGCGCTGCTCAACCCGTTGACCTACGGCGTGGATCTGTTCCGTTACGGAACCATCGGCGTGCACGAGCTTCCGCTTGTGGCCGACGGATTGGTCCTGCTCGCGTTCGCGGTGCTCATGACCGCGCTCGCCGCGCGCGCCTTCGAGCGTCGCCTGGCGGGGTAGGGATGCCCCGGGCATGATCCTGGATCTGCTCTCGATCATCGCCCCGCTCTTCGTATGCGCAGGGCTGGGCTTTGCCTGGTCGCGCGGGGGGGGGCGTTACGACCAGGAACTCGTGACCGTGCTCATCATGAACTTCGGCGCGCCGTGTCTGGTCTTCTCACAGTTGATCGCGCTCGAAGTGGACGGTGCACTCATGCTTCGGATCGCCGGCGGTGCGCTGGCCGCCATGTTCGTCTTCGGGCTGGTGGGAGCGCTGGTGCTGCGTGCGGCTCGTCTACCGACGCACACCTTCCTCGGTCCGCTGGTCTTCTGCAACGCCGGCAACATGGGGCTGCCGCTGTGCCTGTTCGCGTTCGGGTCGGAAGGTCTGGCGCTGGCGACCTGCTTCTTCGCCGTGATGGCCGTCGGGCACTACACGGCGGGGGTCTGGATCTGGAGTGGCCGGCTGTCGCCGGGTGAGCTGCTGCGCATGCCGCTGAGCTATGCGGCGGCGCTCGCGGTCTGGGTCCTGGTGAGCGGCTGGCCGGTTCCGGTCTGGATCCAGAACACGACCGAGCTTCTGGGGGGGCTCACCATTCCGCTCATGCTGATCACGCTGGGCGTGTCCCTGAGCAGCATGCAACTCGGGCGCCTGCGCCGAACGCTGGCGCTCTCGCTGCTGCGGCTCGGGATGGGCTTTGGGGTGGGTGTCGGGCTCAGCGCACTGCTCGAGCTGGACGGGCTCGCGCGCAAGGTCTTCATCGTCGAGTGCTCGATGCCCGTGGCCGTCTTCAACTACATCTTCGCGCAGCGCTACGGACGCGCGGCCGAGGACGTGGCGAGCCTCGTGCTCGTCTCCACCCTGCTCGCCTTCGCCCTGCTGCCCTTCCTGCTGGCGTGGCTGCTCTAAGCTTGGGTGCCTAGCTGAGCTCGGAGGAGCTGTAGCCGAGGATCTCGCGCGCGATGATGAGGCGCTGGATCTGGCCCGTGCCCTCGTAGATGTCGGTGATGCGGGCATCACGGAACCACTTCTCCGCCAGGTGGTCGCGGGTGATGCCGAGACCACCCAGGAGCTCGAGGCAGCGCGACGTGGCCGTACGCGCCACCTCGCCGCCCTTGGCCTTGGCGATCGAGGCCTCCAGGTTATTCGGCGCACCGTTTCCGCTCAGCCAGGACGCGTGCAGCGCATCGAGCATGCCGGCTTCGATCTCGGCCTCGATCTCGATCAGCTCCTGCTGCACGGCCGAGCGGCTGTGCTTGCCGCCGTCCCAGTCGACCTCGACGCCCTCCCGAGCGAGCGCATCGCGGGTGAAATCGAGCGCCGCCTGCGCCATGCCGAGTCCGATCGCCGCCACGAAGGGTCGGGTGTTGTTGAAGGTCTTCATTACGGCCCGGAAGCCGCCGGCCCCCTGCTTGGGTATGTTCTCGTTCAGCCCCAGCAGGTGATCGCGCGCAATGCGACAGTCCTTGAAGACCATGGCGGCGGTATCGTCCGCCCGGATCCCGAGCTTCTTCTCCTTGTGCGTAACCTCGAAGCCGGGGGCTCCCTTCATGATGATGAAGGACTTGATGCCGGCCCGCCCCGCGCTCTTGTCCAGTGTGGCCCAGACCACCACGCCATCCGCACGACAGCCGGTGGTGACGAAGATCTTCTCGCCGTTGATGATCCATTCGTCGCCGTCGAGCACGGCCGTGGTCTGGATCGCCTTCGAGTCGGAGCCGCAGCTCGGCTCGGTGATGGCCATCGCCAGCCGCTTGTCCTTCCAGCGCTCGATCTGTTCGGGCGTACCGGATGCGCGCAGCGCCGCGTTGCCCAGACCCCCCGAGTCTTCCCGCATGCGCACGCTGTAATCGCCCCAGGATGCGCCCGCAGCGACCAGCATGGCCATGATGCTGAGGGGCGTATCGTGCTCGGTGTGCTTCGACATCAGGCTGAAGGGGTTCTTGAAGTCCTTCGCCTCGGGCAGCTCCTTCGGCACGAACTCTGCCTCGTTCTCGTCGAGATCGCGCGCGTACTTGCGGCAAATCAGCGCCTGCCTGCGCACCTCGGCCAGAATCTCCTGATCGAGTTCGGTCAGCTCGAAATCAATCATCGTGTACTCCTTTGCTGCCTCAGAGCGCACACAGTCCGTCGAGGACGGTCAGCGTTCGGGCGTTGCGGTACCACATCTCCATGGGGTAGTCGCGGATGAAACCGTGGCCGCCCAAGACCTGTACGCCGTTGTCGGCGATCTTCATGGTCTCGCGGTTCACGTAGGTCTGCGCCAGCGTCGTGGCGCGCGTGGCGTCCACGCCGGACTCGAGCTGGCTGGCCGCCTTCCAGATGAGCCAGCGCATCGAGTTCACCTCGATCTGCATCTCGGCCAGCATGAAGGCGATGGCTTGCTTGCGCGCGATCGGCGTTCCGAAGGCCACGCGCTCCTGCGCGTAAGGGATCGCGCACTCCATTACCGCGCGCGCCAGGCCCAGCGCCAGGGCGGCGCTGCCCAGGCGGCAGCTGTTCAGCAGGCGGCGTCCGTCGATCCCGTCCGCGCCGCCGAGCCGCGCGGCCGCACTCACCGCCACGCGGTCGAGCTCGAGCTGGACGAAGGGCAGCGAGTGCAGGCCCATGGTCTTCTCCAGCTCGGGCGCGATCGTCAGTCCGGCGGCGTCGCGCGGCACGATGAACGCCTCCAGGTCATCCAGACCCTCGCGCGTTCCCCCCCGCGCCAGCACCAGGAAGTGGCTGGCGCGGTCGCCCATCGGTACCAGCCGCTTGCGGCCGCTGAGCTCGTAGCCGTCGCCTTTCACCTCCGCGAACGTCTTCAGGTTCGTTGCATCGAAGGTGAAGCTCGGCTCCTGGAACGCGAGCGAGGCCGCGTGGTACTTCGAAGTGGTGAAGAGTGGCAGGTACTCGCGCTTCTGCTCCTCGGTGCCGAAGTCGACGAGCGGGTGTATGAATAGACTCGGTGAAAGCGCGGCGGCGGCCAGCGACACGCAGCCGTGACCCAGTTCCTCCAGCATGATCGCGTTGGTGATGGGCGAACGCTGCGTGCCGTCCCCTCCGAACTCGGTCGGGATCGCCGCGCTCGCCAGCCCCAGCTCCCACGCCTTCCCGAGCAGCTCGTCGGGTAGCCGGCTCGCCTCGTCGCTTGGGCGCGCGGCCTCGCGCAGCTCGCTCGCGGCGAACTCCCGCAGGGTCTCGCGTATGAGCTCCTGCTCCTCGGTCGGTCCGAATGAAATCATAACGCGTCGCCTCCGTTGTGCCGGCGAGGATCGGCTGGCTGGTAGAAGTACCAGGCCATGGACCCGCCGGCTCCGTCCTTGATCAAACGTCCCTGCTCGTACGCCTTGCGATCGTCCGTGAAGCCGAGGGCGAGCGAGGTCCAATCGCGAGCGTCCGCCGTGTAGCGCACGTCGGCGTGATCGGCGAAGCCCTCCTCCACGCTGCAGCTGCCGTCATCAATGGTGATGGTCCAGACGCCGCCCCCCTTTCCGGTCAGGCGGATCTCGTAGCTGATGTGGACGCCGCGTGCGCGCTCCTCGCGCAGCATGAAGGGCAGGGCCTCGACCACGGACGCGGCCGTGGTCTCGCTGTAGGGCCCCGATTCACGCATGCGATTCCGCACCCACCAGAGCGCAATCTCGCGCACGATCGGCTCGAGCGTGCGCCCGAACGGCGTCAGGCCGTAGAGCGAGCGCGTTCCCACCTGCACCGGCTCCACGAAGCCGCGCTCGGTGAGCTGGCGCAGGCGCGTGCTGAGCACCCGGGGACCGATGCCGCTGCGGTTGCGCAGCTCCTGGAAGCCCCTGGGTCCGCCCAGGAGATGCCGCACCAGGACCAGCGTCCAGCGTTCTCCCATCAGATCGAGCCCCCTCGCCACCGGGCAAAACAGTGGCCGGGCGTGGACTTCCGCCTCGAGCTGCGGATCCTGGGCCTTTGGTTCTGTTTCCATACTAGTGAGGGGATTGTAAGGGAATCTCATTTGATATTCAATATATACTTATCAACTTCCTAAAAGGTACCTTTAGGGATCACGTGCTAAGATCCCGGCTCTGCCAGGCGGGGGGCAGCCCCTGCGGGAGGGATGAGGTGGCGGAAGCGGCCGTCCTGTACGAGGTCAAGGACCAGATCGCACAAATCACGCTGAACCGGCCAGAGAACCGGAACAGCATGACAGACGACGTGCTGGAGGGCCTGCGCGAGGCCGTGACGCAGGTGCGCCAGGACCGGGACCTGCGCTGCGTGGTCATCACGGGTCGGGGTCGCAGCTTCTGCGCGGGTGCGGATTTCAAGACGCAGCTGCAGCGGGGCGACAGCGCGGCCGGGCAGCTGCCCCACGAGCGCTCCTTTGCCATGTACAGCCCCTTCCTGTCGGTGCTCGAGATCGAGATTCCGACCATCGCCGCGCTGAACGGCCACGCTATCGGCGGTGGTCTGGGGCTGGCCGTGGTGTGCGACATCCGCGTGGCCAACGAGGGGGCGAAGTACGGCGCCAACTTCACCCGCCTGGGGCTGCACCCGGGGATGGCGACCACCTACATCCTGCCCCGACTCATGGGTCTTCCACGCGCGACGGAGCTGCTGCTCACCGGTCGCATCATCTCGGGCCGCGAGGCCGCCGAGTGGGGCCTGGTGCACTACGCTGTCCCGGAGGAGCAGGTGCTGGAGAAAGCCCGAGAGCTTGCGCGCGAGATCGCGAGCGCGGCGCCGCACGCGGTGCGCATGGCCAAGGCCTCCATCTACCGGGCGGCGAACTGGGATCCCAGGCAGGCCGCGCACTGGGAGGCTCACGCGCAGTCTCGAAGTCTCGAAACCGAAGATGCGCAGGAGGGCATCCGCGCCCTGCTCGAGAAGCGCCCCCCCGTCTTCAAGGGACGCTGAGCTTTAGCCTGGATTGGCTACTTCGCTCCCACGTCGAGACCGGGTACACTGGCGACCCGTGGGTGAGGTTCCGGAGAGGGGGGTGCGGCGCGCCGCGCGTGTGCCGGAGGGACGGGTCGAGCGCTTCGCCCGGCTGGGCTCGATGCTGGCGGGTATCGCCGGCGAGGCCACGCTGGAAGCGCTGCGCCGCGTCGCCGGGCGCGGTGAAACCGAGGGCAGCCTGATGGCCACGCCCGCCAACGCGCATCGGGTCACGGAGACGCTGGCCGATCTGCGCGGTGCGGCGATGAAGATCGGGCAGTTGCTCTCGCTCCAGGGAGACGACCTGCTCCCGCCGCAGTTCGCGGAGATCCTGTCCAGCCTGCGCGACCAGGCGTTCTTCATGCCCGAGGCGCAGGTGAGCGAGGTGCTCGCGCGTGAGCTGGGTCCGCACTGGGAGGCGCGCTTTGCGGAGTTCGATTTCGAGCCGATCGCAGCCGCCTCCATCGGCCAGGTGCACGCGGCTCAGAGCGTCGATGGGCGTGACCTGGCGCTCAAGGTCCAGTACCCGGGGGTCTCGCGCAGCATCTCGAGCGATGTGGAGAACCTGGCGCTGATGCTGAAGCTGTCACGGCTGCTGCCCGCCGAGGTCGATTACTCCGTTCTGGTCCCCGAGCTCAAGGCCGAGCTGCGGCGCGAGGCCGACTATCGACGCGAGGCGAGGAACACCGAGCGCTACCGTCGACTGATCGAGGACGACCCCGGCCTGCGTGTGCCTCGCGTGCACCTCGATCTCTCCACCCGGCACGTGCTGGCCCTGGATCGCGTGCACGCGCTGCCCATCGAAGACCTGCGCGCGCCTGAGCACCCTCAGGAGCGACGCGATCGCATCGGCGCCAGCCTGGTGCGACTGGTCTTCCGCGAGCTGTTCTCGTTCCACTTCATGCAGACGGACCCGAACTTTGCCAACTACCTGTTCGAGCCCAAGGATGAGCGCCTGGCCCTGCTCGACTTCGGCTCGGCTCGGAGCTTTCCCCCCGAGTTCGCCGACACCTATCGGCGTCTAATCATCGCCGCGGTGGAGCGCGACCATCGCACGCTGCTCGTGCTCGCTGCCGAGCTCGGCTTCGTGCGCGGGGAGGAGAGCTTGACCGAACGGGCAGTGTTCGTGGAGCTGTGCGAGCTCTTTGCGGAGCCGCTACGTGAGCCGGGCCGCTACGACTTCAGGGCCTCGGACCTGGCCGCTCGCGTACGCAAGCGCAGCGTGGAGGCGTTCACGGAGTACCGCTTCCCTCAGCCGCCGACCCAGACCCTGTTCCTGCACCGCAAGCTGGCAGGCAGCTTTCTGCTCTGCTCCCACATCGGCGCCAGCGTCGACTGCCATGCCGCCTATCAGCAGTGGGTGCTCGATCGCGGGTCGCCCTAGCGAGGGCGCCAGCTGTGTGTCCGACCGGGCCACGCGCAGCCGGGAGGCACCTGGACGTTATCGGCTGCTAGACGAGGGGCTACCAAACCACTGGGGCTGCAAGGAGCGGCAGAGGGCTGACGACCAGGTGCCCCCCAGTGGGCTGCGTGTGCGTAGCTGAGGGATGAGACGAGCGGGAGCGTAGAAGGTTCAATCGTCGACGTTGCATAGGGAAATTCCATTGCCGATCCATACGCTGAGCGAAGCCGCCGCGCGGCTGGGCAGCGCTCGGGTCAATCGACTCCGCCCGGGTCCATGTCGAGCGCACGCAAGCGGCGTCGTGCGCTCGCGCGCAGCTCGCGCACCGCGTTCTGGGCTTGCTCGCACAGCCGGTCGCGGGCCTCGAGGGCAAGCCCCTCCACGGGAAGGGGCGGCCCCACCTCCAGCACCACGCCGCCCTTGCGGATGCGCAGGGTGTCCGGAGTCCAGAGCGGAAAGGTACCGGCGGTGGCGACCGGAAGGATCGGAAGGCGCTCGCTGAGCGCGGTGCGGAAGGCGCCCTTCTTGAACGGCCTCAGGCTTCCGTCGCGTGCGCGTCCTCCCTCCGCGTAGAAAAGGATCGACACGTCCGGGTCGCGCTGGCTCATGACGTCGCGGATACGATGCACGTCTCCCGGCGTGTTCGTGCGTGCCACCATCACGTTTCCCGACGCCAGGAGCGCCTGCCCGAAGATGGGGATGCGGACGAGCATCTTTTTCACGATGAAGCGCACCGCGAGGTCTTCGAGCACCGCCATCAGCACCACGGGATCCAGGACGCTCTCGTGATTGGCGACGATCACGTAGGCCTGGCCGGGCACGATGTGCTCCGTGCCGTGCGTCTCGATCCGTGTGCCCGCGACGCGCACGCAGAAGCGGGCGAACTGGACGTAGATACGATCGATGCGTGGGCGCGGGGCGCCCACGAGGGCGAGCACGATTATCCGCAGGCTGCACACGATCACTGCGGCCGGGAACAGGACCAGGCACACGAGCGTCCGCAGTCCCGTGTCGATGGATCGCCGCACCCCCATGCCTGACCTAGCCTAACCTAGGCGAAGTCGAGGGGGCTAGATACCGGAGCCCTGATCCTCGTAGCCGTCGTGGATCCCGCACTCGCGAGACTCAGCCTGTTCCCACCACCAGCGCCCGGCGCGCTCGTCCTCGCCGTCGGCGGTCGCACGACTGCACGGCGCGCAGCCGACGGAGGGGTAGCCCTTGGCGTGCAACGCGTTGACCGGGACGTTGTGCTTCTTGACGTAGCTCCAGACGTCCTCCCGGGTCCAGCGAGCGAGAGGGTTGAGCTTGATCCGGTCATCGTGCACCTGATCGATTTCCACCGCCCTTACCTCGGAGCGCGTCACGCTCTGCTCCCTGCGCAGCCCCGCAATCCAGGCGTCCAGATCGGCCAGCGCGCGCTTCAGCGGCTCGACCTTGCGCACACCGCAGCAGAGGCGTCGATTCTCGACGGACTCATAGAAGAGGTTGAGGCCGCGCTCACGCACCATCGCCTGCACCCGCTCGGGCTGGGGGAAGTAGACCCCGACCTCGATCCGGTAACGATCCCGCACCCGGTCCATCAGGTCGTAGGTCTCCTGCGGCAGGCGCCCGGTGTCGATCGTGAACACACGTGTGCGGTCGGGATCGATGCGGTGCATGAGGTCCACCAGCACCAGGCCCTCGGGTGAGCCGAAGCTGGCCGAGAGCGAGATGCGGGGGGCGAACTGGTCCAAGCCCCACTCGAGCACGCGCTGGGCGGACCAGCCATCCAGGGCCCCGGAGCGGACCTGCTCCAGAGTCTCCTCTGAAATCCTCGAGTGGCCTACGAGCTCAAGCTGCGCCATCGTCCGTTGCTCCTGAGCGGAGAGCCGACGTGGGGGGCCGGCGCGCCGAGTAACCAGGGTATTACTATCGGGAATATACGTCAAAAAGCTTCAAAATTCCCGACTTCTGTGATGCCTGAATTGGCTCTCAGGTTTCAGCTGTCGAGCGCCGCTGCTTGCGAGGGTGAGCCTCCCCGCAACCCGCTCGCTGCTGCTGCTGGCCCTCGCTGTCGTCTGCCTGGGCGCCTCGCGCCTCAACGGTGGAGAGCGCTTCGAGACCCCCTATCGCGCGGAGCGGCAGGGGGTGGTTGCGGAAGGCGTGCCGCGGGAGGTGACGTTGCTGCTGCCGCGGCGCGCTCCCGCCTGGCCGGCGGCCGCGCAGGAGGCCCTGGCTCAGCGCATCCGGCGCGAGTGGGTCTCTGTGGCGGACAAGCTCTACGGCACCTTGCACGCGGGGCTGGGCGTCTCCCTCGAGTACCCGTTGGTGACCGTGCGCGCGGGACGGCGGGTCTGGGTTCCGGTGGTGGCAGGCCCCTCCATTCCGATCGAGGGCGTGCTCGCTCTGCCGAGCGCCAAAGGTCCCCGGCGGGTCGTGCTGTTGGTGGACGCCTCCTCGAGTGCCAACGCACTTACCTCCTTCCGCGGAGACGACGGCCGCATCGAGTCCATCACTGTGCTCGAGGCGGAGCGACGCGCGCTCGAGCATCTGGTGGAGCTGCTGGCGGACGACGGGCTCGAGTTCGGCCTGATCGCGTTCGGCGAGGGCACGTGGCCGATCGTCGAGCCGGGTGCCTCGGTCCAGAGCCTGCGCGACGCGCTCGCCCGCTTCCGCGCCGAGCACCCGCGAGGGCAGGGGCGTACGGACCTGGTCTGCGCCCTCTCGCTCGCGCGCGACTGGCTCCGGGATACGCCCAAAGGGGTCGAGCGCGAGATTTTTCTGCTGAGCGACGGCGATCTGCCTCACTCGGGTCGCTTCACCGACTGCGGCCTGATACGCAAGCGGCGCGGCAAGCAGGCCGAGGCCAGCTGCCTGGCCCGCCGCAACCAGACCCAGTGCCCGGCCTCCCGCGTCTCCTTTGGTGCAGGGCGCTCCGACATGCTGCAGCTCTTGGCCTTCGCCCGGCGCGTTCGCCGGGAGGTCACGATCTACCCGCTGGTGTTCGAGCCCGATCGCGCGGCAAGGGCCTATCACGAGCTGGCGCAGCGTACCGGCGGTGTGCTCTTGCAGGTGTCCTCGCCCCAGGGCATCGACGCGGTGCTGCCTGTGCTGGTCGCGGGCCGCATTCAGGGCGTATTCGCGCGCAACGAGCGCACCGGGGACGAGACCGAAGACCTGCTCGAGCCGGGTGGCTTACGCTTTCGCGGAGAACTCCCCGTCCGGCCCGGCGCCAACGACATCGAGCTGCGCGTCGAGAGTGATCGGGGCACGGCGGCGCTGTTTCGTTTTCGTGTCTACGCCGAGCCCCGTTACCTGGAGCGCTATCTCGCGCAGCTGCGCGAGCGCAACCGCAGCCTTGAGCTGCAGGTCGCCGAGGTCGCGGCGGAAGGCCGTAGGCGCACACCGGACGTTCGACGCCGCAGGCTCGAGCTCACCCCCGAATCCGACTCTGGCGACTCGCGCTGAGCGTGTCAGAATGCGTGTATGGCGCGCATCTTCATCGACGGCCACGCCGGAACCACCGGCCTGCGCATCCACGCGCTGCTGCGGGACCGCCTCGATCTGGAGCTGATCGCGCCGGACGAGGAGCGTCGCAAGGATCCCGAAGCGC
>SMWZ01000155.1 GCA_004356455.1 Deltaproteobacteria bacterium
TGGGACCGCCTGGCGCTCTCGGGCGCGGAGGTCGGCTTGGTCTTCTGCACCCTGATCCTGCTGACCGGACCGATCTGGGCCAAGCCCGTCTGGGGGCACTGGTGGGTGTGGGACCTGCGGCTCACCTCGACGCTCGTGCTCTGGTTTATCTATGTGGCGTATCTCTTTCTGAGAGCTTTTGTTATCGGCAGCGATGCCGCGCGCACCCTGGCCTCCGTCTACGGCATCGTCGGGACTGCAGCCATCCCCTTCGTGTACTACGCGGTCGACCTGGCGCGGGGCAGCACGCTGCACCCCTCGAGCCCCGCGCGCGAGGGCCTGCCGGGCTTGATGGCGGCGACCTGGGTCGTCGCGGCGGTGGCCCTGCTGCTGGTGTTCGCCTACCTGCTGGTGCGGCGTCTGGAGGTGGCCCGGCTCGAGGCCCAGCTGCTGGCACGGGAGCCGGCCCGATGAGCTACCTGCTGGCCGCCTACACCGTGGTGCTGCTGACACTGGCCGGCTATGCGCTGCGGCTGCGGGCCCAGCGCCGCCGTCTGAGCGAGGAGCTGAGCGGGGCCCCGGGCGGGGAGTGCTAGCCGCCATTTAGTGGTTGACAGCAAGGGGCGGATCGGGATACACCGGCTAGGGGTGGCGGCTGCCATTGCCCCGTTTTGAAACACCCCTTCTGAAAGCTACCGATGCCCCTCCACCGACAGCTCACGTACCCGCGGATTCTGACACCAGAGCACTCTTCACAGGGGCCTACGCGCAGCTGATGGCCTCGGGGGGAATGGGCAGACCGCTTCCCTTTCAAGCACATGCACGACCTACCGGTCGACCCGCGGGGGGAGGCAACCGGAGCGCAGGGCGACCGCAGGGGTGCGGCCAAGGCGCGACCGGGAAGGCGGATCGGGGTGGGAGCATACGAGCTGGCACAGATGTTGGACTGCACAGGGCTCGAAGCCATCCACGGCTGGCCGGGATGAGCTGGGGAGGTCACAATAGATGGCACGCATGAAGCGGGGCGTCGGTTACTGCGAGAACACAGACTGCGAGGACTACGCCAAGGGCGTTTTCCTCCTGAACCACGGTGACACCTTTTACTGTCCCCGTTGCCGCCAGCTCGGAAAGGTAGAGAAGGAGCGGGGCTTCTATACGGGCAACTCGGACATCTTCAAGGAGGTCCGGGTGGAGTACAACTTCGACCCGGTCCACGGCATCTATCGCGAGATCGCGATCGTGCGCGACGAGAGTCTGTGGGGTCGGAACAACGTCTACACGCTTCAGAGTCCGCTGATTAAGACCGAGAAGCGAGCGCTCAAGGTGGCCGAAGCCATTCTGGCCAACCTCAATCGTTACCGCGGTCTGCTCTCCGGAGACGACATCCCGCGCACCACCGAGATGATCCTCTCCTTCGACGAGTCCTTCGACGAGTTCAGTCACAAGCTCAAGCAGCTCTCAAAGGAATGGGAGGCCAGCGGCCTCCGAGAGACCGGTCGGTAGCACTACTCGCGGGCTATCGGCGGCGAAGCCGCCTGCCCGCACTACGCTCAGCTGCGCCTCGCTGCGCGCCCTAAAGGGCTTGCAGCAGCTAGGCTTTCTCGGCTTTGGCGCTAATAGATCAATTTGCTGAGCGGGAACTCGACGATCCCGGCTGCACCCGCCGCCTTCAGATCCGGCAGCAGCTCGCGCACCTCGGTCTCATCGATGATGGTGTTGACCGCAACCATCTTGCCGTCCGCCAGCGAGGAGACCGTGGGGGCCGCCAGGGCCGGCAGCAGCTCGAGCACCTTCTGAAGACTGCTCTGCGGCACGTTCATCATCAGGTTCACCTTGCCGTCAGCAGCGATGGCGCCGTTCAGCAGCAGGATGAGCCGCTCGAGCTTGCGCTTCACCCAGGCATCCTTGGCCGCGGTCTCGTTGACGATCAGCCGCGGCGTGCTCTCCATCAGCGTCTCGAGGATGCGCAGGTTGTTGGCGCGTAGCGAGGACCCGGTCTCGGTGACTTCCACGATGGCATCCGCCAAGAGCGGGGGCTTGACCTCCGTCGCTCCCCAGGAGAACTCGACCTGAGCCTCGATGCCGTGCTGCTTGAGCCATTTCTTGGTCAGGCCCACGGCCTCGGTGGCAATGCGCTTGCCCTGGAGGTCCTGCAGTTCGCGAATCTCGGAGTCCTCCGGAACCGCCAGCACCCAACGGACGGGACGGGAGGACTGCTTGGAGTACTTGAGGTCCGCGAACTCCACCACTTTGGCCCCGCTCTCGACGATCCAGTCCTTGCCGGTAATGCCCACGTCGAGCACGCCCTGCTCCACGTAGCGCGCCATCTCCTGGGCGCGAATCAGTACACACTCGATCTCTGGATCGTCGATCTCGGGATAGTAGGAGCGGTCGGGAAAGCGCAGCTTGTAGCCCGCGCGCTCGAACAGCGTCGCCATGGCTTGCTGGAGGGACCCCTTGGGGAAGCCGAGCCGCAGAATCCGCTGACCCTGGCTGCGCACGAGAGCCATCAGCCTCCTCGCCGGCGGCCATCCGCCACCGTTGGGAGGCGGAGCTTATCGGCTCGCAAGCGCTACCGCCACACGCTCGCGCAGCAGCCCAAGCTGCTCCCAGCGCGGCCCCGGCCCGAAGCACGCGTCGGGCCGCAGCGGGTTGCCCTCGCAGCACAGCACGTCCTCCTGCAGCAGCAAGGACAGCGCGTTCTGGAAGGTGACGGGTGACGAGGACTCCGGGAAGCGCGCCTCCCCCACCAGGAGATGATCCTTGAGCACTGACGCCGCCTCTTCGAGGAGCTGCTTGCGCGCCTCGGTGCCCGAGCATGCCTCAACCACCTGGAAGAGCGCGCGGTAGGCCTCACACACGGGCTCGACCTGCGCGGCCAGGAGGTCGAGCCAGCCCGGCTCAGCCGTGACCAGCAAGAGCTCGTCGGAGGACGCGGGCGCCGCCCAGCCTCGCGCCAGGATGTGCCTGAGGACAAGCTCGAGCGTCGCCCGACGCTCCGCATCGCTCGCGGGCGGGAAGTACTCGAGGCGCAGCAGCTCGATCCAGGTGTTGGCCCGTGCGAGCACGGCCTCGCGCGTGCCACCGGCGCGCAGCGCCAGGGCCAGGAGCGCCGGCCACACCAGGGCCGGCGCGATCGTCGCGCGGTAATAGTCGAGTCGATCGCGCACCTCGGGCGCGTAGTGCAGCAGGTCTCCCGTGCGGGTGGACTTCCGCTCGACCAGCTGCGCCTGCAGCAGCAGCTCGAGCATGGCCTCGGGCTGGCCCTCCTTCAGCGCCCGCTCGACCGGCTCCGAGAGCTGCACCCCAAGCAGCTGCAGCAGTGCACCGATCTCCACCACCCGGCCACAGAACTCCTCCTCGCGCAGACCCTGCGTGGGACTCGCGAGCAGCGCGGCCGCCGACACGGCACTGCGTCCCGCGGTGATGAGGCCGTTGATGCACGAGCAGAGCTCGTACCCGAGACGCTCGGTGATGCGCCGTAGCTCGACACGGCGTTCCGAGTCGCTCTGTCCCGGCAGTGCAGGGTCCACGCGCACGCGCTCCGCCAGAGAGAGCGGCTCCCCGAAACGCACGATCACGCTGCCGAAGCGGTGGCGCAGGATACGACGCGCACGCACCAGCTGCATGAAGCTCTCGCCGGTCTTCTTCGCGCCGCGCCGTTCCTGCGTGATCGAGCCCTCCTCGACCAGGCGCTCGTAGGTGAACCCGACCGGCACCAGATAGACGTCACGCCGAACCCCGTGCGCGAAGGCCTCGACGATCATGTTCAGCATGCCCAGCCGGGGCATGAGCGTCTTGCCCGTACGCGAGCGCGTTCCCTCGATGAAGAACTCCAGAGTGGCGCCGTCCTTGATCAGCAGCTGGATATAGCTGCTGAACACGGCCGTATACAGCGGGTCGCCCTCGAAGCTGCGGCGCAGGAAGAAGCCACCGGCGCGCCGGAAGATGGGTCCCAGCGGCCAGAACGCGAGGTTGTTGCCCGCCGCCACGTGCGGCGGCACCAGGTGTCGCTCGTAGAAGAGCCACGACAGGATCAGGTAGTCGAAGTGACTGCGGTGGCTGGGCACCAGAATGAGAGGGTGCAGCTTGGCCGCCTCGACGATGCGGTCGACCCCATGCACCTCGACCCGTCCGAACAGGCGCTCGAACATCCATCCCACGATCACGTCGAGGATGGCCAGGGCGGTGGGGCTCTGGCGCGCGGCGATCTCGCGCAGGTAGCGTCGCGCGCGCGCCTCCACGCGTCCCCGTGAGCGCTGGCCCTGTGCAACCTCATCGATGGCCCGCTGCACCTCCGGCTCGGCCATGACCGCTTCCCCGATCTTCGCGACCTCCCGCAGCGCCGCGCCCAAGACGGGCTTCTCCTCGCGCCGAAGAAAGATCATCAGCGCACGCCGCACCTGCTTGATCAGCCGCTCCCGACCTCCTGCCCGCCGCTCATCCACGAAAGCCCTCAGATCGAGCGGGGTCCCCACCCGCACCACCAAGCTGCGGTAGTTCCAGAGGAAGGAGATGACCTTTCCGGTGTCCGTGGGGCGGGAGGGCGCGCCGTAGAAGACGTTCAGGAAGCGCCGCTCACGCCGCGAGCCCTTGCGCCAGAACAGCGTCAGCGGCACCAGTGATACCGGCGCGGGCTCAACGAAGCAGGTGTCCACCACCTCCCTCAGGTAATCCAGCTCCGAGTGCCCAGAGGCCACTGCCCCACGGCGGGTACGCAGCCCCTGCCCGATCTTGTCGGTTCGCAGGAACAGAAAGAGCGATCCGCCCTCGCGCAGGATCTGCCGCGTGCGCGCGATCTGGCGCTCCCGCATGCCGTTGAATCCCAGCCGCAACCGCTCGACCATGCCCTTGAAGAGGAGCCGCAGCGCCTGCCCCAGCGGACGGTAGTAGTAGAAACGGATCCCGTTGGCGACCGACGAGAGGCGGATCCCCTGCGATACGAAGAGCCAGTTGAAGAGGAAGTAGTCGAGCCGCGAGCTGTAGCGCATCACGTAGACCACCGCGCCACGCGCCTCCAGCTTGCGCAGCTCCTCCGCGTCGCTCGGCTCGAGCTTGAAGCCGCTGAAGAAGCGCCCGGCGAAGGCGCGCGCCGTGCGCCCGAAGCGGGGCGTCATGGCGGTGTACGGATCGGCGGCGGCCCCGGACAGCGCGGCATGCTCCTCGGAGGATTCCGGCACAGGCACCACGGGCTCGGTCACGCTCACGCTCCCGGTTTAGCCGGGAAGGGTATCATCGGCAAGCGGTTCGAGTCGCCTTACATCAAGCTCAGGGGCTCATCGGGCAGAAAGACCTTGTCCTCGTTCTGGGCGATGTCCTGCGCAGAGATGTCCCCTTCGCCCTTACGCAGCCCATCGGACATCACGATCTTGATCTCCGCCACGCGCTTACCACCGGCGAACAGGAATCTCCCGGTCTTATCCTTGGAGAGATCGCTCACCATGTACAGCACGGCCGGCGAAACACGTGCGGGGCTCATGGCCGCGCGGCTCTCTTCGTTACCCATGCCCGCTAGGTCCTCGGTCATGCGCGTCACCGCCACTGGGGCGAGACCCCAGACGCGGATGTTGTACTTCTTACCTTCGAGCGCCAGGCAGCGCGTGAAGCCCGCGATGCCCGCCTTGGCCGCGCCGTAGTTGGTCTGGCCGAAGTTTCCGACCAGGCCCGAGGTGGAGCTGGTGTTCACGATCACCCCGCCCGCGCCGCGCTCCTTCATGTGCTTGAAGACGGGCCGTGTCACGCAGTAGGTGCCCTTGAGGTGGACCGCAACCACCGAGTCCCACTCGGACTCCTCCATCTTGGACAGGGTCTTGTCGCGCAGGATGCCCGCGTTGTTGATCAGGATGTCGACCTGGTCGAAGGCGTCGAGCGCCGTCTTAAGGATCTTCTCGCCACCCTCCACCGACGTCACGGACTCGTAGTTGGCCACGGCCTCCCCCCCGGCCAGCTTGATCTCGTCCACGACCTGGTCGGCCATGGCCGAGCCGGCACCGGTGCCATCCCGCGCACCACCAAGATCGTTCACGACGATGGCAGCCCCTTCTTGCGCGAGCAGCAACGCATGCTCGCGGCCGAGACCACCGCCCGCGCCCGTCACGATCGCCACTTTACCGTCCAACAAACCCATCACACGCCTCCTTCAGCCCCCGGGCCAGTCCTAGCGCATTATCGGCGAGCGGAGCTCGCCTGCGCGCGCGTCGGGCGACTCCTGAGTCGCCCTCCTAGGGCGGGGGCGCGGATTATACACTCACTCGAGGACCACCAAGGTTTCCCCCTCCTCGACGCTCTGGCCCTCCTCGACGCGGATCTCGCTCACACGTCCGGCGCCAGGTGCCTCGACGGGCATCTCCATCTTCATCGACTCGATGATGATGAGGACATCCCCAGGCTCTACCTGGGCTCCGACCGATGTCTCGATCTTGAACACGGTCCCCGTGATATGCGCCTCTACCTGTGTCACCAAGCTACTGCCTCCGGTTCAGGATGGTAGCGCTCGAGACACTGGCATACGGAGCCAGCCGCACGCAATTCCGGCCAGGCCCGGCTGTGCTAGCTTCGCCGCGCCATGCTCGAGACGCTGACCCGCGGATTCCGAGATGCCCGCAATCAACTGCGGGGCATGACCCGGCTCACGGACGAGAACGTCGCAGAAGCGCTACGCCATGTGCGGATGTCGCTGCTCGAGGCGGACGTGGACCTCGCGCTTGTGCGCGGCTTCCTCGAGCGTGTGAGCGAGCGCTGCAACGGCGCAGAGGTCAAGCTCCGGGCCGGGCGCAAGGAGCAGCGGCGGCAGGTCTCGCCCGGGGACCACTTCACCAAGGCCTGCTACGAGGAGCTGGTCAGCCTGATGGGGCAGGCCGAGCCCCTGGCCCCGGCGAAGCACACGCGCGCGCTGATGCTGGTCGGGCTCCAGGGCACGGGGAAGACCTCCACCGCGGCAAAGCTGGCCCTGCATTTGAAGAAGGCCGGCGAGCGCCCGCTGCTGGTGGCTGCGGACCTGCGGCGCCCCGCGGCGCGTGAGCAGCTGCAGCTGCTGGGCGGCCAGATCGGCGTAGAGGTCTACTCGCGGGAGGGGCAAGACGCCGCCGCGATCTGCGCGGACGCCGTCATCCACGCTCGCGAGTCCGGGCTCGGGAGCGTGATTCTCGACACCGCCGGCCGCCTGCAGATCGATCAGGAGCTGATGCACGAGCTCGAGCAGATCACCGCCCAGACCCGCCCCGAGGCCACGCTGCTGGTGTGCGATGCGATGATGGGGCGTGAGGCGGTCAACGTCGCACGCGGCTTCGCTGAGCACCTGAGCCTGGACGGTCTCATCCTGACCAAGCTCGACGGGGACGCGCGTGGCGGCGCGGCCTTATCCATCCGCAGCGCGACCGGCCTGCCCATTCGCTTCATCACCGTTGGCGAGGGGACGGACCGCCTGGAGACGTTCCGCCCCGAGGGCCTGGCCTCCCGCATCCTGGGTATGGGCGACATCGTGGGCCTGGTGCAGGACTTCGAGGAGGTCGCGGATCACGAGCAGGCCGAGGAGGACGCACGCCGCCTGCTGCAGGGGCAGTTCACGCTCAAGGACTTCCTGTCTCAGCTGCGCACGCTGCAACGCATGGGTCCGCTCTCGGACATGGTCGAGAAGCTGCCGTTCGCGGGAGAGCTGCTTCCCGAGGGCGCGAACATCGACGGCCGCGAGCTCAAGCGCGTCGAGGCCATGATCCTGTCGATGACGCCGGAGGAGCGTACGCGCCCCGAGCTCCTGGATCGCTCGCGCCAGGAACGCGTCGCCGCTGGCTCGGGCACCAAGCTGGCGGACCTGGGGGAGATGCTCAAGCGCTTCGAGGGCATGCGCAAGCTCATCGGAGGGCTCGGCAAGGGGGGCGGCATGGCTGGGATGCTGTCGCGCATCCCGGGGCTAGGGAAGATGCTGGCGGGCGGCATGCCGGGCATGGATCCCGCCGCACTGCGTGAGCTGGGCGCTGGCGGGGAGGCTCCCAACCGCCGCGCCGCGCGCGCGCAGAAGTCCGAAGCGCGTCGCCAGAAGCGCAAGAGCTTGCGCAAGCACAAGCGTCGCGGGAAAAGGCACTGATGGACCCGATCATCGGAATCTCGCTCTCGCTCGACGAGAGCCGACGCTGGGAGCCGGAGCGCGAGTACCAGTACCTCGACACCAGCTACGTGGCGGCGATTCAGGATGCGGGCGGAGTCGCGATCCATCTCCCCATCCAGTCCGACGTGGAGGCGTTGGTCAAGAGCATCGATGGGCTGCTACTCCCCGGAGGCGACGACTTCCTGCCGCCAGAGCCCTACCGCGACGAGATCGCTTTTCGTCCCGTCCCCGCACGCCAGCTCGATTTCGACCGCCAGCTGCTGGGCGCGGCGCTCGAACGGGGTCTGCCGGTGCTCGGCATCTGCTACGGCATGCAGCTGCTGGCGCTGCGCTTCGGTGGCAAGCTCCACTATCACATCCCGCACGACCTTCCGCAGGCGGGCGAACATCAGCTGGCGGAAGGCGACGGTCGTCACGGGCTGGTCGTGGAGGTGCGTACGCGCCTGGAAACGCTGCTCGGACCGGATCCAGGTCCGGTGAACAGCACGCATCACCAGGCGGTGGCCGAGCCCGGCCAGGGAATGCGGGTCTGCGCACGCGCCGAAGACGGTCTGATCGAAGCGATCGAGCCCGAGGCCAGTCGCTTCTGGATCGGGGTACAGTGGCACCCGGAGAAGCTGAAGGGCCTCCATCGCGAGGCGCTCTTCGGGGCGTTCGTCAGCGCCTGCACCCGGCGCGAACGCAGCTAGCTGTAGCAGGCGCACACGGAGTGTGAACAACCGTTACTCCCCCCGGGGCGAGTACCGGGCATCCAAACGAAGTAGCTGTAATTGCGGCATTTCATCTACTCGCGCGACCTCGGTCTTGAGCGGCTACGGCACCGGCGCACAGCAGGCGACGGCCCGTGACCTACCTCGGCTATCTACAGCAGCTCATCACCCATTACGGGCCGCGCACTGCACGCACGAAGAGGTCGAGGCCGGCCTTGCCGCCGTTGCCTATGCCCCCATTGCCGAAGAA
>SMWZ01000017.1 GCA_004356455.1 Deltaproteobacteria bacterium
CTCCCCCTCGATCTCTGTCTCGTTCTTCTCGATCACGACGCGGATTACGCGCATCGGGTCGACGACCTCGATGCGCAGTGGACCCACCTGGGTCTCGCAGGGATCGTCCGGTGCCAGCCGGGATGCATGCAGGGAGTGCTGTACGCCGTTCTTTACGATGCTGAACCCGGCGTCCATGACCCGTCGGTTCGGGTAGAGGCCCAAAGCGATGCCGAAGTAGAACTCACCGTCCCTGGCGTAGCCGTTGAACCAGTAGCGGTCGTAGAAGTTACGGTTCGAGATCGCCGGCTGGTTGATGGGATCCGGGGTCTGATGGATCGGGTAGTCGTCGTGCGTGCTCAGCATGCTTGCCTCCGCTCCGCCAAATTCTACACCCTCCGTTCAGGTAGGGACAGAGAGCTTTAGAAGCCCCACCCCAGGGCGAAGATGTAGTCCAGGTTCTGTCGTTCCTTTCCGCTCGCGGGCTCGGTGTCCAGCTCCCAATGCAGCTTGGCCTCGCCGAACCAGCCCTTCAGCAGTTGAACGCGGAGACCCGTCTCGGTGATGAGTAGCTGCTTGTCGCTGAACTCGCGCAGGCTGGGCGTCCATTCGCCCTCATGGAAGAAGCTGACCGCGTCGTGCAGATCCTTCGTCAGGTCCCAACGGATGACGCTCGACGGATAGTCGGTATCCAGACTGCTGTCCTTGTAGTCCTCGCGGACCCAGGCCAGGCCGCCCTGGACCTCGAACTTGAAGTCACTGCGGTCGATGAGCTTGAAGCCGATGCCGGAACCCAGGATCGTGCGCAGGACGAGGTCGGCTACCCCGTCACGCTCTCCCTGGCCTCTCCAGTACCAGAAGTACCGACCGTTGACGGGGACATCGTACTGAGAGGTAACTCGCAGCAGGCGATCGGTCGTGTTGAAGTCGCTTCCGCCCGAGCGCGAGCGGTCGCCCTGGTAGCGCAGCCGGAAGCGCAGGCGGTATGCGTCCGCCTCACGTCTCGCCTTGAAGTCGATATGGGCTTCCTGACTATCGGTATCCCCGCGCTCGATGACGAAGCCCGCTGCCAGGCTCCCGTGCCACTGCATCGGCTCCGGGTTGATCTCCTCGATCTCGGTGAATCCGACCTTCGAGCGATCACCGGCAAGGCGCACGCTGCCGGCTTCCGCGCGCACGACCCGATCGCTCACGGTTCTGCCATCGGTCAGGTGGAGCTCGATCGGCTCCTGCGTGGAGAAGCTCTCGAGCTGATCCACCGCGGCCGTCACATTGCCCACGACATCCGACTTAAAAGTGAGCTTGCCGTGCTCCAGGCGCACCACCGTCCCCGTGAGGCGGTCCCCGTTCTTGAAGATCAGCTCATCTGCCAGCCCAGGTACGGGCAGCCAGAACGTCGCCGCCAGGAAGCTCCCCGCAAGTCTGTCCCACATGGCCCCTCCTCCTGTTCAGAGGCGAGCAGAATGACAGACCCGGGTTCGAGACGCCGCTGGTTTCAGCGGCGGACGCGCACCGGAGCGGCCTTTCGCGCACGGATCCCGTTACTAGAGGAGGACTGTAGCGAGACCCGACTCGCCAGAGCCTGCGCGAGGACTCGCTCCGGTGGCGTCCGCTTCGAGGGAGAACCGCATGGAGGGCGACCTGTGCAGATCGTCCTGACTGGGAGAGGGTGATGGGTGGTGTCGCATGCCGAGCCTCCCTCGAACACCTCTCAAGGTGCGCCAATCAAGGGCTCAGGTATTGATCCTGCGCGTCGATCGCTTGACCTCGGGTGCCAATCTCGCAGCGATTGCGCCAACTTGTGTGGACGAGCCCACAGCTGGTAGCTTGCCGGGCCGATGATCCAGCTAGCTGAGCTCCAGTTTGGGTATCGGGAGGGGGATTTCGCGCTCCGTATCCCGAAGCTCGAGGTGCAGCAGCGCGAGCGCGTGGCCCTGATCGGGCCGAGCGGCTGCGGCAAGACCACGCTGCTTCACCTGATCGCGGGCATTGCCCTGCCCCAGAGCGGCCGCGTCCGCACCAACGGCGTCGACGTAACGGCCCTCGATGACGGCGCGCGCCGCGACTTTCGAATTGGAAACATCGGTCTCGTCTTCCAGGAGTTCGAGCTGCTGGAGTATCTGAGCGTGCTCGACAACATCCTGCTGCCGTATCGCATCAACCCTTCACTGCGACTGGAGACACCCGTGCGGGAGCGTGCGGAGTCGCTGGCCCGGCAGGTCGGGATCGGCGACAAGCTTGCTCGCATGGCCACGCGCCTCTCCCACGGCGAGAAGCAAAGGGTGGCGGTGTGCCGGGCGTTGATCGCTGAGCCCGAGCTGATCCTGGCTGACGAGCCCACGGGCAACCTCGATCCCGCCAACAAGAATCGCGTGCTCGACATCCTGATCAACTACGCTGAGGAGCACGCGGCGACACTGCTCATGGTGACCCACGACCGCGATCTCTTGGGCCGCTTCGAGCGCGTGATTGATTTCAAAACTTTTCATTCGGGAGAGAGAGCGTGAGTGGGCCTCTCTATCTCGCCTGGCGCTACCTGCTCTATCACAGGGTGAAGACGGCCATCCTGGTTACGTCGATCATGCTGATCGTGTTTCTACCCGTGGGCCTGAACGTGCTGGTGGGGCAAAGCGCTGGTGAGCTCACCGCGCGCGCCGAGGCCACGCCGCTGCTCGTGGGGGCGAGGGGAAGCGCGCTCGAGCTGGTGCTGAGCTCTCTCTACTTCGAGTCCGATGCGCCGGAGACCACGAGCTATGTCCAGGTCACCCGCATGGCCCAGTCCGGCTTTGCCGAGCCCATCCCGCTCTATGTGCGCTTCTACGTGCGCAAGCACCCCATCGTCGGCACGACACTGGAGTACTTCGACTTTCGGGGCCTGCGCCTGGCTGCGGGCCGACGTATGGCCGTGTTGGGCGAGTGTGTGGTCGGGGCGCGGGCGGCGGAGAAGCTAAGCGTGGCTCCGGGCGATTCTGTGGTCTCCTCCCCCGAGAGCGTGTTCGACCTGGCCGGTGTGTATCCCCTGAAGCTGCGGGTGGTGGGCGTGCTGGCCGCATCCCATACCCCGGACGACCTCGCCATCTTCATAGACCTGAAGACCGCCTGGATCATCCAGGGCTTCGGTCACGGACACCAGGACCTCACGCGTTCCGGCGCGGACGCGGCTGTGCTCTCGCGCGAGCGGGGCCGAATCGTCGCCAATGCGTCCGTGGTGCAGTACAACGAGATCACCCAGGCCAACATCGACTCCTTCCACTTCCATGGCGACCTGGCGAAGTATCCCGTGACCGCCGTGATCGCGGTGCCCCACGACGAGAAGTCGCGAGTACTCCTGATGGGACGCTACGAGGCGCCGGACGAGAGCCAGCAGATCGTGCGTCCCAGCGCCGTCATGAACGATCTGCTGAGCACGATCTTGACGGTGCAGAGCTACGTCGTGGCGGCAATCCTGATGGTCGCCGTGGCCACGCTGGCCACGGCCGCGCTCGTCTTCATGCTTTCGCTGCGTCTGCGGCGCGGGGAGATCGAGACCATGATAAAGATAGGAGGCTCGCGTCGGAGCGTGGCGGCGGTGCTCACCTCCGAGGTCGTGGTGGTACTCGCGTTGGGAGTTATGCTGGCGGGAGGCCTCACACTCGTCACCAGCCGCTTCGGGTCTGCAGCGATCCGGGCGCTCTTGCTGTGAGGCAAGCTCTGACGCGCGCTGCGCTCGTGGCCTGGCTGACGCTGCTCGCCTGCTCCCAGCAAGCGGATGAGAAATTACCCCCCGTCTCGAAGCAGGGGGGGCCGCTCTCGGTCTACGTCGTCAACTATCCGCTTCAGTACTTCGCCGAGCGCATCGGCGGAGAGCACGTGGAGGTCGTACTCCCCGCGCCGGTGGACATCGACCCCGCATACTGGTCACCGGGCCCTGAGACTGTGGCCATATACCAGGATGCGGACCTGATTCTGCTGAACGGCGCGGGCTATGCCGGGTGGACGCAACGTGCATCGCTGCCGCGGGCAAAACTCGTTGACACGTCGGCGTCCTTCTCCGACCGCAGCATCGCTTTGCAAGATGCTGTAACACACGGTCACGGTCCGCAGGGCGATCACTCTCACCAGGGGACCGCGTTCACCACCTGGCTGGATCCGACCCTGGCCAGTGAGCAGGCGCAGGCAATCGCCGGGGCGTTCGCCGGGGCGCGGCCCCAACATGCGGCGGTGTTTCGCGCGGGACTCGCTGCGCTCGAGACTGACCTGCGCGTGCTCGATGCTCGTCTCGCGAAGTTTGCGCGCTCACTCGGCGATGCACCCATATTGTTCTCCCACCCCGTCTATCAGTATCTCGAGCGCCGTTACGGCTTGAACGGCCGCTCTCTCAATTGGGAGCCCGACGAGCTCCCCGATGAGGCGATGTGGTGGGAGCTCCGCAAGCTTCTTCCAACGCACCCCGCGCGCTTCATGCTCTGGGAGGCGGAGCCGCTGGCGGCGACGCGCCCCCGACTTCGGGTACTCGGCGTCCGCAGCGTCGTCTACGCCCCCTGCGGCAACACACCCGCCGAAGGCGACTGGCTCGAGGTTATGCTCCAGAACGCCAGCCGTCTGGAATCTATTTTGAAGGCAACCGAAAGGAAGTCACGATCATGAAAGACTCGGTGCCGATCGCCCTGTCAAGCATTTGTCTGATCACATGTTTGTCGTTTGCCGCAACCACATCGGGCAAGCCCGATGTGGTGGATGGAGAGAACTATCCGTCGGGGCGGATTCCACAGGTAATCAAGAACGGCAAATATCCCAGAACCTATTTCCCGAATACCGAAAAGCTCGGCAAGAATGAGATGCGAATTACGGCGATCGGGACAGGCATGCCGAACCAGACACCCACGAATGCTGCAGCCTGCTTCCTGGTGGAGCTGGGTAACGGCGACGTTTTTCTGTTCGACCTGGGGGTAGGCTCCACGGACAGGCTCTCGGGCCTGCAACTCGACTACGCCAAGTTGGACAAGGTGTTTGCCAGCCACCTGCACACCGACCATGTGGGTGACCTCGCGGCATTGTGGGTCGCCGGCTGGCTGAGCGGACGTTATACCCCGCTGCACGTCTACGGCCCCTCGGGTGCCAGACCGGAGCTGGGTACCAAGGCCCATGTCGACCATATTCGCGCTGCCTGGGCGTGGGATGTGTTCGCCCGTGCGGGCACGCTTCCCAATGCAGGCGGAGAGCTGGTTGCTCACGAGTTCGACTACGCCAAGACGCATGTGGTCTACGAGGAGAACGGGGTCAAGATCACCAGCTTCCCGGCCATCCACATCATGGATGGTGCAGTCAGCTTTCGCCTGGACTGGAACGGGCTGAGCTTTGTCTTTGGCGGGGATAGCGCACCCAACAAGTGGTTCATGAAAGAGGCCAAGGGCGCGGATGTGGTGGTTCACGAATGCTTCTTTAGCCCGGAGCAGTGGATGCGTATCTCCGGCTTCCCCTACAAGCAGGCCTACTGGGTGACCTCCGTGATCCACACCCCGCCCGAGGGCTTCGGCAAGATCATGAGTCAGATCAAGCCGCGCATGGCGGTGGCCTACCACTACTGGAACCATCGGGATATCGAGTTCGAAATGCACCAGGCCATTCGTAAGACCTACGACGGCCCCCTGGCCATGGCCGCCGACATGACGGTAATCAACCTGACGAAGGACCATGTCGAGGTACGCCAGGTCACGTTCGATCCCGAAGCATGGCCTCAGGGAACCAGCCGCGAGTGGGATACCGCACCCCGCGGCGAGCCCGCCACCGATGTCATGTCAGACTGGTTGAAAGCGGGCGCGGTCAAGGGAATGAATCCCCCGCCCACACAGCCTCTGGAGTAGCCTGGCCCCGGACCCCTATAGCCGCTCCTCCTCGAGGATCTCGAGATCGACGAGCTTCCAGACGCCGCCGATGGGGGCGACGTTGATCTCGGCGCGATACTGATTCTTGCGCTGGTGGATGTGTCCCCAGTGTCCGACGGAGCCCGCAACGTTCCAGGTGGCCGTCGCGAGGAAGCTGCCGCCGTCGGCCGGGTTGGCCTCCAGCTCCAGCAGCTCGATCTCCTTCACCTTGACGCGTGCGCCGCCCTGGTTGGCCAGCTCCAGCCCGCGGCGGGTCTCGAGATAGATCTGTGCTAGCAGCTCGCCCTCCACGCTCTTCGCGAGCACGTCGTAGATCTGCTCCTCCTGGCGGAAGTCGAAGGCGCGATAGACGTTGTGCAGGAGACCCGAGACGACCTCGTGCGCGCGCGCGTCGGAGAGCGCGGCATCGCGGCTCAGCCAGAAGCTACTCAGGGTGGTCAGGAGCGCGACCGCTGCGATGACGCCGCGCTGGAGCTGACGGACTCTCAGCCAGCGCACCAGCGCAAGCCCCGCAAGCGCGAGCAAAAACCAGCGGCCGTACAGCAGCGAGCGTGCGAGCGCTCCGGGCGGTAGCGCCAGCACCTTCAGGCTGGGCAGGAGCGGGTTCTTTAGGAAGTTGCGCCACTCGAGCACGCGGAAGTCGGGCTCCAGGTAGATGAGCAGGGGCCCGGCCTGGTCCACCGAGGCTGCAGGGATGCGCTGGGTGCGCTCGTTCCAGAGATCCCAGTCCATCTCGACCCGCTGGGGCAGGCCGTTGGTGGGGTAGACGAAGATGGCGCCCAGGATGGCGGCGTGCACGCTTAGCTCGACCGGGGGGTCGATCACGCGGCTGGTTCGAAGTGTCCGCTCCAGGAAGTTGATGCGTGCCAGCTCGGGCTCGATCGTCTTGCCATCGATCCGGACCGGGTGGTGCTGGCGCAGGAAGGCGGCGGCCTTGCGCTTGAGGTCGGCCTGAATCTCGACCGGGATCGTCTTACGGCCGGCCAGCCCCAGATCGACCCATTCCTGCAGGTCTTTCGGGCGGGCAATGATCTCCTTCCGAACCTCGTAGGGCTCCACATAGATGAAGCCAGTCATGGGGGCGAAGTAGGTGCGGCGCAGGTTGCGGCTGCCGAAGCGTGTGTACCAGGGATCGTCCCAATCGAGCTCCAGGGTCTGGC
>SMWZ01000156.1 GCA_004356455.1 Deltaproteobacteria bacterium
CGCCCGTCCTCCCAGCTCAGTCGCACCTTGTCGGAACCTCGTCGCTTCAGCACGACCCGAACCTGCTCCCGTGGAACGTCGGGCGTTTGAAAGACGGAGAACATCTCCAGCGGACCGCCGAACTCCCGGGTATCAATTCGGCGCTCGCTCTCGGGCTCGATGCGGCTGCCGGGCAGATCGATCACCACGGTGATCGGATCCGGCTCGTAGACCAGGGCCTGCAGCTCAGCCCCGACGTCCAGCACCACGCGGTCGGCGTTGGGAAGGGACTCGAATCGCACTCCCTTGACCCACACATTCTGCTCGCCGGCAAAGCCCTGCCCGTCTTCGTTCTCCTCCAGGTACAGCGCGGGAGCGGCGACCATCGGGCGGGCTGCAGAGGCTACCTGTTCGTCTTCGTCCTGAGCGCTGTCGCTGTTGAGCGCGATGCGCACACCGTTGTCGCTGGCCTCGACGGTGTGCGACGTCACCTCACCGCGCAGGTCCAGCACCACGCGCACCTTGTCCGCATGCTGCCCGATGCGAACCTGCTGAATCAAGCCCGAATCAACGGTAAACCTGTTCGGAAACACGGCGTTCCGTGCGCCCCAGAAATCCACCACGAGACGCGCAGGCTCCTTCAAGCGGAACGCGTCGACGCTATCGATCGGGCCGTCCGCGATCACGTGGACCTGATTGTCCTCCACGACCAGACCTTGGATCCGACTCGCGCCCCGGGCCTTCTGGGCCGGTACGACGAGCTCGCCCTCGGCCAGCGCGTGGGCCTCGCTGTGCGTGAGCTCCTGGGGAGCAGCGCTCGGCTCGGGCTCGGGTTCCGGGGCGCGCTCGGCGACGACTTCCTCGTCCTCATCCAGCGCCGCGGGCAGCGCTGCTGGCTCTGGCTGGACCTGCGCGACCACCGTCGGGGCCATCGGAGGCGAAAGCAGCGAGCGGACCTGAATGATGAGCTCATCACCGTTCGGAATCAGCTCGTACTCGGATTCGTCGGCCAGCCCCACGCTGATGCGTACCATGCTCGAAGAGACCTGGGGATCCCCGAAGGCCGCCAGCGTGACATCATTGACCACGCCGTTGTCAATACGAATCGGGGTCTCGACTCTGTCGAGCATCACGTCCGGAAGCTCAATGATCAGCCGCGGTGGGTCCTCCCGTAGGAACGCGGTATAGATGGGATCGGTCGCGCCGCGCAGGATGATACGGGTCATTCCCTGCTCTTCCCGCACTTCCACCTCGGTGATGGTCTTCACATCCCGCGCGAAGCCGTCCCTGGCGGACAGCGACGCAACCAGCGCAAGCGCGGCCGCCAGACTAACTACCCGCCGTTTGATGGAGCTCCCCATCCTCATGACCCTCCCTGACTTTCGTACAGGAGCAACTCGACTTCCTTGGTCGTCGCTATGTCGTGGAAGTCGATATAGGTCTCCTTAACCAAGACCCGGTTGTCTTCAATCTTGATGACTTTCCCTCGGTTCTTCCCGATCGCAGTCCCCAGCGCGACGATGTATCCCTTGCCTGAGGGATCCTCGACCAGCGCACGAGCACTTCGGGTCGCCCAGATGATCCCCGTGACGATCAGCTGCGAGAGGTCGTAGCGCTCAAGCGGCGAGGTAATGTCATCGGCGTCGGCGCTCAGCTTCACCCTGAAGAACGACTCGAAGGGATCCGGCTTGCCCTCTGGGTCGTAACGATAGTCCTTGTCCAGTTCGCCCACAGTTGCCTCCGGCTCAACCACCGCCAGAGGGGGCGCCATCGGACGCATCGGGGTGGCCTTCGGCTTCTCGTCCTTGCCGCAGGCGGCCAGGAGAATGACGGCCAGCCCCGTCAGTATGAGGTGTTGAACACGCACCTCAGACCCCTCCCTGAGTATCAGGCGGCACATCGACAAAGCGGAACGTCGTTGCCGTGCCCTCTACCTTCAGAACCGGCACCAGCGCCTTTCGATCGGCCAGGGACATCTTCAGCTCCGTGATGTTGATGATCCGCGACAGGCGTGAGAGCCGATCGAAGAAGATCCCCGCTTCGTGATAACGACCGAGGAATTCGATACTGATGGGAACCTCTGCATAGAAGCCCCGGTTCACCTCTGCAGCTGGTTTGAAGGAGCGGATTTCGAGCCCGGACTTCTTGGCCAGACTACTCATGTTCGTGAGCAGAACCGGGAGCTGTCTCTGGTTGGGGAGTCGCCGTAGCGCGATCTCCAGCTCAGCCCTGAGCTCCTGCTGTTTCCCCTTGAAGCGCTTCAGGTTCGAAGCCACGGCCCGGCTCTCGACGATCTTGGTCTGGACCTGTGTGAGCTGCCCCTGTAACGCGACGGCTTTCTTGCTGATCCCGCCATAGAGCGTAAAACCGTAGATGCAGAGCACGGCACCCGCAGCGCCAACCAGGATCAAAGCACGGACGTTCTTCGGAAGACGCGCCATCTGTTCCAGCACCTGCGAAATATTCATCTGCTGTTCAGTAGCCATCTCCGCTCCCGCTCCGCGCTTCCGTCCTATACCTACTGGCCGCCCGTGCCGGCCACATTCGCGGTCGGAACGCCATAGCTATACGAGCTACTCACCTTGAAGGTGGTGAGCTTCAGTCCTTCCGTCTCCTCGAGCTTCGTCTCGCCCAACTCCACATTGCTGATGATCGGCGACTCGCTCAGGCTGGTCATGAAGGCCGCAACGATCTCGGCATCCATGCTTACGCCATCCAGCCGGAGCACCCCCTGTTGCATGGAGAGGTTGGTGAGCCACAGACGCTTCGGGATGCGGGTTGCGATCTCATCCAGGATCCGGACCGGGCCGATCCGGGAACGCTCGAGTGCAGCGATCACCTCGAGCTTCTTCTCGATTTGGGCCTGCTCCGTCGTGAAGCGTTCGACTTCCTTGCGGACCTCTTCCAGGGCTCGGAGCTCCGCTTGCGCCGCCACGATGTGCTTACGGGTCCTGGAGACCTCAGAGATCTTCACGACATGAATGATCCCGGCCAACAGCACCGCCGCCCCAACGAAGATGCCCAGGAGTGTTCCCTGCTGACGAACCCCAGCGACTCGGCGCGCCTCGCGAACCGGTAGGAGATTGATTCGAATCATGTCTCGTTCAGCCTCCGCATGCCGAGCCCCACAGCTACGCCCAGAGCCGGTGCAAGCTCCCGAATCCGATCGTTCTTGCGGAAGTCCGCTGCAATTTCGACGCGAGCAAAGGGATTCGCGATGTCCACCGGAATATCCACGCGCTCCTGAAAGAGCCGGACGAGCCCGGGCACCCGAGCCGAGCCGCCGCAGAGCACCAGCTTCTCGATGTTCCGGGTGCTGGACGCGGTCGCCCGGTAGAAGTCCAGCGATCGCTGAATCTCCCCCAGAAGCGTGTCGGACACCTCACGCATTGCCTCTTCCACTTCCTGGGGAATGACATCGGTGCTCACCCCTCCTGGGGCCTCGCCAACCTTGATCCGCTCCGCCTCTTCAAAGCTCACGTTCAGCGTCTTTTGGATCTCTTCGGAGTACTGGTTGCCCCCGCTCGTGATATCGCGGATGAAGAGCGGGACTGACCCGCTGAGCACGCTGATGTTGATCACCGAAGCCCCGATGTCGACCAGCGCAACGGCGCCATCATTCGTCGGCTGGTAGTTGAAGTCGTACATGTTGCCCACCGCAAAGGCATCCACATCCATGACTGCGATGCTCATGCCGGCATCGGAAACCACGCTCAGGTAGTCATCGATCAGATCCTTCTTGGCCGCGACCAAAAGGACGTCCATCTGGCCGTCCGTGGTCGCCTCCTGGAGAATCTGATGATCGATGTTCACCTCGTTAATATCGAATGGGATGTACTGCTCGGCCTCCCAGCGGATGCTCTCCTCGAGCTCCTCATCGCTCTGAGCCGGCAGAGAGATCTTCTTGACAATCACCGCGTGCCCGGACACGGAGGTTGCGACGTCACGAGTCTTGATGCCGCCGTCCTCGCAGGCCTCCCGGATAGCGTTCGAGATCGCCGGCGAGTTCATGAAGGAACCCTGTACGATCGCCTCGGGCGGCAACGGTGCGTACCCGAATCCCGTCAGCTTGTATCCACTCGAGCTTGTCTGCAGCTCGACAACCTTGATGGCGCTCGAGCCAACATCGAGACCTACGATGGCTTTGGATCGGAAGAACATTCCAGCCTCTCAGCGCAAGGGTTCGTATCCAGGGGGGCTCTGCGCAGCTACCGCAGCGAGAGCGTCCTCCGGCTGCTTGCAACCAAAGACCGACTCTTTGTCCGAGACCTTCAGTCCCAGGGCCTGGAGAATCTTACGCTTGGTATCGAGTCGGCAGGTCTTTCCCGCCTCGACCCGGTCGATGGTCAGCGTTGAGAGCCCAGCTTTCCGAGCTAGCTCGGCTTTGCTCATCATCAGACCCTCTCGTATTCGTCTAACACCAGTAATCGCCATCTGGAGCCTCCGGAGTCCTACAGACGCAGAAGAAACGCAGCTTCAACTATTCGACAAGGGGGTGTCAGCCGACGATTCGCGGCTTTTCCCTCCTTCCGAGCATGATCGGCGACTTGCGATGCCGACTTGAGGGTTGCCGAACCCAACCTAGGCTTAAGCGGAGAGCAAATCGTGTGCGATTAAGGGGTGTTGGCGGGAGCCGTTTGCCAGCGGAGCTCTAGGACGTAGCTTTGGCGCGACTCCGCTCCGTTCGAGTCTCGAACGGAAAGCTCGACCGGGTACTTGCCGTTCGCGTCATCCGGAACGATCCAGGACAGGAGCCCACTCACGAGACCGATCGTCATCCCCGGGGGCGACTCGATCAGCTGGTAGCGGAGCGGCCGGTCACCGTCCGGGTCAGCGGCGACCACCTGGTAGCTGTACTGGCTCCGTCCAGAGAGGTTGTACGTGGGCTTCGATGTGATCCGGGGGGCGGAGTTTCCGATGCGCGCGCGGGGAGACTCCACGGGATCGCTCTTTCCGAAACCGTCGCTCGCGACGACCGACACGACAACCGTATCACCACCTCGCACGCGGCCGGACTCGAGGTGAGGGCCGGATGCGTTGCGAAGCGAGGTTCCGTTCACCACCCAGCTGTAGCTGAACTCGATCGAGTCATTCTCGGAATCAATCGCCCGGGCCACGGCGAGGAGCTCGTCCTTCGCGGTCGCTTCTCTGGGTAGAAGCTCGACTGACTCGATTCGGGGCACCTGATTGCGAACCCGCACGGTTGGGGTCTTCTTGGATGTCGTGAGCTTTCCATCGCTGACATGAATGATCGCGTAAACCTCATCTCCGCGCGTGATACCCGAGGCGGACAGGATCTGCTGCTTGCCTCTCTGCACGCTGGCCCCATTGCGGTACCACGCGACCTCGGTCTCGAGTGAATCATGGTCGGGGTCGTGGGCATTGAACGACACCGAAAGAGCCTGGTCCGAGCGGGGAGCGGTCGGCTGGATCGCGAGGTCATTGAGGACGGGGGCGCGATTCGGTTGCGGATTGGACTTGGTGAATGGCTCCGAGGATGACGGCGTGGAAGCATCATCACCGCCACAGGCCGCGAGCAGGAGCGCTAGAAGTGTGAGCCATACCAAACGCATCAGGCTGCCTCTTCCCCCCCGGTCTCCCGGGAAGCTGAGATCAAGCTCAGTCGGTATCGGCGGGAGGAGACGGGCGATTGAGAGGCTCGATCTCGTATTCCTTGATCTTGTACTGGAGGGCACGCGGGCTGAGCTCCAGGATGCGTGCCGCACGGGTCCGATTGCCGCCCGTAGAGCGCAGGGCGGCGCGGATCAGGCGCCGCTCGAGCTTCCGCGTCTGCTTCTTGATCGAGAGGTCCTCCACCTCAGGGGCCGAAGGCGCAGCCGGCGACTGTGTTGGGGGCGGCGTTATACCTTGTGCGAAGTGGAAGACATCCAAGGTCAGCTGATCCCCTTTTGAGAAGATGAGGGCACGCTCGAGAGTGTTCTCCAGCTCGCGCACGTTCCCGGGCCAGGGATGGGAGCTCAGAGCCTCGACGACTTCGCGGCTCAGTCGCTGTACGGTTCGTCCCATGCGCCGGGCCAGACCCCTCAACAGCTCGTCGGCCAGGGCGGGAACGTCCTCAGGGCGTTCGCGCAGGGGGGGAATGTGGATGCGCAAGACATTGAGCCGGTAGAAGAGATCGTCCCGGAAGCGTCCAGCGGCCACCTCCGCCTCCAGATCACGCGCCGTTGCTGCCAGAATTCGCACGTCGACCGCAACGGGCTTGGACTCGCCCACGGGCCGCACCTCCTCCTCCTGGAGCACGCGCAGCAGCTTGACCTGAATCGTCGGAGGGAGCTCCCCGAGCTCATCCAGGAAGACGGTCCCCCCGTGCGCCTCCCGAAACAGGCCCCGCCTTTCGGACTCGGCCCCGGTGAACGCCCCGCGGGCGTGGCCGAAGAGCTCGCTCTCGATCAGCGCTTCCGGGATGGCTCCACAGTTGACGGCCAAAAAAGGCTGGGAGCTACGACCGCTCAGCTCGTGGATGGCGCGGGCGACGATCTCCTTACCGACACCGCTTTCGCCCGTGATGAGCACGGTGCTCTTGTACTCCGCTGCCCGTTCAACCAGCTGAAGGAGCTCCTTCATAGCGGACGAGACGGCCACGAGTGCACGGCTCGCCCTACCCTGGCCGAGCTCCCGGCGCAGGCGGGTGTTCTCACGCTTCAAGCGCTCCCGTTCCTCCGCTTTGCGAATGGTCAGGAGCAGCTCCTGGGGCTGGAAGGGTTTGGCGAGGTAGTCGTATGCCCCCAGACGCACGGCCTCGAGCGCCTGATCCATGTCGCCGTACGCGGACATCATCAGGATGGTCGCGCCCGGCTGAAGACGGCTTAGGTCTGGGAGAATCTCGAGGCCGCTGCGCTTTGGCATGCGAACATCGCAAAGCACGACGTCGAACCCGATCTCTCGAGCGACCTGGAGCGCCTCTTCGGGGCCGGGCACAGCGTGCACCTCATAGCCTTCATCCTCCAAAATGAGGGCGAGGCTGGTGCGTACCCCCTCTTCATCATCGACGATCAGAACCCGGCGGTCGGACATCTCCAGTTTCTATATCGGCCACAGGCAGCAGGAGGCTGAAGCAGGTCCTTCCGGGCTCGCTTTCCGCCTCGAGTCGACCGCCCAGGAGCTCCGCGATGCGGTAGCAGTTCCAGAGACCCAGCCCCATCCCCTCGCCCGGATCCTTGGTGGTGAAGAAGGGGTCGAAGAGCTGTGGCAGATGCTCGGGATCGATTCCGGGGCCGTTGTCGATCACGGCCAGCGCAACGGCATCAGGCTTGCGCATGCTCACGAACGATGGCTCTACCGCATCGTCCCGTCGCCGCAACGGTCGCAGCTGGCTCCGTGCCGGGTAGGCGTGCAGCTCGATACGCGGGTGCGGCATGCTACGGATGGCGAAGGCGGCGTTCTCGATCAGGTTGACCAGGATCTGCTCCACACGACGGGGGTCCATCTCTACGACTGGAAGATCGGGCTCGAGCACGAGCTCGAGCTCCATTCCCTCCAGCAGCTTCTGGGGACGCATCCGTTTCAGCACTCGTCTCAACACTTCGTCCACGCCGAACGAGCCCAGCTCGAGCGAATCGGCTCGACTGAGGTCGAGCAGCTCGCGCACGAGTGCTCGAACGCGCAGTGCCTCATCGCGCACCCGCTCGCTGGCCTCGCGACCACGAGCCGAGAGATCGGGCTCGCGCCGCAGCAGCTCCGCGTAGCCGAGGATCGCCGCCACCGGGTTTCCCACCTCGTGCGCCACGCCCGCGGCCAGCCGGCCCACACCCGCCAGGCGCTCGCTCTGGATCAGCGAGCGATGAGCCCGCGTGAGGGCTTCGTGCTCACGCGCCAGGGACTCGGCCATCTGGTTGAAGTTCGCTGCCAGCTCCGCGAGCTCATCCGAGCCGGTCGCGTCCGTGTAGACGCCGAGGTCCCCGGCGGCGATCCGGTGGGTGGCCAAAGACAGGCGCTGTAGGGGCCGCACGATGCGTCGACGCAGCAGGTAGGCTCCGAAGGCCACGAACACACTCGCCGAGATCAGCAACACCCAGGCCCCCGAGCGCAGGATCGGCAGCAGGCGACGTGTTAGCTCTTGCTTCGACACCCAGCCCACCAGGGTCCCCGTCTCGCCGATCGGGGTCATGACCGGCACGGCCAGGACCCGATCTCGGATCGGCACCCCTCCTCCTTGCAAGGCCTCGCCTCTCTCGCGCGCCATCCGCGACAGCTCCGCAAGCTCGGCTACGAGGTGCGCTGGGCTCGAGCCGCTGCTCAGCTTGCGTCCGCCCTCGTCGAGCACGAACCAGGAGCCGCCCAGCGTGCGAGGCGGTAAGGTCCGGATCAGCACGGCCAAGTCCTGCAGCCGCGGCGATCCGAGCACCAGAGCTCGCTCCAGGTAGCGTGCGCCCATTCGCAGCCGCTCGAGAGCCGCCCGATCCACCGCTTGCGTGGCGAGCGCCCCCATCACGACCGCCACGATCGCGAGGCCTGCAAGCATGACAACGAAGAGGTTCGCGATGATCTCGAACTGGAGCCCCCGCGTTCGCGCGCGCAAGCTCATAGCTGGCCAAGCATCCGGGGAAGGATGTCGGGATCGAAGAGGTGCACGATCCCGGCTACGGCAAGCGCTGGCCCGAACGGAATCCGCGTCAGGCGGCCCGCGCCTCTGAACGCGATCATGACGAGAGCCTGTCCCAGGCCCAGGAGGGACCCGATCACCAGGATCCCGAGCGCCGCCTGCAGGCCCAGGAAGCAGCCCAGCATCGCAACCAGCTTTACATCGCCCATCCCCAGGCCCACGCGGCCGGTCGACCACTCGTAGACGGCGGCGATCGCCCACATCATGCCCCCCGCGATGAAGAGCCCGAACAGCGCGTCGACGATGTCCGGGGGTATAGGCAGAAGCCAGGCGCATGCAAGCCCGAGCGGAATCCCGGGAAAGGTGATCGCGTTGGGAATGATCTGGTGCTCGACATCAATGAAGATGACCGCGATCAGTGCCGCACTGAGCAGCCAGGTCACCGGGAGCTGCGGTGTGAATCCCCAGTAGACAAAAAGCGCGGCGAAGAGCAGACCGGTGAGGGCCTCGACCGCCGGATAGCGGGCCGAGATGCGAGCCTTGCAGTGGAAGCATCTCCCTCGAAGCGCCAGATAGCTGAGGAGCGGGACGTTCGCCCAGCAGGCGATGGGCTGCGCGCAGGCGGGGCAGCGGGAGGCGGGACGCACGATCGATTGATCCCGTGGCAGCCGGTAGATGACCACGTTGAGGAAGCTTCCGATCACCGCCCCGAAAGTGAACGCGGCCACGACCCACACACCCCAGGGGATCTCAGTCAAGGGCGGCACGGTCCCTCATGCTCCCCACATTAGCGCGCGGCTAACGGAAATCCCGGCGCTGGAACAGAGCCACTGCCCCAATCAACAGCATGGCCGAGTACAGGAGCGCGTAGAGCGCCCGACTGAGCACCGTGCCGAGCTCGATGACCTGCCCGGCCGCAGCTGGACCCTTGAGATCGAGGCGGTCGAGATTGGGCAAGCCCCAGTAGAGCGCCTGCGTGATAGGCCGGATGCCTTCGGCATCGGGCAGATTGCCGAAGTCCCGAATGTCCGCCAGCAGATGTCCGATGATCCAGAGCCCCACCGTGAACATGGCAGCCAGATAAGGCGTCGTGAAGCTCGAGAAGAAGAGCGCAACGGCCGTGATCAGAACCAGCTCCATAAAGATGAGCCCAATCGCGTAGAGCAGCTGGATCGGAAACTGCGTGTCCTTGTACCAGACCACGAGCATGAAGAGAGCGGCCATCATCCCGATCTCGAGCGCGAGCAGAGAGACGAGGCCCGCGTACTTGCCGACCACGAACTCCCAGCGATGAACGGGCTTCGCGAGCATCGTGTAGACCGTCTTCTGCGCGAGTTCGCGATAAACCAGGTTGATCCCCACGAAGATGGCGATCAGCACGCCAAAGAATGCGATCGCGGCCAGCCCCACGTCGTAATAAATTCGCTCGTCGTACCCCAGATGCATCTTTGCGAGCACGATCGAGCTCAGGATCATCAAGGTGGAGAAGGCGAACAGGTTGTAGAGCAGCTTCTCCCGCACCGCCTCGCGGTAGGTGTTCTGTGCAATCACGAAGATACGATTGGCCCCGGCGGTCATGCGTGGGTCTCCTTCTTGGCCTCCTCAACGAAGAGATCCTCGAGGCTGCGGCGTCGGGGCACGAGGCTGCGGATGCGGCCACCCTCACTCCTGATCCAATCCAGCGCCTTCTCGGCCTCCGCCTCGTCATCGAACTCGAACTGGAAGCGGGAGCCCTGCACCAGCGCGCGTTGCGCAAGAGCCTGGACCTGTTCGAACAGGTTCTCATCGATCCCCTCGACCACCAGCTCTACGCCGCTCAGCTCCTGGCCCAGCAGCGCATCCAGATAGCCCTGGTGCACGACCCGGCCACGTACGATGATCGCGACCTGGTCACAGATCACCTCCGCGTCCGCCAGGATATGCGAGGAGAAGAAGATGGTCTTGCCTTCATCACGCAGGGACAGGATCAGATCGCGCACATCCTTGCGACCCAGGGGGTCGAGACCCGACATGGGCTCGTCCAGGATCAGCACGTCGGGGTCTCCGATGAGCGCCTGAGCGAGCCCTGCGCGCTGCCGCATTCCCTTTGAGTAGCTTCGAAGCCGCATGTCGGCCGCGTGCGGGATGCCGACACGTTGCAGCAGCTCAGGGATGCGCTGCCGGCGGACGTCACGGGGGATCCCCAGCAGGCGGGCGTGGAAGTCCAGAAACTCTGCACCGGTCAGGTACTCGTGGAAGAAGGTTCCCTCTGGCAAGAATCCCAGGTGTTGTCGGGAGCGCGGATCGGATACCGGCACCCCCTGGATCCAGGCTTCGCCCGCCGTAGGCAGGATGAGCCCGGTCAGGAGTTTGATGGTGGTCGTCTTGCCGGCGCCGTTCGGGCCGATAAAACCGAAGATCTCGCCCTCGCGGACGTCCAGATCCACGCCGCGAACGGCCTCCACCCTACGACCGAGGAAGCCCGTGCGGAAGCTCTTTCGCAGACCCCGCGCCTGGATCAGACTCATGACGCTTGCCCTCCCGGATTGATGTGAACCGTTAGCCTCTCGTACTCCATGGACGTCGCCGCTGCTCCGTCCTGGATCAGGTAGGGGTTCCCGGCTGGATCGCGCGGCTCTGAGCGCAGCAGCCCCGCTCGCACCAGGGCCTGGACCGCCGCCGGCTGCTCGCCCTGGCGCTGCTCGTAGGCCTGGATTGCGGCGTCGATGATCCCCAGGTCGCGCGTGACCCAGAGATCGCGGTAGCGCCGCACCAGCCCGGCCTTCTCCTCTTCCGTGGCGGCGTTGGCAATCCGGGCCCCGACGAAGGCCATGGCCGTCTCCGGATCACCGGCCTGCGCGTAGAGTCGCGCGGCCAGCAGACGCAGATAAGGCGGAGACCCGGGCTTGCTCGC
>SMWZ01000018.1 GCA_004356455.1 Deltaproteobacteria bacterium
CGCCCACAGCAACTTGGGCGTCGCGCTGCGCTCACAGGGTCAGCTCGATGCGGCCCTGGTCCATTATCGCAAAGCACTCTTGATCGACCCCGACTTTGCCGACGCGCACAACAACCTGGCCAACCTGCTCCTGTCCCAGGGCCGGACCGAGCAGGCGGTCCGCCACTACCGCCGGGTGCTCCGGATCGAGCCAGACCATGCCGACGCGCACAACAACCTGGGGACAGCGAGTGAGTCGCAGGGAGATCTTGCTGGAGCCCTACGCCACTATCGTCGCGCGGTCGAGCTCAAGCCCGACTACGCCCGTGCGTACTACAACCTGGGAGCCGCACTGGCGCTCAAGGGAGAGTTCGAGGAGGCGATTGCGCACTACCAGCAGGCTCTGGAGCACGAGCCCGGCTTCGCCCGAGCGCACAACAACCTGGGCGTTGCACTGGCTCTGAGCGGGCGGCTCGATGAGGCGGTGGAGCACTATCAGCTGGCCACGCACCTCAACCCCGAGCTGCCGGACCCGTATTACAACCTGGGGACGCAGCTGCTTTCCATGGGGAAGCTGGAGGAGTCGATCCCGCTATACGAGATGGCACTGGCCCTCAACCCCGACTACGCGACCGCGCATCACAACCTGGGCATCGCGCTTGATGCGCAGGGCAAGCTCGGCGACGCCATCTATCACTACAGGGAGGCGCTGCGCGTCATCCCTGGTTTCGCCGATGCGCATTTTAAGCTGGGCCAGGCGCTGGAGAGCCAGGGCAAGCTCGACGAGGCGATCGACCAGTATCGTCAGGCACTCGAGCTGGATCCGAAGCACCCGGATGCGCTCAAGAACCTCCAAGTGGCGTTCGAGCTGAAAAGCAAGCGGCAGCGCACTCCCTAGCAGGCGTTGCGGGCCAGGCGGATGCCGCTGAACTGCCAGCGCTGAGCGGGGAAGAAGTAGTTCCGATAGGTTGCGCGTATGTGCGAGCGCGGCGTCGCGCACGACCCGCCCCGCAGCACCAGCTGGTTCGACATGAACTTCCCGTTGTACTCGCCGAGCGCACCCGTTAGGGGCTGGTAGCCGGGATAGGGAGCGTAGGGGCTCTGTGTCCACTCCCAGACATCTCCGAAGAGCTGCAACGGGGTCCCCGCACCCGCAGGACCGGTCGCCGCGGCCGGATGCAGCAGCTCCTGCTCGACGAAGTTCCCCTCGATGGGCGCTTGCCCCGCGGCCAGCTCCCACTCCGCCTCGCTGGGAAGACGGGCGCCGGCCCAACGCGCGAAGGCGTCGGCTTCGAAGTGGCTCACGTGGCAGACGGGCTCCTCGGGGCACACCTCTCTCAGTCCGGAAAGCGTCAGCGAGCGCCAGGCTCCGTCGCGCTCTTCCCAGTAGAGAGGCGCGCACCAGCTCTGCGTCTGCAGCGTGGCCCAGCCATCCGAGAGCCAGAGCTCCGGACGTGCATACCCGCCGTCCTGGATGAAGGCCAGGAACTCACCGTTCGTGACGGGGCGTGACGCCAGCTCGAACGCCTCGAGAAAAACCCGGTGACGCGGTGTCTCGTTGTCGAACGTGAAGCCCGGCCCGCTGCTGCCGATCCAGTGCATGCCCTCGTCGAAGCCGTGCCAGCGCAGCGGGGGTACGCGGGCTGGTACCGGCGGCGGGCCGTCCTGATAGACGGGGTGGAGCGGGTTGCAGGAGAACAGGTGCTTGATGTCCGTCAGGATCAGCTCCTGGTGCTGCTGCTCGTGCTGCAGGCCCAGCTCGACCGCGTCCAGCTGCGCGTCCGAGAGCCCTCCCGGAGCCTCGAGACAGCCGAGCACGCGCTTGTCCACGTAGGCGCGGTACTCGAGCACCTGATCCAGGCTGGGTCGTGAGAGCAGCCCCCGGCTCGAGCGCGGATGCTGCTCTCCGACGGAGTTGTAGTACGAGTTGAACAGAACCCGGAAGCCGGGGTCGAAGCAGCGATAGCCGGGCAGGACTTGCTCAACCAGGAAGGTCTCGAAGAACCAGGTGGTGTGCGCGAGGTGCCACTTGGTGGGGCTGGCATCGGGCATGGACTGGGCCGCACAGTCTTCCGGGCTGAGGGGATCCGCCAGGCGCTCGCTGCGGTCTCGGACCTGCTGGTAGCGGGCGATCAGGTCGGAGCTGCGGTCACGCTGCGGGGGATGTGGCGGCTCGCTCGCGTGGTTGCCCGGCTGCGATTCGGCGCTCATACGCGGTTGTGGGCCCCTCGCTGATTGACCTTCGCCCTGGACTTCCCCCGGGGGACGCTGGGTCGGGGTCCCAACTTTATGCCGAGCGCTCCAGAGGTTCAAGCGCTCCGGGCTCCGAACCTCGACGCATGGCCGAGGGCGGAAGAGCGGGGGCATTGCGCCCCTTAACTCCCAATCGAGCCGTCTCCGTCGCTCGACCCGAGGGGGGCACCTGGCTGCGTTAGGCGCTACGGAGGACTGCGAGGGTTCGCGGCCAGGTGCCCCTGGGTACGGAGGAGTTCATTCGTCTGCAGCTTGGGACGCAGAGGAGGCAAGGAGATTCAGCTGGGCACCGAGTCTGCGCGGGGATCAGTTGATGCTGCGGCTCGAGCAGTAGCGTCCGTCCCTGAACTCATCGAAGAACTGCGAGAGCACCGGGTGGCGGATGGGCTCCTGACTCGGGTCGGACGCGAGGTTGCGTTCGGCTACGTAGGTGATCGCGTCCGAGTCGTGCACGAGCACGTGGTACCAGGGTTTGTCCCGGGGCGGGCGCGAGCGAGCTACCTGCTCGTACCACTCATCCGTGAGCTGAAAGGTCGGATCCACGTCCATGATCACGCCGCGGTAGCCGAAGCGCAGGTGCTGAATGAGCTGACCGGGAGCGAACATGGCACGCGGGGTATCCACGCGCGCCAGCTTAGGCGATTGGTGCTCGAGCTGCCGCCGGCATCAGCGCAGCAGGTCGAGGGCTGTGAAGGCGCTGATGTTTGCCTGCACTGCGGTCGCGATCGCGAGCTGCTCCAGGATCTGGCTCGTGGCCAGCTCGGCGGTGCCCAGCGCGAAATCCAAGTCGCGAATACGCGAGTTGGCGGCGGCGGTGTTCTCGCGCGCAGTCTCGAGGTTGCGAATGCCCGCCTCCAGGCGCCGCTCCACCGCACCGAGCTCCCCGCGGGTGCCCGAGATGGTGTTGAGCGCGTCGTCCAGCGCAGCCAGCGTAGACGGGTCTGTCACGTCCAGGCCCTCCACACCCAAGCTCTGGGCGGAGTGGTCCGCGATCGAGATCTGAACGACGTCGTTGCCACCCGTCCCGTCACGCAGGGTGACCGCCCCCGCGCCGGAGGTGTCCCCATTCAAGAGGTTGCGGCCGTTGAACTCGGTGGCCTTCGAGATGCGCGTGACCTCCTCGGCGAGCTGGTCGAACTCGGCCTGAATGGAGGCCTGCGCCGCGTCGCCCAGCGCCCCGTTCCCGGCCTGGACCGTCAGCTCGCGCATGCGGATCACGAGCTCGGAGACCTGCGACAGGGAGCCCTCGGCCGTGCGGGCCAGGCTGACCCCATCGCCCAGGTTACGTTGAGCCTGCGCGAAGGCGCGCTCCGTCGCCCGCAGGTTCTGGGAGATTGCGAGGCCGGCCGCGTCGTCGCCCGCACGCGTGATGCGCTGACCCGAGCTCAGCTGGTTCAGCCGCTTGAGAATGGATGCGCGCGCCCGGTCCAGGGCCGTGGTGGACGTGTTGGGACCGATGGTCAGGGCCATGGGACACCTCTGTACGTCAGGCGGACCCCTTGCCCGCCGTCGTGTGCCGACCTATGCCGTTATCGGAAGGGGACGTCAGAAGTTGAGCTGCGTGCCGCCTGCGGGCAGGGCGCGACTCGCCTGCCGCTCGGCGGGCTGCTGCTACTGGGGGCACCCCGGGCGGACGTGGCAAGTTGTATCACGATGTACTACAATGAGATCCATGGGACAGGAGAGCCATACAGGCAGGGCGCAGCGGCAGCGTAAGGAGAGGGTCCTCCACACCCGGGTCTCAGAGCGACTCGACGAGTCGCTGCGGAACGCTGCGGAGGAGCTGCGGGTTCCGGTCTCGAACCTGGTGCGGAACGTGCTCGAGGACGCCTTCATGGTGGTGGAGACCGTGGCCGAGAACGTGGGCAGCCTCGTCGATGACATGCTCGAGGAGGTGGAGCGCGTGCGCGGGCAGTGGCAGCGCCACGCCCGGCGCGAGCCCCGCTTGCGGCACTGGAAGCAGTCGCTGGACGACTGGGGCCACCAGCCGGAGGGCCCCCGGGACGATCCCTCGGAGCCGCTGCCGGAGTTTCCCGAGGTCGTCGGCTGGCAGCCGCTGATCCTCAACGGGGCCCAGGCGTGCGCCGGCTGTGAGCGTGAGCTGGGGCGGGGGGACCGGGCCTTCGCGGGCATGACCGCCAGCGGTCCCTCTCCCACCTGGCTCTGCCGGGAGTGCATGCAGGCTCGCGCCTGAGGCGTGATTCAGGACACGGGTACGAAGCGCTCGCGCCCCAGCGCGCGCAGCCGCGCGACGTCTTCACGGCGAGAGACGGAGAGCGGCACGGTCTCGCGCATCTCCGCGAGCAGCAGCTCCGTGGTGAGGGGATTGCGGTCGTGGAGCGCACGGTACAGGCCAGCGATCGTGGCCTGCTCGAGCTCGGCGCCGCTGAAGCCCTCACTTGCGGCCACGAGCGCCGCAAGCTCGAAGGCGTCGGGATCCTGCTTGCGCAGCCGCAGGTGAATGCGCAAGATGCTCTCGCGTTCGCTTGGGTCGGGTAGGTCCACGAAGAAGATCTCGTCAAAGCGTCCCTTGCGCAGCAGCTCGGGTGGTAGCGCCTGGAGGTCGTTCGCCGTCGCCACCACGAACACGTCCGCGCGTTTCTCCTGCAGCCACGTTAGAAACGTTCCGAACATGCGTCGGCTCACGCCGCCGTCTGCCTCCCCGGAGCCGCCGCTCGGCGCCATGCCCTTCTCGATCTCGTCGATCCAGAGCACCGCGGGCGCCATGCCCTCTGCCTGGCTGATGGCCTTGCGCAGGTTCTTCTCCGACTCGCCCAGGTACTTGTCGAAGAGCCTGCCGGCGTCGAGCTTGAGCAAAGGCAGCCGCCACTCACGCGCGACCACCTTGGCCGTGAGTGACTTCCCGCAGCCCTGAACTCCGACCAGCAGGATGCCCTTGGGCGGCGTCAGGTTTAGCTGCGCGGCCTCTGGGCTGAAGCCCATGCGCGCGCGCGCCAGCCACTGCTTCAGCCGCTCGAAGCCCGCGAGCTGGTAGGGGTTGTCCGCCAGCGGGAAATACTCGAGCAAGCCGCCGTCGCGCAGGATCTGCGCCTTGCGATCCTGTACGTGTCGCACGTCCGAGGGGTTCAGCTTCCCATCCGTGATGGCCGCGTGTGCGATCGTCTGTCGGGCTTCATTGAGCGTCAGCCCTCTCAAGGCCGAGACGAACTCCGCCTCCTCTTGGGTATCGAGCTCGATCCGGATTTTATGCGTCGCGCGCAGCGATTTCACCGTCGTGTGGTAGAGCTCGAGCAGCTCATCCTGCTCCGGCAGCTGGAGCTCGTAGTACACGGCCAGGTGTTGGAGATCCTTGGGCAGGACGACACTCCCTCCGCTCAGGACCATGGCGGAGCGAGTCCGTGTGAAGGCCTGCGAGACCTCGCGCAGCTGGCGCGCGACGGCCGGGTCCTCGAGGTAGGGCCCGAAGTCCTTGATGAGATAGATCGCGTCGATGGTCAGGGTCTCGATGTGCTTGAGCATTCCCAGCGGCGATCCACCACCGCTGATCTTGCTGCCAAACCGAGTCTCCGAGTTCCGTTGTCTCAGGCCGCGTGTGACCGACCACTCGAAGAGTGTCATGTCGAGCTCCGCGGCTGCGGTGTCCAGGATCGTGTGGACGCGGTCCTCCTCCGAGGTCTCCAGCACCAGCAACGGGTGAAAGGAGGAGATCAGCAGCTTGATGTCGTGAACGGTCGCGGACGGCATACGGCTCGCTCCCTGGCCCGCGGAGGGCGCGGCAAGCGCACCCGGCTCTTCGGCCCCAGCAGGCGCTTCTTGACCGCAGCGCAGCCGGCTGCATTCAGCGCTGGTCGGCCGCGCCAGGCTCTTTGCCTTTGACGGGCGCCGGGAGCCCGGCTAATTTGCGCCGCGGTAGCTACGGCGCCATCCGTCCCCATCGTCTAGCCTGGCCCAGGACACCGGCCTTTCACGCCGGCAACGCGGGTTCGAATCCCGCTGGGGACGCCAGCTAAACCCGCGAATTTCCTCGATCCTGGCGTCGGAAATTCTTGGGCTCACTTGCGGCTCCCTGCTTCGGACACGCGAGCGGAACACCGTCACCAGCGTGTGATCCGCGAGCTTTGCGTAGCGTTCCCTGGGGCGGATGTCCGTGACGTGTCACCCACACCATCTCGAGCGATGGCCCCACTTGGAGCTTCACCCCGATGCCCACGCCTCCGATAGGGCGTGAAGGCCAGCGATCGAGTGCGGTCCAGAGGAGCTCGTGCATGAAGACCGGCATGGACATCTTCCTGCGAACACCCGAACACGAGGAGCTCCATCTGGGCAAGGTCTCCGCCACGACCGACAAGGGCTACAACGCCGTATTCGAGGGGCGGGCGTTCGGCCTGGAGGGCGGGGCGGAAGTGCTCGTGTTCTACGAGATCAAGTACCGCTTCATGCAGCAGCCCGTCCGGGTTCTCTCCGTGGTTGAGGAGAAGCAGGACGACGACAGGACTCGCATCACCCTCGAGCTCGAGACCACCGGAGACCCGTTCTCTGCCGAGGGCCGCGAGTGCTACCGCGTGTCCTGCTACTCGGCGGATATCAAGGCCCAGCTCGGGAAAGACCCCGAGCTGTGCGAGGTGCTCGAGGTGAGCGCGACCGGATTTTCCATCTTGTCCAACGCGGAGTACAGGGTCGGCCAGATGCTCCAGGCGACCCTGTACCACAACGGCACGCCTGTGCAGGGGACGGCCGTTCTCCAGAGCTACCGGGCCTTCGGCAAGAAGAACCGCTATGGGTTCCGAGCCGTGGATGACAAGCGCCCGAAGGCGACGCTCAAGGAGGACCTGACCCGCATCAACCTGGCAGTTCAGCGCGAGCAGGCGGCCCGGCTCTCCGGCAACCGCTGATTCGTGACCCGGGGCGGATCGCTCGGCATGCGCGGCCTCGGTCCCGCTCGCTTCCGAGTCTTCATGCAGCACGCTCTGGCGACGTTCAGCATATTCCGCGTAGCGGGGATTGCCCCTGGCTCTGCCAGCATCAGGGCCTGCGTAGGGTAGAAGCCAGCTCAGTCCCGTTGCAGGTCCGCCAGGATCTTCCTGTAGTGCCGTCCCTGCCAGGGGAACGCTGGGGTAGCCATAGCGGGGACGCGGGTGCGGGCCGCATCAGTCTCCGATGTTGGAGGCCTTGGCGGCCTTTCTCATGAGGCGGGCGTCGCGTCCACGAATGTGTCGCTGGCGGACCGCCTCACGCGTGGACTTGCGGAAGGCCTGCATGTAGCTCCGATGCGTCGGATAGAGCTGGTCGAGCGTTGTCGGGTCGAGTGGGACGCTCGAACCGAAGAGCAGGCAGAGGATACTCCCGACCTGCCCTCCGCCGGAGTGGGTTGCGACCGGGACATCGACCCAGGGCGTTCGGATGCCCCCGAGCGCGTTGCCGAGCGGGTCGCGCTGGATCGTGATGGCCGGGTCGGTGACCACATCGAGCAGCGGCGCGGGGGCCGGGGGCTTGCCGCGTCGCACCCAGCGCTCGAGAGCGTGGATCGCGGCCTTGAGCACGACGTGCTGCGGCCCTGAGTTGATCGGCACGTCGCATGTGATCAGACCGGGAACGGGCTCGGTCGTGAAGATGACGTTCGCGACCGACGGATCGTCGCCCTGGTCGGTAGGGCCGACGACGGTCGTGTAGCTGTCCGCATGCGCGGTGCCTGCAACCTCCCACAGCCGAATCAGATCCGTGTCGGGCTGACGGATGCGGAAGGAGCCGAGCAGGGTGAGATCGGTCTCCGTCTGGAAGGTCAGCACCGGCACCTGCAGGTCGGTCCGGATCAGGACCTGACCCGGAACCGGGATGGAGACCTGCGGCGACTGCGAGAGGGCAGCGGGGCTTTCGCCCCGGCTGTGGACCAGATACCCGTCGAACATCCCGTGGATCGGCTCCAGGGCGTTGATGTACGTGACCAGGCGAAACGCCGATTGGGATTCCCCCACCGCAATCAGGCGGCGGATGGTGAGATCTTGCAGCGCAGGGATCGTACCCGGCTCACGGATCGCCGCGCCCACCTGGGAGAGGATGTCGTAGGAAAAGCTGTCACCCGGGTGGCTGAGAGACCCGTAGCGATTGGGGTCCGTGGGCTTCAGCCCCATGCTCGGAAGCCCCCCGATGCCCGGACCGCCCTCCACGCCCACGAACTGGGCGGAGACCCCCACCCAGGCGTAGCCGTGACGGATCAGCTCGGTGTGCGCCATGATCCAATCGGGCGCGGCATCGAGCCCCCCGCTCACGTTGAGCCATTCGACGATTACGGTGCGGTTGAACTGGTGGCGCTTGGCCGGGCGGTAGACGAGGATGCGGGTCTTGTAGGGCGCGGTCTCGCCGGCGGCCACGGTCCACACCCCGTCCGTATCGAGCGCACCCACATTGGTGTAGGCGCTGGCCGTGCCCGACACGAAGTACTCGGACTGGGTGTACCCCACCTGCGCGAGATCGAAGGTCGTGGCCGCGATGAAGGGCACCCCCGCGCCACCGCTTATCGGACCCTCGACGGTGGGGACCGGGACCTGCGCGGAGACAGGCGCGGCTAGGACACAGAGCAGGATCAGGGGCCGGAAGCGAGCACAGAGCATGCTGCTACTCTACCGGATCGCGGAACTTTTCTGGGCGATCGGTCTCAGAGCTTCGCGATGGCCTCGTCGGCGAAGCGCTCCATCGCCGCCGCCGAGGACTCGACTTGGTGATCCTCGGTCGCGAAGAAGCGGTGGGAGAGACAGACCCGGTCGACTCCGGCGTCCTCGTAACGCTTGAGGTTCTCCACCGTTGGTGGCAGCTCGGACTGAAGGGTGATCTCCAGCCGATCGTTCCCGCGCCCCGCCTGCTCGCGTAGCGCACGCAGCTGCCCCACGGTCTCCCGGGCGCTCTCGGGAGTGTGTCCCATGCCGAACCAGCCATCGCCGAGGCGCGCGGCGCGACGCAGCGCCGCCGGGCTCTCCCCGCCCACGAGGATGGGAATGGTTCCTTGCACGGGCTTGGGCTCGAACCCGACCTCGGGAAAGCTGTAGAAGCGACCCTGGTGTGCCACGCGCGGCTCCGTCCACAATCGCCGCAGGATCCCGATCATCTCGTCGCTGCGGGGGCCGCGCGTCGAGAAGTCCGAGTCGAGCGCTTCCATCTCCTCGCGCAGCCAGCCCGCGCCGATACCGAAGAGCACGCGACCTCCCGAGAGGATGTCGACACTCGTCAGCGCGCGCGCGACCAGGATGGGGTGACGTTGCGGAAGAATGTAGATTCCCGTGCCCAGCTTCACGCGTTGTGTCACCGCGGCCACGTAGGTCATCACGATCAAGGGGTCGTAGAGCGGGGTCGTCGGCAGCGGCGGCTCCACCTCCGCATAGGGGTATGCGGTCTCGATCTGCGTGGGAAATACGGCGTGCTCGGGGATCCAGACCGACTCGAACCCGGTCTCGTCTGCCTTCTGCGCGAGCGGAAGCAGAAGCTTGGGACGGCTGGGGAAGAAGCTCACTCCGATCTTCATGTCTATTCCTCGTGATGGCCGATGCGGTCGATCAAGCCCCAGTCCAAAGCTTGCTCGGGGGAGAAGCGAGCGCCCGTGAGCGCGAGCAGGGCCGTCCGCTGGCGGCCAATGCGGCGCGGAAGGCTGACGGTGCCGCCGGCGCCGGGGATCAGGCCCATCGGGATCTCGGGCAGCTGGAAGAATGCGTCTTCGCTGGCCGTGACTTCGCCTGCAAAGGCCGGGAGCTCGATCCCGGCGCCGATGCATGCGCCATGGAGCTTGACCTTCACGCGTTCTGCCACGGCGGCCAGCGCACGCGCCGCATTGCGGGTGGAGCGAACGGCATGCGCCGTTGCAGGATCGGGCAACGTGCCGAACTCATCGAGGTCACCACCGGCGCAGAAGGAAGAGCCCGCGCCCGAGATCACGACCGTCTCGATCGAAGGATCGTTCTGGGCGAGCTGGAGTCCCTCCACCAGGCCGTCGCGCATCTCGGCGGAGTAGGCGTTGTGCTTCTCGGGCCGATTGAGTGTGAGCTCGAGCTGGGGGCCGGAGCGCTGAATGAGCACGGCGGGCTCGGCATTGGCCACGTGCTCGCTCCGCTTGTGGTGTTGCTCGCGCCAGGCGGCGAACTCGGGGCCGGCCTGGAGCGTGGAGTAGACCAGCGACTCGACAATCAGGCCCTGGTGAATCGAAAGCTTCTCAGTCTGCCGGAGCAGCTGGACCAGGGACATGGCCGCAAGCGGTGTGCGCTGTGATGTCTCGAGGACCAGCGCCAGCTCTTGCTCGTCCGTGACGACCAGATCGAAACGATCGGCCAGCCACTCGGCCCCGGCGGCGGAAGCATTCGTACACAGGGCGACCGAGGGACAGGGAAGCTGGAGCAGCGTCTCGCGCACCCGCGCCAGCGTCTGTGTGGAAGGGGCGCCGCTGCTGCCAGCCAGGTCGACCACGAGGATGGGCTCGCCCGCGAGCAGCGAGAAGGTCTCGAGTGCGTAGGGCGACTGGAGTTCCGCGATCGCCTCGCCGAGAGAAAGGATGCCGTCCTTAGAGCGCGCGGCTATGACGCTTCTCCCGCCAGGGCAGCACGCAGCTCGCGTCGCAGCAGCTTTCCCGTCTCGTTGTAGGGGAGCTCGCGCCAGAACTCGATCCGCTCCGGCGCGCGGGAAGAGCGCAGTCGTTCCTGGACCCAGGCGCGGAGCTCGTCCGCGCCGGCCGTGCGCTTTTCATGCAGCACGATCACGGCGGCGACCGCCTCACCCCATTGCTCGCTGGGCACGCCGATCACCGCACAGTCTGCGACGGCCTCGTGCTCGAGTAGGACCTCTTCGATCTCGCCGGGCGACAGGTTCTCGCCACCGCGGACGATGATGTCGTCGATACGGCCCTCGACGAAGAGATATCCCTCCGCGTCGATCGCGCCGCCGTCGCGTGTCGGGAAAAACCCGTCGCTCTCGACCAGGGTCTCCCGGCCGAGGTACTCGCCAGACACCTGTTCGCCGCGTACGTAGATCTCGCCGCTCTGGTTGGCTCCGAGCTTCTTCCCTTCGGGGTCGCGGATCTCGATCTCGAGGCCCGGCAGCGAGCGTCCCACCGAGGTCAAGCGCTGACGCACCGCCGGATCCTGGCTTGCGGCCGCGGCGCGGTGATCTTCCGGCCCGAGCAGGGTGATCGTCGAGCTTGTCTCTGTCAGCCCATAGGCATTGGTGAACGCCGTTTCGGGAAAGAGCTTCATCGCTCTCTCGATCACCGAAAGCGGCATCTTGCCGCCGCCGTACGAGAGCGCGCGCAGGTGCGGGAGGTCGACGCGGCCCGAGCCTTCGAGCGCGTCGACGATGCGTGTCAGCATCGTCGGCACCACGAAAGCATTCGTGATGCGCTCCGCTCGGGCCAGCTCGATCCATTTAGCAGCACTGAAGTCGGGCAGCTGTACGACCCGGCGGCCGGCGTAGACCGAGCTCAGGATCGCGGCAATGCCCGCCACGTGATAAGGAGGCACGCAGACCAGTGCTGCATCTTCCTCGGCCGCCGCGCCGAACTCCACGGAGCCGAGGATGTACGAGGTCATGTGCTTGTGGCGCAGCACGGCGGCCTTCGGAGCGCCTGTGGTGCCGCTGGTAAAGAGCAGGATCGCGATGGCGTCGGGATCCATCGGCCAGTTGCTTGCCTCGCCGCTGCGAGTGCGCGTCTTGCTCAGGAAGTCCTCGCGCGAGACCACTGTGGTATCAGGCAGCTTCTGCAGTGCGTCCACTCGATCGGAATCAGTGACCAGGTAAGACGGCGCCAGGCGAGCGACCAGCGCCTCGAGCTCGCTGGCGGTCTGACGGTAGTTGAGCGGGACGTAGGGCACTCCCGCCCAGGCGCTGCTGAAGAGCGCAACGGGTACGGCCAGACTGCTGACATCGAGCACACCCACGTACTGGGCCCCCGACGCCTGCACCTCCCCGGCTGCGCCGCCGGCTGCGCCGAAGAGCTCGGAGTAGGTGAGGGTGTCGGAGCCGTTCTGGACGCCGACCCGATCGCCGAAGGCCGAGTGGGCCATCTCGAGCAGCGTCATCAGGTTCATGAATCAGTCGGAGGAAGGGAGCGCCTTGGCGGTCCGGAGCGTGAGCGCAGCGCCGTCGGCGGCGAGCGAGCCTTCGCCGGGCTTGGTGCAGAGCACCTCGAGTGCACCTGACGCGTCGACGTAGCGCTTCCCGATCTGGGTGCCCCCCGACGCGTCCGCGGAGATCGAGAGTCCCGCGGGAGGCTCCTCCGAGATGCCGATCATCGGGGCGCCGCCGCAGGTCAGCTCCAAGTCCTTCTCGGGCACGGCGACGAGCACGACCTCGGTCGTGCCCACTGCGCTCCGCATCCGGGTGCCTGCCTTGAGCTTCGCCATGCGACTGCTACCTCTGGCTGTAGCCTTCTCGGGTAGCCCCAGGATACTCCAGCTCGCGACGGGTGGGTAGGATCCACAGGGCGGAGCAAGCCAGTGTCCGAACGCGCCAGTCTCAATTCTTTTTCTGCTAGCGAGCTGCTCCGCGGCCGCAGCTTTACGATTTCGGGCTCGGGGGTGGGCGCCGACTACGCGGCGTGCCTACTGCGACGGCTTGCGGCCCGCGTCGTGTGCGAAGCCGGCGACCCCGAGCCGCATCCCGATCTGCAGTGGGCGGATTGCGGGGCGATGGCCCTCACGGGTTGGCCCGAGGCTTCACCCTTGCTTGCGCCTGTGCCGCTGGCCGCGTGTGCTCGAGGCGCTTTGTTGGCACTGCGGTGTGTGGCCGGCGGTAGCGGCCTGGAAAGCCTGGATGCCGCCGCGCTGCTCGGTGAACGGGCCGCGATCCTGGGGCTGTCCCGGCAGGGGAGCACCTCTGCCGGCGGCAGCTGCCGCCTGCTGCCCACGGCCGACGGCTGGTTCGCCGTTAATCTCGCTCGTCCAGACGACGTGCGCCTGCTGCCCGCGTGGCTCGGAGAGGGAGAGCTCACGCAGCCGTGGCGCTTCGTTGCAGAGAGAGCCGTGCAGCGGTCCAGCGCCGAGCTGGTTGAGCGGGGACGACTGCTCGGGCTCGCGGTCGCGGCGCTGGAGCGCCCGAGCCGGCTGTCCCCGCCCTGGCTGCGCGTCATGCACCGGGGCAAGCCGCGTCCCGGGTCGCGGGCCGAGACCCCGCTCGTGATCGACCTGTCGTCGCTCTGGGCGGGGCCGCTGTGTACGCATCTACTCGCACGAGCCGGGGCCAGAGTGATCAAGCTGGAAAGCCTGGAGCGTCCGGATGGCACTCGCTCCGGCCCACGTGAGTTCTTCGATCTCATGCACGCCGGCCACCGCAGTGTTGCGCTCGACTTCTCCAGCGATCAGGGAAGGCAGCAGCTGCGGCGCTTGCTGCGAGCCGCGGATATCGTTGTCGAGAGCGCGCGGCCGCGGGCTCTGCGCCAGCTGGGGATCGAAGCCGAGAAGCTGGTGGAGGAGGTTCCCGGCTTGACCTGGGTCGGCATCAGCGGCTACGGGCGTAGCGAGCCGGGGGCGAACTGGGTGGCGTTCGGAGATGATGCCAGTGTGGCTGCGGGCCTGACCGTGGCCACACCCAATGCGGGCGCGCCCGTCTTCTGCGGGGATGCGATTGCCGACCCCCTTACGGGCCTTCACGCCGCGGTCGCGGCCCTGGCTTCATGGAGTGCGGGTGGCGGTTACTTGCTGGACCTCTCTCTGCGCGACGTGGCTGCGCACGTGCTTGGCTTCGACGGGCCGTCTTTGCGGGCGAAAGTCCGATCTCACGCCTCCGGCTGGGAGGTGAGCGTCGACGGGAAGGCGCAGCTCGTGCAACCTGCGCGCGCCCGTACCGTGAGCGAGCGGGGGCCCGAGCTCGGGGCGGATACGGAAGCCGTGCTGCGGGAGCTCGCGCTCCCGTGCTGATCCGGCGCGCGGAGATTGAAGGTACCGCGGGGCTCGACCTGCGGACGCTCGCTGGACGCATCGCCGAGGTCGGTCCGGAGCTCGAGCTAACGGCGGGAGAGACGGTGCTGGACGCGGCGGGGGGCGCGCTGCTCCCGGGCCTGCACGATCACCACATCCATCTCTTTGCGCTGGCGGCGGCACAGTCCTCCGTCCGCTGTGGCCCACCGATGGTGCGGGACCGAAGCGAGCTCGAGCGCGCTCTGCGGACAGCCGGCGGCAGCGACCCGTGGATCCGGGGAATCGGCTACCACGAGTCGGTGTCGGGACCCCTCGATCGCGCGGCGCTCGATGCATGGGTCCCGGATCGACCCGTGCGGATCCAGCATCGAGGCGGCGCGCTTTGGATGGTGAACTCGCGCGCGCTCGATCTGCTGGGTCTCGATGCCGGCGTCGACCCCGAGGGGGTAGAGCGGGACGCGCGCGGTCGGGCTACGGGCCGGCTTTTTCGACTGGACAGCTGGCTGCGCGAACGGCTCGACGCCCGAGGGCCGCCGAACCTCTCCGCGGTCGGTCGGCAGTTGGCGACCTATGGCGTGACCGGGCTGACCGATGCCACGCCGGGCAATGCGGCTCCGGAGCTCGAGGCCTTTCTCGCGGCGCTTGAGCGAGGTGAGCTGCCGCAGCGCCTGGTCCTGATGGGCCGCGCCGATCTCCCCGAAATCGACCACACCCGGGTGACGCGCGGCGCACTCAAGCTGCTCCTCGACGACCACTCGCTTCCGGAGCTCGACTCGTTCCAGCGTCAGATCGAGCAGGCCCACGCGGACGGGCGACGCGTCGCGGTTCACTGCGTAACGCGCGCGCAGCTCTTCTTCGCGTTGGCCGGCTTCGCCGCTGCGGGCGTACGGCAGGGGGATCGCATCGAGCACGCCTCGGTCACACCACCCGAGGCGCTGGAGCAATTCAGCCAGCTTGCGCTGACGGTGGTCACCCAGCCCGGCTTCGTGTACGAACGAGGCGATGCCTACCTGAAAGAGGTCGACGGGATCGATCTGCCCTGGCTGTATCGCTGCCGGGGCTTTCTGGAGGCCTCGGTTCCACTGGGCGGGAGCACGGACGCACCCTTTGGAGAGGCCGATCCCTGGCTCGCCATGCGGGCGGCGGTGGAGCGGCGCAGCTATGCGGGCGCGGCGCTGGGTGTAGAGGAGGCCCTGACTCCGGAGCGGGCACTGGCCCTGTTTACCTCGCCCGCGGATGCCCCCGGCGCCAGAGCGCGGTCGCTTGCGGTCGGGGCCCTCGCCGACCTCTGCCTGCTCGACCGGCCCTGGGCCGCGGCTCGTGAAGAGCTGCGTAGCGAGCTCGTCGCCGCCGCGATTCTCGCGGGCGAGCTCATATTTCGGGCCTGAGAGCGTGTGAGTTTGAGCAGCGAGGGCTCAGCTGCGAGCGCGCACCCAGCGCGGTAGGTGCACGTCCTCAAGCTGGTGAAAAACCACACGCACCGGCTCGCCGATCTGGATCGTGTTTGGATCGATCTCGTTGATGGGGCCGTCGGCCGACGTCACCAGGTTCCCCACGAAGCGCAGGCTCGGATCTTCGTCCAGGCTGACGATGATTGCGTTATAGGGCGCGAGCTCTGCGTAGGTGGGAAGCAACGGGGGGTGGGGAACGACGAACGACCAGATGGTTCCGCGTCCCGACATCACTTCCCATTCACGCTTCAGTGACTGACACGCGGGGCACATCGGACGAGGAGGCATGCGACGTCGACCGCATGCGCCGCACTTCTCGACGCGTAGCTCGCCCTTGGCCGTGCCCTCCCAGAAACCCCGCGTCTCCGGGACTTCCAGATCGGGCAGGACGAAGCCCGAAGCCGTCGGCTGCTTCTCGGTCATGCTCACCTCCGGAGCAGAAGCGCACTCGTGGGTACGCCCTCTCCGCTCGTCACCAGGCAGTTGGCGGCGTCTTCGACCTGACTGGTCGAGGTGCCCCGCAGCTGGCGTACGCCTTCGAGCACCAGGTTGAACCCGTGCACGTAGGCTTCGGACATGCCGCCCCCCGCCGTGTTGGTAGGAAGACGTCCGTTCGGCCATTCCAGTGCACCGTCGTCCGTATAGGCCGCGCCCTCGCCGCGTTTGCAGAAGCCATAGCCTTCGAGCGAGAGTGGAATCAAGGGGCTGAATGCGTCGTAGATCTGGGCGCAGTTGATGTCGTGGGGCCGGATGTCGCTGTTGGCCCAGAGCCGCCGCGCGCAGGCCCATGCGGGGCCCGTCAGTGGATCGTCGCAGTAGTAGTTGAGCATGGTCTGGTGCTGCTGGGGCAGGCCCTGCGCGTAGGCGTGGATGTAAACCGGCACCTGAGGCAAGTCCCGAGCACGTTCCGCCGATGTGATGACCACGGCGAGTGCTCCGTCGGTTTCGAGGCAGTTGTCGTACAGGCAGAGCGGTTCCGAGATCCAGCGCGCGTTCATGTACTGCTCGCGGGTCAGGGTCTTCTCGTACATCTGGGCGTGCGGATTGCGGTTGGCGTGCTTGCGAAAAGCGATCGCCACGTTGGCCAGGTGGTCCCGCGTGGCGCCGTACTCGTGCATGTAGCGGCGCATCAGCAGGGCGATCTCGTCGACCGGTCGAATCACACCGAATGGACGGGCCCACTGGTAGTGGTCAGAGAGGCGCCGGGTGGTCTGCATCCATACCCGGCTGGAACGCGCCGCGCGCTTGCGGGCGCGCCAGACGACGGCGACGTCGCACTGTCCCTCGGCGACCGCCAGGGCCGCGTGGCCGACGACGCCGCAGCCGGCTCCTCCGCCGTAGCTGATCTGGGCGAAGAACGTGATGTCGCCCAGGCCGACGTTGCGTGCAACCTCGACCTCCCGCATCTCCTCCATGGTAAAGCTCGCCAGGCCGTCGACATCGGACGGTCTCAGCCCGGCGTCTGCGATCGCGCCAGCGATCGCCTGACACGCGAGCGAGAGCTCGGAATCCTCCAGTCCCTTCCCGAACTTCGTCTGGGCCATGCCCACAATGGCTGTTCGGTCTCGGATCCCTCGCGTCATGCAGTTCCCTTCTGGTTCGACGGCCGGATCTTATCATGCCACTCAACTGGCGGGCTCAGGGGAGAGAAGCGAACCGGTGGTATACTCGGAAGCGTAGGAGAGGGCTCGAGACTTTGCGCTTCGTTGCAGAGGGAGGTCGATGATGCCGAACGTTATGGAGGGTGTGCGCCTCTTGGAGGTCGCTGACTGGGGATTCGTTCCTTCCGCCGCCGCCGTCCTCGGCGATTGGGGCGCCGACGTGGTCAAGATCGAGCACCCGCTACGAGGGGATCCCATCCGGGGCCTGGTCGCGTTTGGCAAAGGGGCGGGGGGTACGGCGCGCAGCTTCTTCGTCGAGCATCTGGGGCGCAACAAGCGCAGCATCGGCCTCGATCTCCGCACCAAGGAGGGCTACGACGTCCTCCTCAAGCTCGTCGAAGGGGCGGATATCTTCCTGACCAACCATCTCCCCGGCGTGCGGCAGCGCCTGCACATCGAGGTGGAGGACCTGCGCAAGGTGAACCCCAACTTGATTTACGCGAAGGGACACGGCCATGGGCAGCGTGGGCCGGACGCCACCCGCGGAGGCTTCGACGGTCTCTCATTCTGGGCGCGCTGCGGCGTGGCCGACCGGCTCACGCCTGAGGGCAAGGAGCCCCTCGGGTCGCGGCCCGCCTTCGGCGACTCGATCAGTGGCATGTTCGTCGCGGGAGGCATCGCCGGGGCGCTGTTCCATCGCCAGAGGACCGGCGAGGCGCTGGAGGTGGACGTGTCTCTGATGGGAGCGGCGACCTGGGTGATGGCGCCCGACATCGTTGCGGCCATGATGTACGGCGCGGACCTGCCACGCAGCACGGGCAGCGGTGCCAACGCCATGCGGAACGCGCTGGTCGCGCAGTACCAGTGTGCCGATGGCCGCTACCTCAGCTTGATGATGCTCCAGGAGCCGCGCTATTGGCCGATCTTCTGCAAGGCGATCGGGCGGGAGGACCTGATGCAGGACGAGCGCTTCAGCGCGGACGACGTCCGCATCAATCACGTCCCGGAGCTGGTCGAGGTCTTGAAAGAGATCTTTAAGCAGCGCACGCGCAGCGAATGGAGCGAGATGCTGAACGCTTCCACGTGCATCTGGGGTCCGGTGCAGAAGCCCAGCGAGGTGCCCAACGACCCGCAGGTGATCGCCAATGGCTACATCATGGATGTGGAGCGCGAGGGCGAGGACACCGTGCGCGTCGCGTCGAGCCCGGTACAGTTCAACAGCGAGTTCATGCGCGCGCGGCGGCCGGCACCCGAGCTCGGAGCCCACACCGAAGAGGTTCTGCTCGAGGTGGGCTACGACTGGGACGACATCACGCGCCTGCGTCAGGCGAAGGCGATCTAGGACCCGTCGCCCTGCGCCGGTCGCCACACCTCGACCCCGCGAGGCGCGCGGCCGCTCGCCGCCAGCGCGGCGCCGAGCTCTCGCTCGAGCTCATAGCTCGTGCCCAGCAGGGCATCCAGTGTGTGAATGCGTCGTAGGTAGCGGTGGTGCGGGTGCTCGTCGGTGAAGCTGATGGCTCCGAAGCATTGGAGCGAGCGCTGCGCCACGCGACGTCCGCCGTGCCCGGCGAACGCCTTGGCCGCCGCCGCCAACTCCCGAGCCGATCCCGCTCGCCACTGCTCCAGCGCTGCATCGGCCAGAGAGGCCAGCGCCGCCAGGTCGACCTGGCACTCGGAGAGCATGTGCTGGATCGCCTGGAAGCTCGAAAGCGGCTGACCGAACTGTTCCCGCTGGTTCGTGTACTCGACGACGAGGTCGGTGAGCGCACTGGCGGCGCCCAGGATCTCGAAGGCGGCTCCCAGGCGCGCGAGCGTTCGCGCCCGCTCGTGTGCATCCCGATCGACGTTGACGGGCCGCAGGGCCGCGCGCGGAACCCGGGCGCGCTGGACGAGCTCTGGATCGAGGGCATGAGCTTGCGAGACCTCGATCTCGCTCAGCGGCGCCGCGAGCACGCGGCCATCCACCTCCTCGAGCGCGATCCACTCGCTGCTCTCGTCCCAGCCGAAGACGAGCAGGTCGAGGTCGCCGTCATCCTCTCCGATGCGACGGATCGTGCAGGCGATGCTAGCCGGCTCCACAGCGAGCTCGGCGGCCACTGCGGTCGCCGCCACGCCGGCCAGCGCGGGACTGCGTGCGAGGGTTCGTCCCTGGTGCTCGAACCAGGCCGCGAAGGCGGCCTCGCCCATGGCGTCGGCCGGCTGAGCCGCAAACGACCACCAGTCCAGGCCCGCCAGCGCGTCACGCGTCGTGGCGCTCTGCTTCGCCGCGTCCGCAATGCTGCCTCGCACCCCCTCGTGCTCGTCGTTCGCCTGGTGGCGCGCCGCGCCGCCGCTGCGGATCATCAGCTTGCCGATCACGTTCAGCTGGATCTGGCGGGTTCCCCCATAGATGCCGGATGCGCGCGAATACAGGTAGGACTCCTGCCACTCCCAGCTCTCCGGCAGCGTGCCCAGGTCGATGCCCGGGGAGAGCACCTCGCGCGCCAGCTCGTAGAGCGCGTTGTCCGCATCGATCACCATCACCTTGCTCACCGAAGACTCGGGTCCGGGCTGCTCGCCCCGCGCCAGGATCTCCATCACCTCGCGTGAACGACAGCGCAGCGAGAGCAGCCGAACCAGCATCTCTCCCAGGCCCCGCGGGTACTCGGCCGCGGCCGGGAAGCGAGCGAGCGCCTCCAGCCGGCCGAACAGGTGGGCGTGGCGCAGCCAGGCATAGCTACCGCGCTCGCCCGCGAGGATCTTCAGGGCGACGGCCCAGCCGCCGTTGACCTCGCCCAGCAGATTCTCCTCCGGCACCAGGACGCCGTCGAAGAAGACCTCCGCCAGCTCCTCGGTCCCGTTGGCCTGACGGATGGGGCAGACGTTGACGCCGGGCGTCGAGAGATCCACCACGAAGGCGGAGAGGGCGCGATGGCGGTCCTCGCTGGAGCCGGTGCGGGCGAGCACGAGACAATGATCCGCCCACTTTGCCCAGCTCGTCCAGATCTTGTGGCCGTCGATCCGGAAGCCATCCTGCGTGCGCTCGGCGCGGGTCCGCAGGGACGCGAGGTCGGAGCCCGCGGAGGGCTCGGAGAAGCCCTGGCACCAGATCGCGTCGCCGCGCAGTGTGGGCAGAAAGAGCCGCTCGAGCAGCGCCGGCCGCGCGAAAGCGACAAGCGCGGGCGGGAGGATCTCGACGTGCTCCAGGATATAGCGCGGCGGGTAACCATTGCGCGCGAGCGCGTCGATCATGGCGGCACGGTGCAGCACGCCCCCGCCCAGGCCGCCGAGCTGCTTGGGCCAGCCGTAGCGCGCCCAGCCGGCGTCGAAGAGCACGCGCTGCAGATCGCGGACGAGCGCGACCCGAGCTTCGAACTCGGGCGGGCGCAGCTCGCGGAAGCGCGCCAGGGCATCGCTCTGCTCATTGAGCCAGGCCTGGAAGGCCCGACCCATTTGGTCGAGAGCGGGATCGGTGCCGAGCATGCGGGTCCTTTCGCGTTTGGCGTTCGCTCCCAGTAAGATGACACACCCGCAATCGCCGCATCAATGGCCGCGCGCATGCAGCGCGCTAGCGGGAGGACATTCGACTTGAATACGCGCGAGAACCTGGGGCTCATGTTGAGCCGACGTGCGGATCGCTCCCCGCAGCTGGAGGCGTTCGTTCAGGTGGAAACCGGTCTGCGGCTGACGTGGGCGGAGCTCGACGCTCGGACCAACCGCACCGCGAACGTGCTGCGCGAGCTGGGCATCACCAAGGGGGATCGTGTCGCGCTGCTGCTGATGAATGGGCCCGAGATCTTCGAGAGCTTCATGGCGGTCGCCAAGTTGGGAGCGATCGCGGTTCCGCTCAACTGGCGGCTGGTTCCCAACGAGCTCAGCGTCCTGCTCCAGGATAGCGAGTCCAAGGCCCTGATCTTCGGCGCGGACTTCGACGAGAACGTGGCCGAGCTCGAGCGCCGTGGCGACGAGGGAAGTCAGGTGCGTCACTGGCTCCGGGTGGGCGCAGATGACGGCCCCGCTTTTGCCGCGAGCTATGCCGAGCTCCAGACCCAGGCTTCGGAGCATGAGCCTGAGATCGGCGCCTGGGGCGATGACGATGTCGTGATTCTGTACACCTCTGGCACAACGGGTCGCCCCAAGGGAGCGCTGCATAGCCATCGCACGGCAATCTGGGGTGCCATGACCTGGGCCAGCGACCTGGACGTTCGCTACCGCGACGTCTACCTGATCTTCATGCCGGCGTTCCACATTGGCGCGCTCAATCCCTTTGCGGTGTGCATCGGGCGCGGCGCCACCTGTGTGGTGATGCGGAGCTTCGATCCCGAGATCGCTTGGGCCGTGTGCGAGCGAGAGCGGGTGACAAACTTCATCGCGGTGCCGGCGATGCTGAACGCCATGCTGCCGTACGTCGAGGAGGGCAAGGTGGACGCGTCGAGCGTGCGCTGGATCCTGACGGGCGCCTCCCCGATCCCGAAGAGCCTGCTTGAAGCGTATACGTCCCATGGCATCCAGATCGTCAGCGCGTACGGATTGACCGAGGCCTACGGACACGGCTGCATCCTGGCCTCGGACCAGGCGGCGGCACGCCTGGGTTCGGTGGGTAAGCCCTTCTACCAGATGGAGGCGCGCGTGGTGGATGCCAACGGCAAGGACTGCCCCCCCGGTGAGGCCGGCGAGGTTCTGCTACGCGGGCCCTGCGTCATGAAGGGCTACTGGAAGCGGCCCGAGGCGACCGCGGAAACGCTCCGCGACGGATGGCTGCACACGGGGGACGGGGCGGTCCTGGATGAGGACGGCTTCTTCTACATTCGTGACCGCATCAAAGACATGATCATCTCGGGGGGGGAGAACATCTACCCCGCGGAGATCGAGAACGTGCTGCATGGCCACCCGGGAATCGCCGACGTGGCGGTGATCGGACAACCAAGTCCGCGTTGGGGGGAATCGCCGTTTGCCATCGTAGCGCGCAGCGACCCGACGCTGACCGAAGACGGTGTCCTCTCGTTCTGCCAGGGCCGGATCGCTCGCTTCAAGCAGCCGCGCGCTGTCGCGTTCGTCGATGAGCTGCCTCGAAACCCCTCCGGGAAGCTGCTGAAGCACGAGCTCCGCAAGCGCTTTCCGGGACCGGCACCCGAATAGGCCGAGCATGGGGTTCTAGAGCGGGTCTTGGCCTGGCCGCTCGAGTGCGGGCTCGGCGGGGGTCTCGGAGTAGAACTGGCGCGCCCACTTGCGCAGGAGCGCGATCGGGCCATCTCCATCGCAGAGCGCGGGACGGGTCAGATGGATCTTGTTCTCCCAGATGGGTATGTCCTGACCGAACTGACGCTCGATCTCAGCGATGAAGGCCTTCCCAACCCCGCGCGTAGCTTCTTCGTTGGCCAGCTTCTTCACCATGAAGCGGAGGGTGGTCTCCGAGTACTCCTCATCAATGGGTGCCCCGCTGATGACGACCAGCATCTCGACCACGCCGGTGAAACGCGTGAGGCCGAAGCCGAGCCCATGCGACGCGATCTCGATACGGCCCTCCGTCTCGCCTCGCGGTGTGCCTACTTTGGAGATCGAGACAACGCGGAAGATGTGACCGTCGATCTCGGCCGTGCTCTGGGGCATGCTGTGAACCTGGTGCACGAATTTGAAGTGCGCATCGTCCACCACGTTCTCGGCCATCTCCTGGCAGTGTGCCCGCACCTTGAAGCTGCGGCGCTGCGGCGGGCTCCACTCCTGCGAGCCCCATTCTGGTACGTCGGGGATCTCGAAGCTCGGCGGCTTGCCTTCGGCGTGGTGCCACACCAGGATCATCCCGTTCTTCTCGCACATGGTCCAAGCGTGAACCTTGGCCCGCGGCGGGATCTTGCGTGCATAGGGTACCTCGACACAGTTTCCGTCCCCGTCGTAACGCCAGGCGTGGAACGGACACTTGATCGTGTTCCCGACCACCTCGCCGCCCACGCCGAGATGAGCGCCCAGGTGCGCGCAGTACGCATCCAGTACGTGCGCGATCCCATCCTCGCCCCGGAATACGACCAGCTGCTTGCCGAAGTATTGCACGGCCCGTATGGATCCGGCCTCGACCTCGTCCGAGTCCGCAACCCGGAACCATCCGTTGGGGTAGGGCGTGTAGGGGAAGCCTCGGCTCACGCGGCGTCCCTCTGTGGTAATAGGCGGCGTGCGATCGCCAGCACCTCGTCCCGGTGTTTCTCGAGCTGCTGCCGGCTCAGGGGTCCGAGCTTCAGGTCGGGGAGCAGCGCCGGCATTCCGGCCAGCAGGAATACGGTGGCTCCGCAGATTGTGCTCGCCAGATGGACGGGATCGACCGTGCGCAAGGACGCGAGCGACTCGCTCGACTCGCGCTCGAGCACCTTGTCCAG
>SMWZ01000157.1 GCA_004356455.1 Deltaproteobacteria bacterium
ACATCATCCTCATCGAGCTCGCGCACGATCTCGAAGAGCTTCTTCGCTGCAAGTGTGACGGACCCTTCCTGCTCGATCTCTGCAGGATGCGTGGAGACCACGCCTACCTCGAGATCGGTTGCAGCCAGAGTAATACCATCGCTGGTCGCCTTGATAAGGACATTCGAAAGAATGGGTAGCGTGCCACGTCGCTCTACGATGGCCTGAATTCGTCCCAGTCCCTGCAGGAGGTTCGCGTTGTTGATCTTAAATTTCATGCCTCCCTCCTCTCTTAAATTTGGATCTGGTTAAAGAGTAGAAGAAGAGATGCCCATTGAAATAGGGATAAGAGAGGCAACCCCTCGTGTCTACTGGAATATTTATTCACATTGCTGGTTGAATTGATGGTGGAGAGGAGCTGGACTTGCTTTCGGTCTGTATGTGTAGGTAGGAAGTTCACCTCTTATCCAGCTGCTTTCAACCGCTCGAGCAACTCTTTCTCCAAAAGGTCGAGTGTTGCATGGAGGCTAGCGTTCTGATGACGCTGCTGCTCAAGCTTCCGGAAGGCATACAGCGCTGTGGTGTGATGACGACGCAGGCGCTGGCCGATCTCGGGGTAGGAGAGGTTGCAGTGCTGGCGTAGCAGGTACATGGCAATCTGACGCGGTGTGGTGACACGCGGTGTGCGTATTCTGGCGCGTAGGTCCGAGATGCGTAGATTAAAGTGGCGGGTGACCTGGCTGAGGACCACCTCTGGCGAGATGGGAGCCGCACGGCGTGGTCCCTGCGCCAGTGTGCGGCGGACAAAGCTGGCGTCCGTCATGTTCTGTCGACAGGGGGGCTGGAGCATCAGCTCAGTTAGGAGGGTGTCGAGCCGCTTCAGATTGCCCCCAAGCTTGGAGACGATCTCGGAGGCGACATCCAGGTGAGGCTCGGCCCCCCAGCGTGCGACGCGCTCCAGCACGATCGCCACCTGTGTCTCCCACTCTGTGGGGTGCAGCTTGAGGCTTGCACCCGTGAGTAGTGCCTGCTTGAGGGCTGGTTGGATCTGCTCGAGCTGCGCCGCCGGGTGGCGTGCGGTGACCACGACCTGAGCTCGAGTGGCGCGCATGGCCTCCAGCGCCCGGGCGAGCTCGCTCTGGGAGGCGTCTCGACCCTCGAGGGCCTCGAGGTCATCCACCAGCAGTGCGGCCAGGCCGTGTATGCGGGCCCGAAACGTCGTCAGCGTACGTGTGCGAATGGCGCTGGCCAGCTCGAGCGAGAACGCGTTGGCACCAATTTGCAGCACCTCGCCGCTATGCTCCAAGTCACGCGCCAGCGCTCGTAGCAGATGAGTCTTGCCGCAGCCAGCCGTGCCGTAGAGCAAGAGGGGCGAGGCATGCTGGCCGGGATGACGCACGACACTCGCTGCCAGCCGCAGGGCCGGCTCGTTCGAAGGGCTGGCGATGAAGCTCGAGAGCGCCTGGCCGGGAGCTAGCGGCTCGTTGGAGAGGGGAACGACGGCGAGCTCGCAAGTTTTGTCGCTCACACAGCTCAGCGTGGTGCTGAGTGCCAGGATCCTGCCGTCATCCAGCCAGAGCTGGAGTCGGGACCTCGGGATACCGATCGTCAGCGTCTCGGGTGTGACCTTGAGAACACGGCTGTGATCGGCCACCTCACGTGCATGCTCGGCAGAGAGCTTGGGCGGAAGCCCGCTTAACACAGCCGTCCAAAGGGGAGTGCCCCCAGCGGGTGATGCGGGCGGTCTGGTTGTATGCGACAAGGGGGAAGAACTTTCCGGCGCTTCAGACGCCGTTCGTTAACGCTCATAGCAGAGCGCTGCGCAGCAATGCAAGAAAGAGTTTACCGTCGCTGAAACCAGGTGGCTACGTCCGCGTGGAGCGCCTCATTGACACGCTGTCGGGGCTATGCTTGGCTCTCCTGCGCTCGGCGCCGAGCCGCTAGAGGCACCGCTCATGAAACGCACGTATCAGCCAAGTCGTATCCGCCGCGCGCGCACGCATGGCTTCCGAGCTCGCATGAGCACAGCAGCGGGCCGCCGGGTCCTTGCCCGCAGACGTGCCAAGGGCCGGCGCCAGCTGGCACCGGCGACCCGGAGGACGTAGCGTTCTCTCTGGCATGCCCGGGTCTCGAGGGATGCCTCACGACCGCCTGCGGCGGGGCGATTTCCTGCGGGCGACCCGCCGTGGACGGCGCGTAGAGACGGGTTACTTTCGGGTCTTCGTCCTGAGGCGGGAGGATGGCGGGCCGACGCGGCTCGGAATCACCGTCACGCGCAAGGTGGGGAAGGCTGTCCTTCGCAATCGGATCAAGAGGCTGGTGCGGGAGTGGTTCCGTCAACGTGACCAGGGGATGGATGCGTGCGATCTGATCGTGGTGGTGAAGCGAGAGTTTCCCCAGGGGCTGCGGCTGCAGCAGGTGGCGCTGGACCTGGATCGGGGGCTGGACCGCATTCGCATGGGCAACGCGTCCTGATCGGCGCGATCCGCCTCTATCAGGGTACGCTCTCACCGCTGCTGGGTTCGAGCTGTCGCTACTACCCCAGCTGCTCCGAGTACGCGATCCAGGTTGTGGCGCGCGACGGCGTCTGGCGCGGCGCTGGGCGCGCGCTGCGTCGCGTACTGCGCTGTGCGCCCCTGATCGGGGGCGGGCTCGACCTGCCCTAGGGGAGACCAGGCTTGGATCGGGTACAGCTCATTGCGATCGCGCTCGGCATCGGCCTGCTGGTGTACTGGTTTATGACGGTGTCGCCGCAGCAGGCGCCGCAGCCGGAGACGAGCGTGACGCAGCAGAACGAGCCGCGACCACCCCCGCATGCTCCCGGCACGCCGACGCTGACTCCCATGACGCAAGCCGAGACCGCGTCATTAGCGCCCCCGGCCGTGAGCCTGGAGACGTTCGATACAGTAACGCTGGAGAATGACGCAGTGCGTATGGAGATCAGCACGCGTGGCGCTCGCCTGCGCAGCGTGCAGCTCAAGCACTACCGCTCCGCGCTGGACGAGAGCTCGGGCCCGCTGGAGCTCGTGACCGTGCCCGAGCGCGGCACCCTAGTCGCCTTTCTCGGCGAGGGGGTATTTGCGCGCCTCGAGAACGAGAAATACGAGGTGGTGCGAGTGGAGCCGCGGGAGGCGGAGCTACGTGTGGTGCGGGATGGCATCGAGGTGCGGCGCGTGCTCACCCTGGACGAGTCGGGTTACGGCGCGCGCCTGCGGGTCAGCGTCGAGAATCATAGCGACGTTCGCGTGCGTCCTGCCTTCCAGCTGGTCTGGTACGGCCAGGACAATAGCCACTCCACGACGGAGCGTTTCCAGGCCTACAGCCTGGTCGCCATGGAGGACGAGGGCGTAGAGCGAACGCCGCTGCAGGGGACCAGCAGCCCCCTGTCCTGTGCAGGCGGCGGCGGAGAGCCCAAGGGGCGCGAGCTTGCGCGGCCGGTGGAGTGGGCCGGGATCGACAGCCGCTATTTCATGGCCGTGGCGATCGCCGAGGCCCCGGGTGAAGCGAGCGCGTACCAGGGACCGATCGGTCGTCATGCGGGTCAGAGCGTGCTCAGCTACCCGCCTTTCGAGGTACCCCCGGGCGCGCATGTGGAGCGGAACTACCGACTCTATCTCGGCCCCAAGGTTCGGTCCGATGTGGTTGCGGTCGAGCCCAGGCTTGAGCCCGCGCTGCGTGTCGGGTGGGTCTGGGTGCGCCCGCTGGTGGAGCTGTTCGTGGGCATGCTGAGGTGGACCTACGAGCACGTGATCGCGAACTACGGGGTCTCGATCATCATCCTCACCTTTCTGGTGAGGCTCGGGACGTTCCCGCTAACCCAGCGTTCCATGAAATCCATGCAGAGCGTGAGCGTCGTTGCTCCCGAGATGAAGCTGCTGCAGGAGAAGCACAAGGACGACAAGGCGAAGCTGCAGCAGGAGATGATGGCGCTGTACCGACGCAAAGGCATCAATCCCCTGACCGCCATGGGGGGCGGCTGCCTGCTGATGCTGATCCAGATGCCCTTCCTACTCGCGCTCTACTTCGCTCTGCAGAGCTCGATCGAGCTGCGGCACGCGCCCTTCATACTCTGGATCCATGACCTCTCCGTGCCCGAGGACTTCTTCTCGATCGCGGGGCTGCCGATCCGACCCCTGCCTCTTCTGATGGGGCTCTCGATGGTGCTGCAGCAGCGCCTCATGCCGACGCCCAACGTTGATCCGCAGCAGCGCCAGATGATGATGTTTATGAGCGTATTCTTCATCTTCCTTTTCTACTCTTTTGCCTCGGGTCTGGTGCTGTACTGGTTCGTGAGCAACTTGCTGGCCATCGGGCAGCAAGTTCTGCTACGAAGGAAGACTGCGGCACAGACCGCGAAGACCTCAAAGGATCCAAAGGGCTGACGGGAGGCTTTACAAGCGCAATGGACCTGACGGTAGCCAAGGAGTTCGTAGGCGCTAGCGAGGCGGAAGCCGTCGAGAAGGCGGCGAAGTTTTTCGGCGTCTCCGCTGCCCAGCTCGAGCTGCGGACCCTCCCCAGCGACCTGGGAGTCGCGGGGCTGGGCTCGCGCGTGGTGGTTCTGGCCTCGACCAAGGACGAGCCCGTTGAGCTCGGCCCCGTGGGTGAGTTCATCTCGGGCGTGCTCGAGCGCATGCAGGTGAGCGGACGGGCGGGCTTGGAGGAGGTCGAAGCGGAGGGCGAGGTCGTCATCACCCTGCGCAGCCAGGGTCTGCGGGAGTGGGCGCGTCAGGACTCGCGCGTGCTGGGCGCGCTGTCCCACCTAGCTCAGCGTGTCGCCCAAAAGCGGATGGGCGAGGATGCTTCAGCGCGGGTCGAGCTGCCTGGAGGAGAGCAGGAAACCCGCGGAGACCGGCAAGAGCGGGGAGTGCGGCGAGATCGAGGAGACCGCGCAGCGCGACCAGGCCGCGGCAACCGCGGGGAGAGCGACGATACCGCGCTCGAGAAGCTGGCGCACGAATCCGCCGCCGAGGTGACGAGGACGGGACGGGCTGTGCTGCTTCGTCCCATGAATTCCAAGGAGCGTTGGCTCATACACAACGTCGTGAACGAGACTCCGGGTCTGCGCTCGGAGAGCGAGGGCGAGGGCAGGATGCGGCGCGTCAAAATCGAGCCTGAATGACGCAGGGGCCAGGCCCCTCTTCACAGGCTCGGATCGAGCGCTACCTGGATGAGCTCAGGAAATGGGCTGCGCGCAGCAACCTGGTCGGATCAACGCGAAATGATGCGTTGCGTCGGCACGTTGAGGACTCGTTGGCGGCTGCGCGTCATCTGCCGCACGACGCACGAGTCGTGGATTTGGGCAGCGGCGCCGGCTTTCCCGGCCTGCCCCTGCTGATCGTGCGCCCGGATCTGAAGCTGACGCTGGTGGAATCACGCGAGCGCCGGGTCCACTTTCTTCGCCAGGTGGTGCGAGTGCTCGAGCTTGATTGCGTCGTACAGCGTTGCCGGATTGAGGATGCGCCAGCCGGCGTGTTCGCGTACGCCCTGCTGCGAGCGGTGGCCCCGGTGCAGAAAGCGCTGTCCCTGGCGGCGCCATGGGTCAAGCCTGGGGGAGAGGTCTGGATCTGGACCCGGGAAGAGCCCGCCGCTGCGGGATCAGCGTTTGTTGGGGAGATCCCTCTGGGAGACCGCGGGCGGATTCTGCGTGCCCGTGCGGCGGCAGTTTCACGTGGAACACCCTGAAGACACTAGCGAGATCCGAGGCGGTCCGGGATCCCTCCCTATCCGAACCTCCCCTCCCTCTGGCGCACCCGCAAGCCTCCGCCGAGCCACACAAATCGTTGCCTGACGGTGCTCCGAGGCAGGGATTACGTCGCGGGCGACACTCTGCCCTGCGAGAGAGCAAGCGGAAGACTCGCAGAGACCCGCCAGCTCCGTGAGAGAAGTGCGGCAGGCCGACGCGCACGCTGCCAGTTCCTGCCGCAGCCCTGCGTCCGCAGGGGCGTGTAGTTTCCCGTGGAACACCCCGCTGTGCCACCCGTTCCATCGCCCCTTCCCCCCCCGCAAATTAAGATCCGGCTCGACCCTGGCCCAAGGGGATGCGCTGCTTGGCGCCCGGCCCAGCCGGAAGGTCCCGGAGGCCAGCCGGTCTGCGGAGCCCCGTCAGCTCCGAGAGGAAAGTGCGGCTGGCCGACGAGCACGGGCTACCTCCACAGAAAGGAATCGAATGCGATGACCTGCGCTAGGGCTGCGGCCGCAAGGGCATGTGGTTTCCCGTGGAACACTCTGAAGTCGCATAGTTCTTTGTTTTTCACGTGGAACAATCCGCTAGACTAGCGGTCGGCTTCCGGCCGCCGATAGGGACATCAGGGGCAGCGTCCCCACGCTCGCGCGCCGGGCGCCACTTGCTTGCAGCCCAGGATGGGGGGGGGGAAATGGCTCGCGTTATCGCGGTGGCCAACCAGAAGGGGGGGGTCGGGAAGACCACCAGTGCGGTGAATCTGGCCGCGTCCCTGGCGGCCGCCGAGTGCTCCACCCTGCTGATCGATCTCGATCCGCAGGCCAATGCCACATCCAGCCTGGGATACCCACCCGGCGAGGTGAAGCACGGGGTCTATGAGGCCCTGATCGGTCCGGCGGAGATCTCCGGCCTGATCTTGAATACCTCGCTCGAGTTCCTGAAGCTGGTCCCGGCCTCTGGCGAGCTGGTCGGGGCGGAGCTCGAGCTCACCTCTCTCCCCGGGCGGGAGCGCCGCCTCGCGGAGCGGATCAAGGGGCTCGGCGATCAGGCTCGCGTCATTCTGATCGATACCCCGCCCTCGCTCGGACTGCTGACGCTGAACGCCCTGGTGGCCGCCGACTCGGTGCTGGTGCCGCTGCAGTGTGAGTACCTGGCGCTCGAGGGCCTGGCGTCGCTGATGCAAACCATCGAGCGGGTACGCGCGGAGCTCAACCCCGGCCTGCAGCTCGAGGGACTGCTGCTGACAATGTACGACGCGCGCAACAACCTCTCGACGCAGGTGGCCCGCGATGCACGCCAGCACTTTCCGGACAGCGTCTTCCGTACGGTGATTCCACGCAACGTGCGGCTCTCCGAGGCTCCCAGCCACGGTAAGCCCGCGTTGCTCTACGATATCAACTCGAAAGGGGCACTGAGCTATCTCCAGCTCGCGCAGGAGCTCCTGGAAAGGATGCAGCATGGGAACACATAATGCCCTGGGCCGCGGCCTCTCGGCCCTGATTCCGCCCGCGGCCCCCAGCGCGCCCTCGACACCGGAACCTGACACGGGTTCCGGCACGCCACTTTACATCGCGGTCAGCCGCATTGCGCCCAACCCGCGTCAGCCACGTAAGAGCTTCAACGACGGTGAGCTGATGGCTCTCGCCGCGTCGATTCGGGAGCAGGGCGTGCTGCAGCCGCTGGTGGTGCGTCACAAGGGCGACGATTATGAGCTTATCATCGGTGAACGACGCTGGCGCGCGTGCCAGCTGGCCGGAGTGGAAGAGGTGCCTGCGGTCGTGCTCGACGCGAGCGACCGCGGCGTGCTGGAGATGGCGCTGGTCGAGAATGTTCAGCGTGCTGACCTC
>SMWZ01000019.1 GCA_004356455.1 Deltaproteobacteria bacterium
CCTCATCCAGCGCGCGCAGCGCCTCCAGCACCACGGACCGCGCCAGCTCGATCTGGCAGAACATCTCCGCGGCACGATGCTTGAGGGCCTGAAAGGATCCGATCGGCACCCCAAACTGCTCGCGTTCTTTCAGGAACGCGAGCGTACGCTCGAAGGCCTCCTGAATCCCGCCCAGCATCTCCGCACAGAGCCCGACCGTCGCTCGATCGAGCACACGATCGAGAATGGCCGCGCCGCGGCCCGCCTCACCGAGCAGCGCACTCCGATCCACCTCGAGTCCTTCGAATCGGATGCGCGCCGCGTTACGGCTGTCCACCAAGTACGTGCGTGTCGTGCTCATACCCTTGGCGTCGGCGTTCACCAGAAACAGCGAGATCCCTTCGCGATCGTCCACGGCGCCCGAAGTTCGGGCGACCACCACAAGCTGGTCCGCGACGTGGCCGTCCAGCACGAAGACCTTCTCTCCCGAAAGCCGGTATACCCCGCCACTGGCCTCGGCGCGCAGTGCGTTGCGATACGGGTCGTGGCGGCTGGTCTCCTGATGCGCCATTGCCAGGATGCGCTCGCCGGCACAGACGGCGGGCAGCACATCCTTGCGCTGGGTCTCGTTCCCCGCCAGGAGAACCGCGTTGCCCCCCAGCAGTACCGTCGAGAGGAAGGGCTCCGCAACCAGCTGACGGCCACATTCTTCGATGACGACCCCGAGCTCCGCATAGCCGAGGCCCGCTCCGCCATACTCCTCGGGGAAAACGATCCCGACCCAGCCGAGCTCCGCCATCTCCTTCCAGAGCTCGCGCGAGAACCCGTCCGGGGATCGCGAGTCCCGCAGCTCCCGCAGCCTCGCCACGGGTGAGCGCTGCTTGACGAACTCCCGTGCCGTCTCCTGTAGCAGCTCCTGCTCTTCCGTCAGTACGAGGCTCATGCCTTTGCCCTAGTCCGGCAGGCCGAGCACGCGCTTGGCAATGATGTTGAGCTGGATCTCCGAGGTGCCGCCCTCGATCGAGTTCGCCTTCGAGCGCAGCCACTCGCGCGTGATCAGGAGCTCGTCGGGCTCGAAGCCTTCGCCCTCCCAGCCCAGTCCCTGCGTGCCGAGCAACAAAATCATGAGCTCGTATCTCCGTTTGTTCAGCTCCGTGCCGTAATACTTGAACATCGACGACGCCGCGCCGGGCCCATGTCCAGCCTTGGTCTCCTCCGCCGAGCGCTTCAGCGTCAGCCCGAAGCACTCGTCCTCCATCATCTCTTGCGCCAGACGACTCCGCAACGCGGGATCGGGCAGCGGTCCCGCGGGACAGTCCAGGTAGCGCCGCGCCAGCTCCTCCAGGGAGCGCTTGCGGCTGCTGATGCCGAAGCCCTCCGAGATCACCGAGCGCTCGAACTGAAGCAAGCGCTTCGCGATCGTCCAGCCGCCGTTTACAGGGCCTACGAGGTTCTCTTTGGGCACCCGCACGTCCTCGAAAAAGGTCTGGCAGAAGGGCGAGTAGCCACTGATCAGCCGGATCGGCGCGGTCGAGACACCCGGCGACGCCATGTCGATCAATAGAAAGCTGATCCCGTCGTGCTTGGGTGTGTCGGGACCGGTCCGAACCAGACAGAAGATCCAGTCGGACTTGTCCGCGTAGGAGATCCAGATCTTCTGGCCGTTGACGACGTACTCGTCCCCGTCGAGCACGGCGCGCATCTGAAGACTGGCCAGGTCGGAGCCCGCCCCCGGCTCGCTGTAGCCCTGACACCAGCGAATTTCACCCCGCGCGATCTTGGGTAGGTGCTCGCGCTTCTGCTCCTCGTTGGCGAACTCGAGCAGCACGGGCCCCAGCATCGAGATTCCGAAGCTCATGAGCGGGAGCCGACAGCGCAGACGCTGCATCTCCTGTCGCAGGATCTTGGCCTCGTCATCGGAGAGGCCGCCGCCGCCGTATTCCTTCGGCCAGATCGGCGCCGTCCAGCCCTGCGCGGCCATGCGCTCCAGCCAGAGCTTCGTGTCCGGGTGCTTAAAGACCGCGTTTCGGCCACCCCAGACCTCCTCGGTGACGGCGTCGGGGCCACGCTTGGTAGGCGGACAGTTCTCCTCGAGCCATTCTCGGGTCTCTTCGCGGAATCCCTCCAGATCGGCCACCAGACCTCCCTCCCAGCGGGTGCGCGCCATGGGTGGCGCTGAGGCCATATCCTGCCAGCCCCGGTGGACGGTGTCGAGCGAGATGCCGGCCGCTGCGGCGCCCGGGAGTGGGAAGCAGTTTACAGCGCGGGCCCGTTCGGTTCTCATAGCGCCCCATGAGATCCGTCCTGCTACTGCTGGGTCTGAGTGACGTGAAGCCACCGGAGAGTCGGGACACGGAGACCGTGCGCCGCATCGCCGCCGAGCTCGACAAGCTGGAGCCCGAGGAAGCGCGCTTTCTCGCGGCCTTTGCCTACGTACTCGCCCGCGTCGCCCACGCGGATTACGAGGTCTCGGAGGACGAGATCCGAGAGATGGAGCGTCTCGTGCGGAAGCTCAGCGACCTGGGCGAGTCGCAGGCCGCATTGGTCGTGCAGATCGCGAAGACCCAGGCGGTCACACTCGGCGCCACCGAGAACTACGTGGTCACGCGTCAGTTCCGCCAGGTATCGACACGCGAGCAGCGGCTGAGCTTGCTGCGCTGCCTGTTCGCGGTGGCCGCCGCCGATGACAGCATCTCCGAGGCGGAGAACACGGAGATCACGCTGATCGCGACGGAGCTGGGCCTGACGCAGCCGGAGATCGTTGCGGCGCGCTCCGTGTATCGCGACAAGCTCGCCGTGCTCAAGGGCTTTCCCCGGGGCTAAATTCGAGAGATGCCCACGACGCACGCGGTGTTGTTCGACTTCGGCGGGACGCTCTACGACTACCGAACGCTGGAGCGCGCCAACCGCGAGAGCCTGGTTGCGCTGGCGGGCTGGGTCGGCATCGATGCCGATGCCGACGGGCTCGCGCGGGCGCATCGGGACGCCCTGAGGCAGGTCTTCAACGAGTATCTGCCACGCCCGTTCTACCTGCACGCGGATCTCTTTCGCGACACCCTGATGGTCATGTTCCAAGCACTCGGGAGCCCGCTCAAGGCCTCGCAGCTAGAACGGCACCAGGCATTGCTGCGCAAAGCGCAGATCCGCGACCTGGCCCTGCGCGAGGGGGTCGCAGAGACGCTGCGCGCGTTACGCGAGCGGGGGCTCGTGTTGGGGCTCGTCAGCAATATCGATGAGGCGCAGCTGGCCGACCTGGCCGTGGCGGGTGGCATCGGTCCACAGCTGGATTGGATGCTCTCCAGCGAGAAGGCCGGCTCCTGCAAGCCGCACCGGGGCATCTTCGAGCAGGCCCTGGAGCGCGCAGGCTGCGCACCCCACGAGGCGCTCTTCGTGGGAGACACACTCAGGCAGGATGTCGCTGGCGCCAACCGCGCCGGCATGCGCTCGGTCCTACTCTGGCATCGGGACGATCGCTCGCCGCCGGACGAGGAGCCCCACCCTCACCACGTGATCCGGCGCATCCCGGAGCTGCTGCAACTAACCGGCTGAGCGCCAGCCTGCGCGTCTGGTAGAGTGCGCGGAGTCAGAGCCAAACGGGAGAGCCCCATGCAGATTGGGATCTTTGCACCCCTGTCCAACCCCTTCGCCACGCCCGACTACGTGACCGCCCTGGGGCGCGTGAGCGAGGCACGCGGCTTCCACTCCATCTGGCTGGGGGAGCACGCGCTGCTCTTCGATCAGTACGAGTCCCGCTACCCCTATGCAGCAGATGGCAAGATCCCCCTGCGTTCCGGAACTGGCCTGCTCGAGCTGCATACCGCTCTCAGCTTTCTGGCCGCTGTGACCTCACGCATCCGTCTCGCTACGGGCATCTGCCTGGTGCCCCAGCGGAACCCGGTCTACACGGCCCAGGAGATCGCTACCATCGACTGGCTCTCACGCGGTCGGGTCGATTTCGGCGTGGGCATTGGTTGGCTGCGCGAAGAGTTCGAGGCCCTGGACGTGCCCTGGGAGCGCCGTGCTGCACGCACGCGGGAGTATCTCGAGGTCATGAAGCGACTCTGGTGCGATGAGCTCTCCCAACACCAGGGTGAGTTCTACCAGCTGCCTCCCGCCCGCCAGTTCCCCAAGCCGGTCCAGAAGCCGCACCCCCCCATCCATTTCGGCGGCGAGAGCGAGGCTGCGCTGCGTCGGGTCGCTGACCTGGGACAGGGCTGGCATCCCTTCAACATCGGGCCCGAGGAGCTGCGCACGGGCGTGAGCAGGCTCGAATCCCTGCTTGCGGAGCGCGGGCGTGACCGAGCGGAGATCCAGGTAAGCGTCTGCGCCTATATGCGGCCGCTCGATCTCGATCAGGTGAAGCGCTACCGGGACGCGGGTGCCGACCAGGTGACGACCCTCGCCGCAGCCGCCAACCCTGAGAAGCTCCAGCAGCGGCTCGACCAGCTGGCAGAGGAGCTGGTGGAGCCCGCGCGCGGCCTCTGATGGGACCTGTACCCGCGCCCGAGGGGGCGGTACGCTCTGCACCGTCCCTCAGGCTCTGGGCGCAGCGGGGTAACCTGTTACGACCGCGCCGCGTAAGCTGATTTACAGCATCCTCGGAGGAAGGAGCCCAATGGAACTCCAGCCACGCACCTCGACCCTCGACGTCGAAGCTACGGTTCGCGAGCGCTACAGCGGCGCCGCGCATTCCCGCGAGCAGGCGCTCTGCTGCCCCGTGACCTATGACTCGCGCTACCTCGACGCGATTCCCAAGGAGGTCCTCGAGCGAGACTACGGCTGCGGCGACCCCTCCCGCTATATACATCCGGGCGAGACCGTGCTCGACCTGGGAAGCGGCGGCGGCAAGATCTGCTTCATTGCGGCGCAGATCGTGGGGCCGAAGGGCTGCGTGATCGGGATCGACATGAACCAGGAGATGTTGGAGCTGGCGCAGCGCTCTGCACCGCGGGTCGCCGAGCGCATCGGCTACTCGAATGTGAGCTTTCATCGCGCCCGCATCCAGGATCTGAAGCTCGACCTCGATAGCCTGGATCGCTGGCTCTCAGAGAATCCCGTGCACTCGGCAAGCGACCTCTCAGCACTCGAGGATTTCGCCGAGCGGCGCCGAGCCACGGCCCCGCTCGTAGCCGACGGCTCGGTCGATATCGTGGTCTCCAACTGCGTGCTCAATCTGGTGCGGCCCGAGCACAAGCCGCAGCTCATCCGCGAGATCTACCGTGTGCTGAAGCGAGGGGGCCGGATCGCGATCTCCGATATCGTGAGTGACCGCCCCGTGCCCGAGGACCTCAGGGCCGATCCGGAGCTATGGAGCGGCTGCATTTCAGGCGCCTTCCAGGAGCAGGAGCTGCTCGGGGCGCTCGAGGACGTCGGGTTTTACGGCGTCACGGTCGACCGCTGGGAGCCGGTGCCATTCAGCATCGTCCAGGGCATCGAGTTCCGCGCTGTCACCGTCACCGCTCGGAAAGCCCACGAGGGCTTACGCTCCGAAGCCGACCAAACCGTGATCTACCGCGGCCCATGGAAGCGGGTCGAGGATGACGCTGGCCAGGTCCTGCGCCGCGGCGAGCGCGTACGCGTCAGCCCAAACGCGTTCCAGACCCTCACCTCCGACCCCTATGCCCACGACATCATTCCGATCGAGCCAGCGGCCGCGGTCACCACGGCTGAGAACAAGGGCTGCTGCTCGTAGGACCTTAGGAGCAGAGCACGTGTTCGGTGATCTCGGCGGGCGCGAAGAGCCGCATCGGGGGGCCCCAGAAGCCGGTGCCACGGCTCACGTAGAGCTGTGCACCGTTCCGTCGATAGCGGCCCGCCACGAAGGGGGTCACCAGTCGTACCAGGTAGATGAAGGGCCAGATCTGGCCCCCATGGGTGTGCCCTGAGAGCTGCAGGTCCACGCCCATCTCGCTTGCGCGCTTGAAGGTCGCAGGGTCGTGAGCCAGCAGAACCAGCACGCGCCCGGGATCGCGACCCTCGAGTGCGCGCGGCAGATCCTCACGCGAGCCATCGACGAAGCCCCCGCGATGATCGTCCACGCCCGCGAGCTCGAAGGCGGCGCTGCCGCGCTGGATCGTCACGCGCTCGTTGCGCAGCACGCGCATGCCCAAGCCTCGGGCGGCGTTGACCCACTCCTCGACGCCGGAAAAGTAGTCGTGGTTGCCCGTGACGAAGAACACGCCGTGGCGTGCACGCAGCGCCATGAAGGGCGCGACTTCGTCTGCGAGCTGCGTCACCCCCCCATCCACCAGATCTCCCGTCACCGCTATCAGATCGGGATCAAGCGCGTTGCAGCGTGCGACCAGATGCTCGGCAAAGTCGCGACCCAGGATCGGACCGATGTGGATATCACTGATCTGAACGATGCGAAAGCCATCCAGCTCGCGCGGCCAGCCGCGCAACCGATGCTCCACGCGACGTCCGCGCGGGGGCTGCAGCGCGTTTCTCAGTCCGAAGAGACACGCGATCACTGAAATCCCCACCACCGCGAACGCGCGCACCCGAGCGCCGCCGACCAGGAGCCCCTTGTCGCCGATCTCGGGCACGGCGGCACCCAGCAAGAGAAGCAATCCATCCGAGAACGCCAGCAGCGTGAGCGACAGAAACAGGAACCCCATCCACAGCGATGCGGGCCACGCGACCCAACGTGAGAGCGGTCGCCCGAGCCTCCGTTCCGAGATGGGCAGAAGCACGATGCTAGAGCCGAGCAGCGCGATCCCAAGCAGCAGCAGCGTGCGCAGCGGCGCCGACCACTGAGGGTCCAGAACCAGCCTGCGCGCCAGATAGTAGTGGCCACTCACCAGGATCGAGAGGGCAAGCACGAGCACGACCAGCCCCAGTGCGACGCGTCGAGCAGTCATCCACTAGAATGTATCGCGCACAAGCCGCCCCTGCGACGTGTGAGGCGAGGTGGACGCGATGCCCAACGCGGGAACGCGAAAGAGTAAAGCTCGCGCCCGGACCCCCCTGCGGGAAGCCGGGCTGCTGGCCGCGGCTGCACTCCTCGGGCCGTTCCTCACGCGCAGCGTACTCATCGCCGAGCGCGATACCGTCTTCTCTGCGCTCGACCTGCGTGGCTTCTTCTCAGATCTCGTGATCTCCCTCTTTTTCTTCACGGCGCTCGCGCTGGCGTGCCGCTGGACACGCTGGCTCGCGCTCGCGCTCTTGGTCTTCTGGGCCGTGCTCAGCTATGCAAACTATGAGCACGTGATGGTGCTCGGATCCCCCGCCAGCCTGTCCCAGGCCCACTACCTGGTGGACCCAACCTTCTTCAGGGGCTCGGTCCTCTCCCCCACGCATCCGCTCCTGCTGGCGGGCTTGTTGTGCGGAAGCTTGGTTTTGGGCTGGCTGGGCAGTCGGCCACGCAGCACGGTCATGCCCCTGCTGCCCGTCGGGGCAGCGGCCATCCTGGGGCTCTGCGTTCATTTGCTCTGGCCGCCGGACGCCGAGGCGCTTGCGTGGCGCCAGGCGAACGTCGTGTATGAGAACCTGCGCTGGCTGATCGAGCCCTCGGCCAGGCCTGCGCGGATCACGCAGACGGTCAGTGATCAGATCGAGTCGCTCTACCGGGCCGACCTTAACGGCGAGCCCATTCTGGAGCTCGGTCGCCGCGACACCAACGTGCTGCTGGTCCTGCTCGAGGCGATCTCGGGCGTGCACATGGATTCCATTGCGGAGCGGCACGGAATCGCCAGCTCGATCAAGCTGCCCAGACTCGATCGCATCGCACAGGACAACCTGGCGTACCGCAGCTTCGTGTCCCATCAGCGTCAAACGAATCGCGGCGAATACGCCATTCTGTGCGGAGACTACCCCAAGCTGGTCGTGGATGAGCCGAAGATGACCGAGGTGCTGGCGCTCGACAACGTGGTCTGCCTCCCCAACGTGCTACGCGACGCCGGCTATGAAACCGTCTATCTCCAAGCGGCGCCGCTGGGATTCATGTCCAAGGATCTCTTCATGCCCAAGATCGGGTTCTCGCAGGTGTATGGAGAGCGCTGGTTCAAACGCGCCTACGCAAGGAATCAGTGGGGGGTCGATGACCGCGCCTATTTTGAGCAGAGCCTCGAGATGGTTCGGCGGCTGGGATCCGCGAAAAAGCCCTGGTTCCTGACGTTGCTTACCGTGGGAACGCATCATCCCTACATCGTGCCGCGCAGCTATGGAAACAGAACGTTCGCTTCAGCCGCGAGCTATCTCGATGAGGCGTTCGCGGAATTTCTCGGTCAGCTCCAGGCGGAAGGCCTGCTGAAGAACACGCTCGTCATGATCACCTCCGACGAGTCCGTGGGGATAGCCGGCTATCGAGGACACAAGCGGGAAGGCGCCGGCGAGGGGCTCGATGATCTCACCAAGAGACTGACTGACAACTGGGGCTTCCTGATCGTCATCCCGCCCACGGGTGAGCAGATGCGCGTGGATACAGAGTTTATGCAGGTCGATCTGGCGCTATCGATCCTCGACTATCTCGGACTTGCCTCGGAAGCGCAGGAGTTCGTTGGGCGCAGCGTGTTTCGGCGCTACGAGGGAACACGCCCGATCGTGTTCGCCAACGTCTACAAACGCTGGCTGGGCGCGCTCGACCCATCCGGCC
>SMWZ01000158.1 GCA_004356455.1 Deltaproteobacteria bacterium
AGACGCGCGGATCGCGCTCGGGTAGCTCGCTCGCTGCCAGGGGTGCGCCACACTGCATGCAGAAGTTGGCCTGCGCCGGATTCTCACGCTGACAGGATGAACAGATCACGCGCCGCCACCCACTTCGAGTGCGCTCTGGGTCCCGCCGTCCCGGGCGTTCTCTGCGTCGAGCGCCTCCGGTTCGGGCAGGACGACGTAGAAGAGACAGTCTCCCCGGGCGATGCGCGGATCGGTCGTGACCATGAGCAACTGAAGGGGCCGCGCGGCCAGGAGACGACCGTCACGCGCCGCGAAGAGCTCACCCGTGCGCTCGCGCCCCTGCGCATCGCGCGCATCGAGCGCGTCGGTGCCCACGGGACCGAGCCAGCCCAGGACCTCTCCGGGGGGCAGCACGGCGAAGCAGCGTTCATCAAGGTCCGCTGCGAGCGTCAGATCCATCTCCGGCACCGCACCCGAAGCATACGCGACCTGAGCGCCCTTGCGGAGCTCCACCCGAATCGGGTCGCGCAAGAGGGTGAGGGGCCGTGCCTGGTCCTTCGCAAAGAGCGGATCGGCGGCGGCGTACTCGGTCAGCCCCTCGAGTGCAACCGCATCGGAGTGAGCGTTGCTCACACCACCACACTCGATCGTGACGGTGGGACACTCGTCCTCGAGCGCCTCCATGATGGCACCGAGCCGCATACGGGTGAGGATCAGGTGCTGAGCAAAGAGTGACGTGAGCGCTGCTTGCGGCGCGTCGGCGCAGGTGGTGATGCCGTAGGGGGGGCTCGATCCGGAGGTGTTGTGCAGGTCGATCAGTGCCTCGGGGTGCAGGGCGCGCAGCCGCTCGAGCACTTCGTGGGCGAGCCGCCCTTCGGCTCCCACGAAGGGCGAGCGGAAGCAGCGGTTCAGATCGCGGTGCCCGGGCAAGTTGCGGTGGGAGAACTGCGGCAGCGTAAGCGCCGTCTGCACCGAGCCCACGAAGGCCACCAGATCCACGGCCGGACGTACACCGGCGCGCAGCCACGCGTGCAGGGCGCGCACCCCGGAGGGCTCGTTCCCATGGAGCAGGGTCACGAACACCCGGGACCGCCCGCGGTCCCGACCGGGAATCACGAGCCAGCTCGGGCCCGCGAGCCGCTCGAGGAACTGCTCGGGCGTCTGCCCGAGCGCGGCCACCGACGGCGCCTCCCATATCCGGAGATAACCCGATTCCGCCATGCCCTGGCCCCCGAGGTATATACTTCGGCGTGCGCAGTATAGAGTCTGGGCCAACGAACTGGCACGCTGGAGGGGGAACTCGAAGACCCCAGATGCAGCGCCACCACATCCCATTCGTCGCCGCCCTACTCGTGTTCAACCTTGTGCTTCCGATCGCGCCCGTTCGCGCACTCGAGGGAAGCGACCCGAGTGCGCTCGCCGAGGCCTACTTCGAGCAGCTCTACGGCTTCAACGCGCTCGAGGCGTACGAGAGCTTCCGGGGGCCCGCGCACGCAGTCTTTGCGGTCGCGCGGCGCTGGACGCGAGGCAGCGCCAAAATCCTGATCGACGTGCAGGCCCCGAACTCGTTCTCCAAGTGGGCGCTACTGATGTTCCACAACCGGGAGCGTTCAGACGATCTCTTCGCCTACGTTCCGGCCTGGCGCCGAGTCCATCGCCTGAGCGCAATCGACCTGGAGCTGCAGGTGCTCTTCCAGCTGCTTCCGCTCGGGGAATTTCGACCCATCGCCCCGGGGGAACTCGAGTACACGCAACTACCCGACGCGGAGGTCGAGGGCGAAGTCTGCCAGGTCGTAGAGGGCCGTCCCCGCCATCGCGGCCTCGGGTTTGACCGGATGGAGCTGGCCATCTCCCCCAAGAGCGGCCTGGCCCTGCGCACATTGGTTTTCAAGGGGGCGAACGTGATCCGGCGTATTATGGTGGCACCGGAGGACATCCAGAAATACGGCGACCGCCTGCTTCCCGTACGGCGCCGCATCACCTCTCCGCCGGACGAGGGAGTCACGGAGCTGGTGCTGCGCAATCTCATGCTCGATCCGTTGCTGCCCAACAGCCTCTTCACCCCGCACAGCCTGCGCAAGCAGCGCTTCCCGGGCTTCTAGTCAAGCCCTCTAAGCCAGCTCGCGATGGCCTGGCCGATCTCGTCGGGGGAATCCTCCTGGATAAAGTGCGTCCCCGCGACCGTAACCTCAGTCTGGTTGGGCCAGCTGCGGCAGAACTCGCGCTGGGGTCCCCGGAGAATGGCGCCGGGGTCCGCATTCACGAAGAGCTTGGGCAGCTCACTCCCCGCCAGCCACTTCCCGTAGCTCGCAACAATGTCACATACGTCCTCGGGCTCGCCCTCGAGCGGGATCTGGCGCGGCCAGGTCAGGGTCGGGCGGCGTGACTCACCCGCCTCAGTGTAGGGACGCCGATAGACGGCCATCTCCTCCGCACTGAGCTTGCGCTGTACGGCTCCGGGAAGCACGGCCTCCACGAACACGTTCTCCTCGAGCACCAGCTTCTCGCCGGCGGGAGAGCGAAAGCTCTGGAAGAGCCCACGCACCGCGTTCGGCCAGCTGTCCCAGGTCACGGGCTGAACCAGCGCCTCCATGTACGCGATGCCCTTGACCCGCTGCGGGTGCCGGTGGCACCAGTCGAAGGCGAGCGCCGAGCCCCAGTCGTGGATGACGAAGGTGACGTTCTCACTTACCCCGAGCGCTTCGAGTAAAGCGTCCAGATAACGACGATGCTCTACGAAGCGGTAGCGGTCCGGTCCACTCGGCTCGAGCTTGGCCGAGTCCCCCATGCCGATCAGATCGGGCGCGATGCAGCGACCGAGCTGCGCCAGGTGCGGGATGACGTTGCGCCAGAGGTAGGACGAGGTCGGGTTTCCGTGCAGGAAGACAATGGGGTCCCCCCGGCCCACCTCGACATAGGCCAGCTTGTGGTCGAGCACCTCCGCGTATTGCTTGGGGTAGCGTTCATCGGCAGAGATCATCCGGCGTCCTCCCTATTCCAAGTAGGCGCGGGTGCACCGTGCGATGCCGTAGCGCGCGCGGACCTTCAGCATGGGTTCGTCCCAGCTTCGCTCCCAGTAGACCGGCAATAGCGGTGCGGCGTCGCGTCCATGGCAGTACGCCTCCCACAGGGAATGACGCAACGTGTCCCAGCGCCTCTCCAGCAAGATGTGCTTGACGGTCCCGAAGAGGACGACCAGGGCCGAGACCGGCAGACGCAGCTGGCCCCAGCTGAAGGCGTGGATCACGACCTCCTCGTGACCCTGGGTGCCGAGCTCGAGCAGCGCGTGCCAGACGTCGTGCGTCTGCCGGAAGCGACGCATGAGATAGGAGAGCTCGGGATCAGCGACGTACCGGGTGGGCGCCGCCTGGTAGTCCGCGGAGAGCCCGTTGCGATCCAGGTGCTGCACGTACCGGTATCCGAGCGTACTCTCGGGCAGCCCACGCAGCGCGTCGTAGTCGACCTGCGCCGAGCACAGCTCCGGCCGCTCCCGCAGCAGGGCCCGGCCTTCCTCCGAGCCGAACAGGGTCGCGCGTATGCGCGCGTAGTGACGACGGCCGCTGAGCTCCTCGGCCGCGTGGATCTCCTCGGTCCGCTCCGAGTCCATCAGCACGCGGCCGGTGGCCTGAATCAGGACCCGAATCTCCTGAGGGGTCATCAGAAACGAGCATACCCGAAGCTCAGTGGCCTCGGATCGCGAAAACCACCTGCGCGCGACACCTTTCTGGCTGCAGATGCACTCTAGTTAATGAGCGGGGGCATCCAGGCCGTGACCCTGCGAGCCCATCACCCCCCAAAACATGGCCGGATGCCCCCACCAATTGCCCGAGTGCCGGGCCCGCCCGGCGCGGGTCTCGCCGCAGGCTGTCGAGGCTGAATCCCTGCTATGCTGGGCCGGCCTTCGACCCGCGCGGGCAATGCGCCGGCCAGCCACGCCCCCGCGTGAGCTCCTGGCAGTACGCCACGAGCCAGGAGTCGATCCGGGGGAAAGCGCAGCATGGATGAGCCGAAGAGCCGCATCCACCTCGAGCTCCACAACCTCCGCTTCAAATGGGGCGCAAGGACGATCTTCGAGGACCTCTCCTGTGCCTTTCCGGGTGGCGAGATCTCGGTGGTGCTGGGGGCGAGCGGCGCGGGCAAGAGCACCCTGCTGCGCATGATCGCCTGTCTCACCAAGCCGGACAGCGGCGAGATCTGGCTCGATGGTGAGACCGAGCTGACCTGCATGCCCGAACGCCAGGCCAAGCACTTCCGCCGCAGCATCGGGATGATGTTCCAGGGGGGCGCCCTGCTGGACGCGCTGCCGGTCTTCGACAACGTCGCCCTGCCACTGCGCGAGCACACCAACCAGAGCGAGTCCCAGATCGCGCGCGAGGTCCAAGCCGTGTTCGAGTCAGTCGGCCTGCATGAGGTGGACCGGCTGCTTCCGGGCGAGCTCTCCGGCGGGATGATAAGACGCGCGGCACTGGCCCGGGCACTGATCTTGAAGCCCGAAATCCTGCTCTGTGACGAACCCTTCGCGGGACTCGACCCGAGCACGATCCGCCTGGTCGAGTCGATGCTGGTCGAGGCCAACCGGCGCCTGCGCATCACCATGATCATCACCTCCCACAACATCCCCTCAACGCTGCGGATGGCGGCATGGACCATCCTGCTCACGGAGGGCGTTGCGCTCTCCGGACCGCCTGAGGAACTTTACAAGAGCAGTGACTCGCGGCTCACGCGCTTCTTCGCCGAGGACGGAGTAGGCCGCACGTGAACGCGGTGCCGGTCCAGAGGCTGGGCAGGTTTATAGTCCGCACCGTCCTCAACCTGGGTCGCTTCTCCGTCTTCTCGCTTCAGGTGGTGCGCATCTCGCGCTATCTCCCGCGCCGCACCCGACGCTTGATGGACGAGCTCTACCACATCGGCTGGCTGTCCCTGCCCATTGTGTGCGTCTCGGGCCTCTTTGTCGGCATGATGCTCGGCCTTCAGGGCTACAACACGCTCATCCGCTTCGGAGCAGCGGACAGCCTGGGCGCCGTGGTCGGTCTCAGTCTCATCCGTGAGCTGGGTCCGGTGCTCACGGCCCTGCTCGTGACGGGTCGCGCCGGCTCGGCTATCGCGGCCGAGATCAGCTCCATGGTGGCAACCCAGCAGCTCGATGGCCTGCGCATGATGTCGATCGATCCGCTGGACCTGGTCATCGCGCCCAAGAGCCTCGCGATGATCATCTCCATGCCTCTGCTCTCGGCACTCTTCATCGTGCTCGGCCTCCTGGGCAGCTATATCGTGGGGGTGATCTTCCTGGGACTCGACGGGGGAAGCTACATAGCCAGCCTCGAGTCGGCGATCGTATTCCAAAACGATGTGCTGGTCAGCCTGATCAAAGCGCTCGTATTCGGCGTGCTCGTAGCGCTGATCGCAACCTACCGCGGCTATACCGCGGAGCCCCACTCCGCCGGGGTGAGCCGGGCCACGACCTCCACCGTGGTCACGGCATCGGTCGCGACGCTGATCGTGGACTATATCATCACGGCACTATGGGGAGTCTAAGCGCATGAGCGAATCACCGATCCGCGACTTCTTGGTGGGCGTCTTCGTACTGATGGGTCTGGCGGCGATCGCGTACATGTCGGTTGCGCTCGGTGGCGCCTCCTACCGGGGACCCGGGGGCCTCCAGCTCATCGTCACGTTCGACCAGGTAGGGGGACTCAAGCCTCGCTCCCGTGTGGTGGTGGGAGGCGTGAAGGTGGGGCAAATCAGCGAGATCTCGCTGGACGAAAACCTGCGCGCCCGGGTGGTGATCGACGTCGACGAGCGGCTCGAGCTCCCCACGGACACCTCCGCCGCTATCCTCACCTCCGGCGTGCTCGGCAACCAGTACATCGAGCTGGAGCCGGGAGGCGAGGAAGCCATTCTCAAGTCCGGTGACGAGATCGAGTTCACCCAGAGTGCGCTGATTCTGGAGCAGATGATCAGCCGGCTCGTGCAGAATCTCGGTGTAGACTCCCCAGAGTGAGCTCCCGACCCCGGGCCAGATGGCTGCTGCTCCCCATGCTCGCTCTTTTGTCGGGTTGCCTGGGCGCCTCGGCGGAACGACCGGACCCCTACGAGAGCTTCAATCGCGGGATCTTCGAGTTCAATAACCAGGTCGACACGTACGCGCTCGAGCCCGTCGCGAAGGGCTGGTCCTTCATCACGCCCGAAGATTTTCGCATCGCGCTGGGCAAGTTCTTCCAGAACCTGAGGTTCCCGGTTCGCTTCCTCACCAACCTGGGCCAGGGCGAGGTGAAGCGAAGCGGAAGCGAGCTGGCGCGCTTCATCACGAACAGCACCGTCGGGCTGCTGGGCTTCTTCGATCCCGCCACGCGCTTCGGCCTGGGGAAATATCCAGGGGACTTCGGGCTGATGTTCGGGCGCTGGGGCGTCCCGTCCGGACCCTACTGGGTGATCCCGCTGGTCGGACCCTCGAACCCACGCGACGGCGTCGGCTACGTCTTTGATTCGGTCCTGAACCCATTCTCACTCGCCCGCACCGTCGTGGCCGTGTCCGGGGCCGTCACCTCCACCGTCAACGGGCGTGCGCTGGCGGAAGCGCAGGTGGATCTGGCACGCGAGGCCGCTCTCGACCTTTATGTCTTCGTACGCGACGCCTACATCCAACGTCGGATCGCCCAGATCCGAAACCAGGACCTCTTCGAGAGCGACACACCGGAGCCCGACGCGGATGACCTGTATAATCTCCCCGATGATCTGTACCAGCTGGAGGACGAGCCGAATGAGGTGGAGGCCGATGGGCTGCGCTGAGTCGGTGGGCGGGAAGCTCGCGGCCCTGGCTCTGCTCGCCCTGCTCGGGCCCGGCCCCGCCCTGGGCCAGGACCTCGATCCGGAGGTCGCCCAGGCCGAGGCGAAGACCACCGTGCGAATGACCCTGGATGAGGTGGTGCGGGTGCTGCAGGACGAGAGCCTCTCACCCGAGCAGAAGCGGAAGAGGACCGAGGAGATCGCCTACAAACGCTTCGACTTCGAGACGATCTCGCGCCTGGTGCTGGCGCGGAACTGGCGACGCCTGTCCGCGGAGCAGCGCTTGGACTTCGTGATCGAGTTCAAGCGTCACCTGTCGTTGAGCTACGGCGATACCCTGCAGCAGTACCAGGACGAGACCTTCACCATCGACCGCACTCGCTTCGAGAAGCGGGGAGACGTGACGGTGCGAACGAGCATCGTCGGGGCCTCGGTGGATCCGATTCTCATCGACTACCGGCTGCGAAAGAGGGAGGATGGCTGGTACGTCATCGACCTGATCACCGAGGGCGTGAGCCTGATCTCGAACTTCCGCAGCCAGACCAAGGAGATCATCAGCCAGATCGGACCCGACGGGCTGATCGAGCGTCTGCGGGAGAAGAACGAGAAACGCGCGTCGCAGGGCTGAGCGCGGGCGTCGGAGCGAGCGGTTGAGAGTCACGTTTAAGCTAGGCGACGAAGACCTCAGCCATCTCAAGCGCATGATGCGCTCGGCCGCGGCCAAACAGAAAGACCCCCGAAAGATCGTCGACGCGGCTCGGGCGCTGGCGCGCAGCGCGCGCGAGGCCAAGCCGCCGGACTACGTGCTCGAACGCATCACGACGATCGAGGACATCGTGCGCATGGTCGAGGACACGGAGTGGCGCCTTCCCGCTTCGGTGAGGAAGCGTGTGTGCAGCGCGCTGGCCTACTTCGCCGAGCCCCACGACCTGATCCCGGATCACATTCCCGTGTTCGGGTTCCTCGACGACGCCATCATGATCGAGATCATGGCCGAGGGGTTCCAGCCCGAGATCCAGGGCTACCGCGACTTCTGCCGCTATCGCAACAGCAGCTCGCGCCGACTCTCTAGCGCGACCCAAGCACCCCTCCTGCAGCAGCGCCTGCTGGCGAAGCGACGCCAGCTCCGCGCCCGTATCCAGGCCAGGCGCCAGCGCGCCCGGGACGGAGACGGCGCCGGCCGGCACTTCGAGTTCTAGTAGTAAATCAAAACTATTGGGTTTGATTTTCGAACTCACGCATGCTAGACTCGGTGTGTGGGTGAGTTTCGCTATCCGCAGTTCTGTGCCCTGGCTCGAGCAGCCGAGATCGTGGGAGAACGCTGGACGCTGCTGATCGTGCGCGATCTCTCGCTGGGACCACTGCGCTTCAGCGACCTGCGGCGGCGCCTGAGCGGGGTGAGCTCCAGCGTCCTGTCGGAGCGTCTGACGCAGCTCGAGCGGCGCGGGCTGCTCGAGCGGCGCGTGCTGGAGCCGCCGGCCGCGTCCACGGTCTACGAGCTCACCCAGATGGGACGGGCCCTCCAGCCCGCGCTGGTGGAGCTGATGAGGTGGGGAACGCGCTTCATGCTTCCGCCTCGCCTCGGCGAACACCTGGAGCCCATCTGGGTGCTGGCAGCCGTGCAGGCCTTAGCCAGGCGCTCGAGTACGCCCGCGTGCACGATCGAGCTGCGCATTCCGGACGGGGAGCAGAGCCACGTCGTGCGCGTGAGCGGCGGGCGGCACGGAACACGCGTGACCCGCGAGGCCGGACCCTCCGATCTGGTCGTGACGGCCGAGCCCATGACCGCGCTGGCGCTGATCGCAGGCTGGCTCTCTCCCGACGAGGCCGTCGCAAGCGGAAGGATGCAGGCGCAGGGAGATCTCGCGGTGCTGGCGAAGCTGCCTCAGCTCTTCGAGATCGATTGGGAAGCTCCGGCTGACCCCGCAGGGGCCGGCCCATCCAACTAGAAAGGAGTCAAACGATGCCTAAGCTCCATGGAGTCAATCTCTCTCCCTTCGTGCGCAAGGTGCGCGTCGCCCTTGCGGAGAAGAACATCGCCTACGAGCAGGATCCGGTGCTCCCCTTCGGCCCGCGGGAAGAGCTCATGAAGATCAGCCCGCTGGGCAAGATTCCAGTCTACGAGGAGGACGGCTTCACGGTCCCCGACTCGTCGGTAATCATCTCGTATCTGGAGCAGACGCACCCCAACCCTCCGCTGTACCCAAGCGACCCCCGCGATCGCGCGCGGGCGCTCTTCCTCGAGGAGTTCGC
>SMWZ01000159.1 GCA_004356455.1 Deltaproteobacteria bacterium
AGCCCGCGCTTGTAAGCCGGCTCTGAATCACGAAGTCGAGGTCGTCCATGGCCCCCTGCGCGGCTGCCCAGACCCGATCCAGATCCGCATCTTCCGCCGTGGTGAGCTCCCCTTTCGCGTAAGCCACAACACCCGCGCCAGCGATGGCGCCACTCCCTAAGAGAAGCGCCGCGCAGCCCAGCTGAGATCCGATCGCGAGCACCCACAACGTGACGAGGAAACGCCCGGTTGCACTCATTTCCAGCCTCCACGCGGGAGTGGGGAGGTCTCCTGCGTTACGGGCTAACGGTGTAGCACATCAGAGTGCCGCCGAGGATTCGTCGTTCAGACGCGGACCTCGGCCCAGTGCCCTTGGCGCCAGCTCCAAAGGAAGATCAGCGCCTGAACACAGCGGTAGCTGATGTTCGCCAACCAGATCTGCAGCAGTCCGAAGCCCAGCACCGGGCCCAGCAAGTAGGCCAGCGGCAAGAAGATCCCCCATTGCATGCTGACCGAGATGGCCATCGCTCGTCGGTTGTGGCCCGCGCCCTGATGCGCGTTGAGCAGCACCGTGCCCAGCGCATCCCACCACAGCGTGAGCGCCACCAGCCGCATCGGAAGGCTCGCCAGCGCCAGTGTCTCGGGGTCATGGATGAAGATGCCCAGGAAGAGCTCCGGGAACAGAGCGACCGGCAGCTCCAGCAGCGCGACGAAGACCAGCGCCAGACGGCTGACCTCCCAACCCCAGCGCGCCGCGTCTGCGCGCTCCCCCCCACCCAGGGCCTGGCCCACCAGAGAGGAGGCCGCCAGGCCGAAGCCGAGCATGGGGAGAATGCCGACCAGGGTGAGGTTGGTGATCACGTTGGCGGCGGCCAGCTCGCGCGTGCCGAGCTGTCCCAGGATCCAGAACAGCGTGGTCATGCCGGTCGCGAACAGGAACTGCTGCGCGCCTGCCGGTACCGAGAGCCGCAGCAACGCTCGCAGGGTGAAGCCATCGGGCAGGCGGTGCAGGAAGCCGTTGCCGCGCGCGTGGCGCAGTGCCAGCACGAAGTAGTGGAGCGTGCCCAGATAGGTGGCGACCGCGGTTGCGATCCCCGCTCCCGTCACGCCCAGCGCCGGGGAGCCCAGGTGCCCAAAGATGAGGACCCAGTTCAGGAAGATATTGCAGGCATGCATCGACACGAGCGTGCGCATGTAGAGACGCGACAGGTTCACGCCGTTCCAGTAGCCGCGAAAGGCGAAGTTCATCCCCACACCTGCCATGGCCACCAGTCGGACCTGCAGGTAGGGCACGCCCATCGCGACGACCTCGGGGTCGGAGTTGAGGGTTGGGTAGAGCTGCGGCACGAGCCAGATCAGCAGCACCGAGCCGGGGAGTCCAACCCCCAGCACCAGTAAGAGCCCGCCGTTGAGCGGCAGCGCGGTCTCAGCCCGGCGCCCCGCTCCCAGACGCCGCGCCGCGATCGCCTGCACGCCCGTCCCCATGCCCATCAGAAAGGCAAAGGCCATGAAGCTGGCGAAGCTCCCCAGGCCGACGGCCGCCAGCGCTTCGTTCCCCAGTGCGCCGACCATGCCGGTGTCCACCAGGTTCATCACGTTCTGCGAGAGCATCCCACCCAGAATGGGAAGCGCGAGCTGGAAGATTCTGTGCCGGCGCTTGGCGTCGGGGAAGAAGCGGGACCTCCCCTGGCTCAACTCGAGATTCACGGAGCTAACACGGCAGACGCATGCGCGCATCCTAACCGAAGTGCCAAGGCGCCTACTCTTTCGCTCGCTTCGGGGGGATGTAGCTTTGAGGGCGTGAGCAGCAGACACTGGATCTTCGGCTACGGCTCGCTGCTCTGGCACCCCGAGTTTCCGCACCTCGAGCAGCGGCCCGCGTTCGTTCGCGGCTGGACGCGCCGCTTCTGGCAGGCGTCCACCGACCACCGCGGAGTCCCCGGCCGGCCAGGCCGCGTGGTCACCCTGGTGCCCGAGCCCGGCGCCGTCTGCTGGGGAATGGGTTACCGGCTGGACCCGGAGCAGCTCGACGGCGTGCTGGTCACGCTGGACTGGCGCGAGCGCGGAGGATACGAGCGGCACGATGTCGCCCTCCTTTTTGAGCACGACGCCACGCAGGGCGAGCCCGGCCTGATGTACGTGGCCACGCCGGCCAACCCCAACTACGTGGGCCCCCGCGAGCTGAGCGAGATCGCGTGCCAGGTGCGGAGCGCGCACGGACCCAGCGGAGCGAACCTGGACTACGTGCTACGCCTGGCCGATGCGCTGCGGCGCATGGCCGCCGAGGACGTCCATGTGTTCGCGTTGGAGCGGCTGCTGCGCGCTGGCGAGTCCTGAGACCTCGGCTCAGCCGGCCGCCTTGACAGAATAATAATTATACATACATACAATATATGACCCGCCCCGCAGGCAAGCGCTGCCGCAAGGGCCGCCGGCCGGGCCGCCCGCCCCAGGCCGAAGGCGTGCAGGGCCGCGAGCAGCTGCTGCGCGCGGCGCGGGAGCTGATGATCGAGAAGGGCTTCCCGCGCGTCACCGTGCGCGAGGTGGCGCAGCGCGCGGGCGTGGGTCCAGCTCTGGTCAACTACTACTTCGGTGGCAAGTCGGATCTGTTCGCGGCCATCATCGAGCAGGTCGTGCTCGAGGCCCGCGAGCGGATCGAGAAGGCGACGCAGCGTTCGGGGCCGGTGAAAGAGCGAATCCGCCGCTTCGTGCAGGAGATCGTCGCCGCCATGACGGCGGACCCCTACCTGGCCCGGCTGTTGGTGGAGCAGGTGCTCTTCGCCGATGACGAAGTGATCGATCGCTTTGCGCGCGAGCTGGCCGGGCCCAACCTGGCCACACTACGGAGCCTGCTCGACGAGGGCATCGCCGAGGGCGAGCTGCGCGAGCTGGATCCGAAGTTCATCGTGCCGTCCATACTTGGCATCTGCATCTACTTCTTTCTGGCACAACCGCTCATCCGCAAGCTCTTCGGGCTCAAGCAGCTGACCCCCGAGCTGGCGCACGCGTTCGGCGAGAGCGCTGCGGAGCTCATTCTTCATGGCGTGGTGGTCCGGGAGCCGGCGCCATGAGCGAGACCCAACGTCCCCCGGGAATCCGCGACCGGATCGAGGCCGGCTTCGAGCGCTGGGGACACTTCGTTTCCCGGCGCGCCTGGACCACGCTCGCCCTGGCCGCCTTCGTCACGCTCGCTCTCGCCTCGCAGCTACCCAAGCTCGAGCTGGAGACCTCGACCGAGGGGTTCCTGCACGCCGACGATCCCGTCCGCGTGGCGTACAACGCCTTTCGCCACCAGTTCGGCCACGATGGGATCCTGCTGATCGGGGTCCGCACGCGCGATGTCTTCGAACGACGCTTCCTGGAGAAGCTACGCGCGTTCCACCGGGAGCTCGAGGATCAGGTTCCACAGGTCGCGGAGATCACGAGCCTCATCAACGTGCGCGCGACGCGCGGCGAAGACCACGAGCTGATCGTCGAGGAGCTGATGGAGAAGTGGCCGGAGGATGCCAGCGCCCTGGCCGCGCTGAGAAAGCGTGCGCTCGCAAACCCGCTGTATCGGAACCTGGTGATCTCGAAGGACGCACGCTTCACGATCGTCTCAATCGAGACGGATCTCTACTCCTCGCTCGGCGAGGACGAGAATGCCCTGGCCGGCTTCGAAGCCGAGGGCAAGCCCGGCGCGGCGCCCCCGCCCTTCCTCACGGGCAAGGAGAACGCGGCGGTGGTGGCGGCGGTCTACGAGGTGATGGAACGCCATCGGGGCCCCGACTTCGAGCTCTACGCCGCAGGGCAGCCGATCCTGCTGCAGGAGCTGCAGAGCTCGATGCGCCGCGACATGACGCGCTTCGTCTTGCTCTCCCTGGTCGTGATCGCGGGGCTGCTTTGGATCCTCTTCCGTCGCTTCGCCGGCGTGGTCCTGCCACTGGTGATGGTGCTGGTTTCTCTGGCCTGCACGCTGGGCCTGATGGGACTCACGGGCGTTCCGATCGGCCTGCCCACGCAGATCCTGCCGTCGTTCCTGCTGGCGATCGGTGTGGGCGCCGCCGTACATCTTCTGGTTATCTTCTTTCAGGCCCTGGACGCGGGCCGCGAGCGCGAGGACGCCATCGCCCACGCACTGGGCCATTCGGGCCTGGCCATCAGCATGACCAGCTTGACCACCGCGGGAGGCCTGGCCTCGTTTACCAGCGCAGAGGTCGCTCCGGTGGTCGACTTCGGCATCTTCGCCCCCATCGGCGCGCTCTTCATTCTAGGCTTCAGCATCGTGCTCCTGCCCGCCCTGCTTGCCCTGATCCCGCTCAGCCGGGCTTCTGCGCGGGCATCCGCCGCGGGTCCACCCGTCCTGGATCGAATCCTGACACGCTGTGGCGACATCGCCAGCCAGCATCCCTGGACAGTCGTGGTCATCTGGTCGGCACTCATCTTCGGCGCAATGCTCGGGACACCACGGCTTACCCTCTCACACGATCCACTGGCATGGTTCCCGCCGGAGCAGAGGTTCCGCCTGGCCACGACTACGATTGATCACGAGTTCCAGGGCTCGATGTCACTGGAGGTACTGATCGAGACGGGCGCAGAGAATGGACTCTATGCACCCGAGCTTCTGAACCGAATCGACGAGCTGCGGCTCTACGCCGAGGCCTACGATCACGACGGCCTCACGGTGGGCAAGACGATCTCGCTGGTCGACGTCCTGAAGGAGATTCACCAGGCCCTGAACGAGAACCGTTCGGACTACTACGCGATTCCGCAGGACCGGGAGCTGGTGGCGCAGGAACTGCTGCTCTTCGAGAACAGTGGCTCGGACGATCTCGAGGACCTTGTCGACTCTCAGTTCAACACGGCGCGCTTCACCCTACGCATTCCCTGGACCGATGCCGTCCGCTATCCGCCGTTCATAGCCAAGCTGAAGCAACGTGCGGGCGAGATCATGGGCGAGGGCGTAGAGCTCCAGTTCACGGGCATCATGAGAGTCATGAGCCGCACCATCAACGCTCTCCTCGTGAGCATGATCCGCAGCTACGCCATCGCGCTCATCGTGATCACACCGCTGATGATCTTGCTGATCGGAAGCCTGCGGGGTGGCCTGCTCAGCATGATTCCCAACCTGGCTCCGGTGGTGATCACGCTGGGGGTCATGGGCTGGTTCGGCATCCCCCTGGACGCCTTCAATCTGCTGCTGGGTTGTATCGCCATCGGCCTGGCCGTGGACGACACGATCCACTTCATGCACAATTTCCAGCGCTACTACAACGCCAGTGGCGATGCCCCCTGGGCCGTTCACGAGACCCTGCGGACCACGGGCCGCGCTCTGCTCTTCACGACACTGGTGCTGGCGGCGGGCTTCTTCATCTATATGTTCTCATCCATGAACAATCTCAGCGATTTCGGATTCCTCACCGGCTTCTGCCTGCTCGTGGCCTTCCTCGCCGATATCCTGCTGGCCCCCGCGCTGATGGTGCTGGTGCGCCGCCGCAGTCCCCGCCTCGAAGCCGCACCGCTCGCCACACAAGGAGCTTCGCGATGAAGTATCGACCGTGGTTCTCGCTTGCCGCACTCGCTGCCGTCGCCTTGCTCACCCCCCCACTCGACGCGTCGGCCGAAGAGCTCAGCGCGCGGGAGATCATGCAGCGGGTTCAGGATCGAGACGATGGGGACAACAGTAAGCAGGACATGGAGATGATCCTGATCGACAAGAACGGGGCCCGGCGCGTGCGTCAGATCCGCAGCTTCGGCAAGGACAGGGGCAAGGATGAGCTACAGCTCATGTTCTTCATGTCGCCTGCGGACGTGAAGGACACTGGCTTTCTGACCTATGACTACGACGCCAGCGATAAGGACGATGACCAGTGGCTCTATCTGCCGGCTCTGCGCAAGACCAAGCGCATCGCCTCGAGCGACAAGAGCGGCAGCTTCATGGGCTCCGACTTCAACTACTCCGACATGACGGACCGAGATCTCGACCAGTACGACTATACCTTGATGAAGGAGACCGAGGTCAAGGGCCAGAAGGTGTGGCAGATCGAGGGCGTTCCTCGAACCAAGCAAGAGATCAAAGAGACCGGCTACAAGAAGTCGGTCGTCTTCGTGCGGCAGGACAACTTCGTCATGATCCGTGCCGTGCGGTGGTTGGATCGAGGCGGCAAGCTCAGGTACTTCGACGTCAAGAAGCTCGAGCTCATCGACGGCATCTGGGTTCCCACGGAAATGCACATGACCACCAAAAAGGGTGGCAAGACCCTGCACAAGACTATCCTTCGCTTCCACAACGTCAGGTTCAACCAAGGCCTCGAAGAGGCCATGTTCAGTATCCGCCGGCTGGAGAAAGGGCTCTGAGCCGGACGGCGCATGCCGTCGAAGAACGTTATTCCCCGGCGGCAGCTATGGCTCATAGGCGTGCTGCTCCTGAGCCTGTGTGCGCGAGCCGGGGGGGCGCAGGATGAGCTGGAGGATCTCCTCGAGGGCTTCGAGCAGGAAGAGGAAGTCATCCTCGATGACGCCGCGAACGCCGAGCCGACCTTCTGGGAGCTGGACGGCGCGGTCAGCGTCTCCGCGTCCTACGCGTACGCCCACGACTCGTCGGAGGAGATCAAGAAGGAGTACCGAGGGCTGGCCGTCCTTCGCACGCAACTCTCGCTCGAGCTCGATCTGAACCTACCGCGTGAATGGAAGGCCCGCGTCGCCGGCCGCGGCTTCTACGAC
>SMWZ01000160.1 GCA_004356455.1 Deltaproteobacteria bacterium
CGCGCCGCATGGCCTCGAGCATGGCGAAGAGGCTCACCGACAGGACGGGCTCCTTCTCCCCGACCAGCGAGAGGTCTGGCTCTGCGGCGAAGACATCCCGCCCCAGCTGAGGGCGCCGCTCCAGATCCTGGGCGGCCTCCTGGAAGATCGCGTACTCGGCGAGCCGGCGCGCGAGCTCCGCGCGCGGATCCTCGCCGGCCTCGTCATCGGCATCCACGTCCGGCGGTAGCAACATGCGGGACTTGATATACGCCAGGGTGGCCGCCATTACGAGATAGTCCGCAGCCACGTCCACATCGATCTCCCGCATGAGCTCGAGGTATTCAAGATATTGCTCGGAGATCAACGCAATCGGGATGTCATGGATGTCCATCTCGTTGGCGCGGATCAGATGCAGCAGGAGGTCGAGCGGACCCTCGAAGGTCGGCAGCTTGACGGCGCACGCACTGCGGCTCGGAGCGATTTGATCCGGAGGTGATGTCGCGCGTTCGGTCGCGTTCACTCTCGAGCAATCCGGAGGGTTACGGGACGCCTCGGAGACTACCGCATTGCCCGTTGGCGGGCCAACCAACGTCGTAGCCAGGCGCCCTCCACCGGACCGCCGTCGAGCGAACGCTGACGCGCGGCGCTCAGGAGCCGCCCGATCGCCGGGCCGGCCAGCCCCAGCGCACGCGCCGCGTGTCCGTCGATCGGACTTGGCCGATGACGGATGCTGCTCGCGTAGCGCTTCACGCAACGCGCGCCCGCTGGGCGTGTCGCGCAGTAGAGCAGCAGCAACATCGGCTCGCCCACGCCATCCAGCAAAGCATCGAGCTTGCCCGGCGCAGGACCGCGCTCGAGCGCTCGGCGCAAGCGCGGCAGCTCGCGCAGGTCCTGATCGACGTTGTCTGCGCGCCGTCCCCGCAGCCCCAGCGCGCTCAGCGCCCGCGTCCGCGCGCCGGACCTCGTATCCAAGAACAGGGCCCGCAGACTCGACGCCGCCCGCACCTCCTGCTGCCCCGCTTCGGGCCAGGGAGGCGAGGGCTGGGCGCTGCTCAGTCGCCGCAGCGCGGCCCGTGTCTCTGTCCCGCCCCGCCAGCCCGGTGAGACCGCCGCCAAAAGGCCTTGCCTCTCCAGCTCCAGGACGCCGCGCGCTGCATCGGATTCTTCGAGCACCTTCTCGATCTCGTGCCGGATGCGGTCGCGCGACAGGGTGCGTAGCGCGTTCGTCGCAATCGCATCGCGCAGTAGCTGCGAGGTTTCGGGCGCGAACCGAAAGCCGAGTCGCGCAGAATAGCGCGCCGCGCGAAAGAGTCGCGTGGGGTCATCTCGGAAGCTCTCGGGGTGCAATACGCGGATCCGACGCGCTCGGAGATCGGCCAGCGCTCCGCTCGGGTCGAGCAGGCTGCGCCCGGCGCGAGTGTCCAGCGGAAGCGCCATGGCGTTGATCGAGAAGTCCCGACGGAGGAGATCGTCCTCCAGCGCGGCCTTACGGACCTCGGGTAGCGCGCCCGGCCGTGGATAGGTCTCGCGGCGGGCGCGCGAGAGATCGAGCCGTGTGTCCCCGGCCATGATGGTGGCCGTCAGGAATCGTGGGCGCAGCAGGACCCGGCCAGAGAGGCGCTGCGCGGCCCGGCGCGCGATCCGTGGGAGCTCGTCCGAGAGCACGATGTCGAGATCTCCGAACAGCGCTTGCCCCAGCAGGAGATCTCGCACCGGTCCACCCACGAGATAGGCTCGTGCGTCCACCCGCCGGGCCTCCTCGACCACCACACGCAGCAGTGCGAAGCGGTCGGGACAAGCCTGCTCCAGCTGTTCCCGCAGACCTAGCGCGGGAACGGCGCTCATCGTGGAGGGCCGCCCCGTGGATGGCGACTCTCGACCAGGTCGTGCAGGCGCTTGCGGCTGACGTGCGTATAGATCTCCGTGGTACCGATGTCGGCGTGACCCAGCATCTCCTGTATTGCTCGCAGGTCCGCACCTCCCTCCAACAAATGGGTAGCGAACGAATGTCTGAGCACGTGGGGCGTGAGTTCCTGAACCACTCCCGCCCTGCGACCGTAGTGTCGAACCCGATACCAGACTGACTGCCGCGTGAGGTTCGTCCCACGTCGCGAGATGAAAACGTGCTCGTTGCCGGGATCCCTTAGCCAGCGGGGGCGAACCTCTTCCAGATAACGCAAGAGCCAGTGCACGGCCGGCTCTCCCAGCAATGCCAAGCGTTCGCGTCGCCCTTTGCCCTGGACGCGGCACGCCCGGGACTCCAGCTGGAGGTCGGAGAGCCTGAGAGCGGTCAGCTCAGAGACCCGCAGGCCGGCCGCGTAAAGGATTTCCAACATGGCGCGATCCCGAATTCCGAGCGGCGACTCGTCCGGGGCTTCGATCAGCATCGTGACTTCCTGGAGACTCAGCACGCGCGGTACCTTACGCCCACGCCGAGGCCGTCCGAGCTCAGCGAGCGGATCGCTGGCCAGGGCGCCCTCCCCTCGTAGGAAAGCCAGGAGTCGTGAAATCGCCGACTGCGCGCGGGCTCGCGTCGACGCTACGTGCCCCTGCGCTTCGAGTCTGGAGAAATGGCGGCGCAGAGAGCGCGCATCGATCTGAGCTACGCTGATGTCGCCGAGGCTCCCGGCGAGCGCGGCAAGGTCACGCCCGTAGGCTTCGAGCGTGGAGGGCGCGAGTCCGCGCTCGACCGCAAGGTGGGCGAGGAACGAGTCAATGGCCGAGTGCAGATTCAAATGCTGCCCTGGCGGATGGCGGTGAGAAGACTCTCTTCGATCTGCTGCTGCCGCATCCGCTCCAGAATCTTATGTCCGTTATCGGTGACGTAGAAAGCGTCGGTGACCTGGTTGGCTCGAGTCGAGACCCTGGCCATGACCACATCGAGCCCGAACTGACTCAGCGTCCGTGTGATGTCATAGAGCAGAGCCGGCCGATCATTGGCCGTCACGTCGATCACGGTGTAGAAGTCGGACTCGTCATTTGCAATGCGTACGCTCGGGGCCTTGGCCCGCAGCGTGTGTGGATGCGTGGGACTACGATTGGCCAGTAATCTCTCCACCGTCTGCTTACCGGCCAGCGTATCGCGTAGCTGCGACTCGATGCGTCGCAGCGCGTCTTCTTGTTCGGGGGCCCCGCCCGGCATGAGATCGAGCTGGTAGATCTCGACCGCCAGAGAATTTCGATTCGTGTAGACCTGGGCTCCCAGGATGTTGTGCCCGCATGCGGCGAGCACGCCGGCGACGATGGAGAAGAGACCCGGCCGGTCGTGGGCCAGCACGACCACACCCCAGAACACCTGTTCCCCGGCCTGCGCGGGAAAGGGATAGACGCCGATCTCCGGATCGGATGCGAGGAAATCGAAAGCGGCCTCGACCTGGGCGGCGATTTCTGCGGGCCCGTGATTGAGCAGATAGTTCCGAGGCATGCTGTCGAGGAAACCGGCGGCTTGCTCGACCAAGACGCCCCTGGCTGAGAGCCTCTCGAGTGCCTCCTTCTGGGTCGAGGACACCCGCTCCGTGGCACGCTCGAGGAAATAGCGCGGGGCCGTCTGGTCCGCGGCCCCCGCCTCGAGCCACTCCGCGGCGTTGCGATAGAGGGCCTCGAGCAGGCCCGCTTTCCAGCTGGTCCAGGCCACGGGTGATACGCTGCGAATGTCGGCCACCGTAAGCAGGTAGAGGCTGCGCAGTTGCTCGCGGGTGCCGACCAGACGCGCGAGCTTGAGGATCTGGCGCGGGTCGTGCACGTCGCGCTGCTCCGCCATCGCGCTCATCGTGAGATGGTGTAGAACCAGCAGTTTGACCGTCTCGACCTCGTGCGGCTCCAGGCCCAGGCGCTTTCCGATCTCGGGCACCATGCGCGCCCCTTTCTCGGAGTGCCCACCGCCCCGCCCTTTACCGATATCGTGGAGCAGGCAGCCAAGGAAGAGAAGCTCCGGTGAGGGAAGCTCACGCATCATCTCGGTCGCCAGGGGTAGCTCCCGCGCAAAGCGCCCCTTGCGCAGACGACGGAGCTGCTCGACGAGGAAGAGGGAATGTACGTCGACCGTGTAGGTGTGATACATATCGTGCTGCCAGAGCGCGACCAGCTCACCGAACTCAGGCAAGTAGGCCCCAAGAAGTCCCACTTCGTCCATCAGGCTGAGTGAGCGATACACACGCTGCGGAGCCGACAGGATCTGGCGGAACAGCTCGGCGGCCTCGGCATCCCGGCGAAAGCCATCGTCGACCAGATGGACGTGCTGCTGAATCAGCCGCTGCGCCCGCGCTGAGAGTGGGACGTCGTACCGCTGGGATGCTACGAATGCGGAAAGCAGGCGCACTGGCCGCTCTTGGAGCAGTACGGCGCTCGGAATCTGAAGCTTTCCGTTGACGATCGCGAAGCCTTCTTCGATGGCGCGAGCCGGCTGCTTGTACCTAGCGTTGCGCTCGTGATCGAGCGTCTGAGCGTGATCGATCGTGCGGCGGGTGACACGCTCGACAGCGCGGGCGTGGAGATAGTAGGACTGCATCAGCTGCTCCACGCCGAGCCGATGATCCGTCTCCTTGAAGCCGAAGCGCTGGGCAAGTGCTTCCTGTGCCTCGAAATGCAGACGATCGTCCTTGCGCAGTCCACGGTGGAGTTGATTGCGGATGCGCCACAGGAAATCGAGCGCAGCCAACAGATCCTCGAGATCCGAGGCATCGATGAAGCCGTGCAGCAGCAGGTGCTCCGGTTTGCGGACCTCCCAGCGTACCGCCCGCGCCGTCCATAGCCCCATGTGGTAGTCACGCAGTCCGCCCACACTCTCGCGTAAATTCGGCTGTAGCAGGAAGAGCGACTCCCCCATGCGTTCATGGCGTGCGCGCTGTTCCTCGAGCTTGGAGCGGATGAACTCGGTGGAGTGGTTCCGGATCCAGCGTCGCACCTCGGCGTCCAAATCCGTGTAGAGACTCGGGTCGCCCACCAGGAAGCGCCCGTCGAGATATGACGTGAGCGTGGGCAAATCCTCCTTGCCCAGCTTGAGACATTGCTGGATCGTGCGCGTGGCCATACCCACGGTGAGGCGTGCATCCCAGAGGCGGGTGGTGATTGCCTCCGCCAGTGTCTCCACGTAGGGGTTCATCTTCCCGCGGTACAGCAATAGCAGGTCGATATCGGATGCTAGGGAGAGCTCACGCCGTCCGTAGCCACCCACGGCCAGCAGGGCCACGCGGAAGTTAAGGCGCGGGAAGTGTGCGAAGTATCGATCTTCGGCCAGTCGGTAGAGTTTGCGAACCAGGCGATCCGTTAGGTCCGCGTGCTCTTCGTTTACGCGTCGGGAGGGAACCCCCTGATCGTGCAGGTCGAGCAGATACTCCCGAGCTGCGTCCAGATAGGCGCGCACCGAGGGATTGAGATGGGCGGAGGAAGGACCCGCGGGCGCCTCGACCACCCCGAAGAAGTCATCACAGAGCGGCTGCAGGGCCATCCAGGTTACCGACCGGCCACGAGTCTCCGCGCGTGCTCGTCGCGGTAGCGTACGATTCCGTTGGCGATGCCTGCGGCGGCGGCCCTGGCAAACGCCTTCGAGCTCAAGCGTCGGGCCTCCGCTCGGTTGGAGACGAACCCGACCTCTACCAGGATGGCTGGCATATCAGCCATGAAGAGTACCAGGAACGGGCCATGCTTAACGCCCAGATCGCTTGTGCCGCGGTAGCTTCGGCGCAGACTCTCGAGCAGCGATTCATGGATCTCTCGGGCCAGCCGCACGGCGTACCGTTCGTGGTAGCCGAGCCGCAAGGACGCAAGGATCCGCTGGAGCTCGTTCAGCTGGCCGATGCTCGTACCGTTCTCGCGGGCGGCGACACGGGCCGTCTGACGGTCGTAGCGTGTGTCGAGCAGGTAGGTCTCGACCCCAGTCGTCTTCCGATTGGGCGACGCGTTGGCGTGGATGGAGATGAAGAGGTCGCCCTTGAGGCGGTTGGCCACAGCCGTGCGTTCTTCAAGGCTTAGGTACTCGTCCCGCTCTCGCGTCATGACGACCTCGAAACCCGCCTGCCGCAGGCGATCGCGCAGAAGCCGGGATACGCGCAGGACGACGTCCTTCTCCTTCACCCCGCCCCGCCCACGGGCGCCCGGGTCCTTCCCGCCGTGACCCGGATCGAGCACGATGCGACGGACCGGGCGCTGGTCGAAGCGGTCGTCATCGGGCGTCGGCTCCGAGGCGCTGCCAGCCCGATACACGTCTGTCACGATGCGGAACGGCTGCTTCAGGTGGAAGGTGTGGTGCTTCACTGAGCCCTCGGCCAGTTCCATCACGACGCGGGCGCGTTGGAGAGTGTTCTGGCCTGCGCGCACCCGGCGTAGAGGCGCACTGGCACCACTGCTTCGAGGCTCGCGCAGGGGCGCCTCGATCCAAACGCCATCGATGTCGATGTAGAGGCGAGCGGGGTCTTCGAGGGTGCCCGTGTGATAGCGGGCGCTCCCGGAAAGCTCCACGACCACGCGGGTGTGGTTCGGGTGATCGAAGACGCGGACGTCGGTCACGTCGAGCAGGCCCGCGGGGCGCTTCCCGGCACCGAGTACGAGCAGCAGCACCCCCGCCAGAAGCGTAAGCCGGCTGCCGCGACTCATACCTCCTCCTCAGCCAGCTGCTTCAAGCGGCTTAGCTCCAGCATGCTTTCGATTGGAGTCATGTCATCAGGCTCGAGCTTGCGCAGGGCCTGGCGCAGAGGGTCGGCTCTCCCGCCCTGGAACAGCCCGAGCTGAGACGGCGCTGTCCCTGCGCCCTCGCGCGCGAGACGCGGTTTCCCGCGTTCATCGAACTCTCCCCCCTCCAGATTCGCGAGCACCTCTCGCGCTCGACGGATTACCTCGGGGGGGAGCCCGGCCCGGCGTGCGACTTCGATCCCGTAGCTGCAACTGGCGGCACCCGGCTCCATGCGGCGCAGGAAGAGAATCTCCCCACCCCGTTCGGCACACCTAAAGTGGAAATTCCGCACGAACGGCTTCGTGCGCGCCATGTCGGCCAGCTCGTGATAGTGGGTCGCGAACAAGGCGCGAACGCGCAACCCCGGCGTGTCATGGAGGTATTCCACTACAGCCCAGGCGATCGAAAGTCCATCGAAAGTCGAGGTTCCGCGCCCGATCTCGTCCAGCAGCACCAGGCTCCGGGGGGTGGCCTCGTGCAGGATGGTCGCGGTCTCGCGCATCTCCACCATGAAGGTGCTGTCTCCGCTCGTAAGGGAGTCCTGGGCGCCGACACGGGTGAAGATGCGATCCACGACTCCGATGCGAGCGGAGCGAGCTGGGACGTAGGAGCCCATCTGAGCGAGCAGCACGATCAGCGCGGTCTGCCGCAGCAACGTCGATTTGCCCGCCATGTTCGGCCCCGTGAGGATGATGAAGCGCGCGTCGTCCGCATCGAGGATCAAATCGTTGGGAATGAAGCCATCGGGCGTGAAACGCTCCACCACTGGGTGGCGCCCCGCCTCGATCTGGATGCGCAGGGAGCGGTCGAGCTCGGGGCGTACGAAGTCGTGCTGGCGAGCGACCGTGGCCAATGACTGAGCGACATCAAGCTCGGCGATTTCACGCGCCACTCGTCGTACCTGTTCCGCCGCACGCGCCACAGCGGCGCGCAGCTCACCCAGCACGCCGGCCTCCACCGCTGCCGCCCGCTCCCGCGCACTCAGGACGACGCCCTCCCAACGCTGCAGCTCATCGCTCGTAAAGCGCTCGGCGTTGGTGATGGTCTGCTTGCGCCGGTAGTGTTCGGGGACGCGCGAGAGGTGGCGTTTGGTCACCTCGATGGAGTAACCGAAGACGCGGTTGTACTTGACCTTCAGCGTCGGAATCCCGGTCCGCTCGCGCTCCCGCTCCTCGAGGCTCGCCAGGTAGCGGTGGCCCTCCTCGGACTCCGCGCGCACCCGGTCCAGCTCCGCGGCCACGCCGTCACGGATATAGCCCGTGTAAGGCTCCCCTCGTGGCGCCTGCGGCGGCGCCTCCACCAGAGTTTGTTCCAGGCGCCGCTGCAGCTCGGAGAGGTCCTCGGAGAGCGCGCGTAGCTGCTGCACGCACTGGACGCCCGCCAGCGCGTCTCGCAGGGCCGCCAGATCGCGAGGACCGGACACAGGCAGGCACGAGCGCGTCAGCAGGCGCTCGAGGTCGCCGACCCGGCGCAACGCGTCTGCGAGCTGGGCCCGGCGGCTGTCGGGCTCGAGCCATTCCTCCACCCGCTGCTGGCGGGAGCGAATGCGATCGAGATCGACCAGAGGCTCGCTGATCCAGGAGACCAGCTGGCGGTGCCCCATGGGCGTGCGGCTGTGATCGAGCAGCTCCAGTAGCGTTCCTCGGAGGCCGCCGTCCTGCAGGTTTCTCACCAGCTCGAGGTGGCGCCGCGTGGTTGGATCCAGCAGCAGCCGGTCGCTGGCCTCGTAACGCCGCACGCGCTGAAGTTGCTCGAGTGCGAAGGGCTGAAGCTCTGCGACCATGCTCCACACGGCCGCCACCGCACGGGCCAGGGGGCTCGTATCGGTCCGATGGATTCCATCCGGCAGCCGCCCCACCCGCTCCGCGACCTGGCCGGGATCGAAGTCCGCATCGGGGGCGCGGCGCAGCTGTGCACGTACGGGCAAGCTCTTGTCCGTATCGCGCAAGAGGACCTCTCGCGGGGAGACGCGATCGAGCTCCGCTTCGAGCAGCCGAGGGTCCGTCATCTGAGTGGCCTGAAACTCCCCCGTCGAGAGGTCCAGGTAGGCCAGGCCGAGGGTCTCACCGTCCTGCAGCACGGCGGCGACGTAATTCGCACCCGACCCGTCGAGACGCTGCGGATCCAACACCAAGCCGGGTGTGACGACCTCAACGATCTCGCGGCGCACGAGACCCTTGGCCAGCTTCGGGTCCTCCATCTGCTCGGCGATGGCGACCGCATGCCCGAGCTGTAGCAGCTTGCGGATATAGCCCTCGATGGCGTGCACGGGGACGCCGCACATGGGCACGGCGTTCGGGGTGTCTCGATCGCGCGTGGTCAGGACCAGGTCCAACAGTGGAGCCACACGCTCGGCGTCGTCGGAGAAGAGCTCGTAAAAGTCACCCATACGAAACAGGAGCAGCGCGTCGCCTGCCCGCTCCTTGAGCGCGCGGTACTGCTTCATCATGGGAGTCTGGCTTGGACGGCGGCTCATTGCGCCTGCCTCCTCTACGACCGCCGGCAGTCTAACGTACCCGAGGCGCACGGACCGCGACGGCCGTGCCGGTTCCGCTACGCTGCTGCTCCGATGCACACACCGAGCCACGCCATCCTGAACCTGGCCTTGCTCTGCAGCGGGCCACGGCGAGACCTCGCACGCGCAGTCGTGGCGGGAGCAGTTGCGCCTGATCTGCCGATCCTCGTCTTCTACCTGGTGGAACGCCTCGCATTGGGCCGCTCCGAGGCGGAGATCTGGACGCGGGATTACTTCCTACCGGAGTGGCAGAACGTATTCGACCTCGCGCACTCGATTCCTCTGGCGCTGGCGGGACTCGGGATCGCGCGCCTGCTTGCACGTCGGATCCCCCAGGCTTTCTTCGCGAGCCTGCTGCTCCATTCGGTTTTCGACCTGCCGTTCCACCACAACGATGCGCACCGTCATTTCTTTCCCCTCACCGATGCCCGCCTCGTGAGCCCCCTCTCCTACTGGGACCTGGCCCACCACGGATCTCTCATGCTCGCGCTGGAGGCGGGCGTGGTTTGCGTGACCTCACTATCGCTCCTGAAGCGCTTTAGCAGCCGCTCCGCCCGGGCCTTGCTCCTGGCTGTTGTGGGGCTTTACGTGGGCGGCTACGTGCTGTTCATGCTGAGAGCGACGCTCTGGGGTTGACCCTCAGGCCTCGTCAGATGCTCTTGGGCTGATACCCTACGAGCGGCACGACCTGGGAGGCGACGGCGTGAAGGAACGGCCGTTTAAGGTGCTCGGCATGCAACAGATCGCCGTGGGGGCGCGAAACAAAGACGCCTTGCGCGCGCTCTGGATCGACACGCTCGGGCTCGAGGCCGCGGGCAGCTACCGCAGTCCCAGCGAGAACATCGACGAGGACATTGCCGTAATGGGGGCGGGACCCTTCAAGGTAGAGGTCGACCTGATGCAGCCCATCGACCCCGAAAAGCGGCCGCGCGTACACGAGCCCGCGCTCAACCACGTGGGACTCTGGGTGGATGACCTGCGCTCGGCCGTAGAGTGGCTGGAGGCCCGCGGTATGCGCTTCACGCCGGGCGGCATTCGCAAGGGCGCAGCCGGGCATGACGTGTGCTTTATCCATCCCAAAGGAAACGCGGACTCACCCCTGAGCGGTGAGGGCGTACTGATCGAGCTGGTGCAGGCGCCTCCGGATGTGATCGATGCACTGCGTGGGGAGGGCTAGTGTCCTGTTCCGGAAGTTCGCTCGCATTCTCGGCGCCCGCTGCATCCACGCTCGCGGCGTTGCACTCGCTCGCCGAAGCTACGGATTCGCCTCGCTCGCGTGCCTTGCGAGCGCGGCGCCTCGGGCGCGAGAACCGCGTCGGAACTCCCGGAACAGAACACTAGGAGCTTTCCTTCTCCGGCTCGCTCAACTCGTAGAACGCGCTCGGCGCTTGAAGGATCTGCATGCCGAGGCCTTGCAGCATGAGGCGAGACGACTCGTCGGGGACCAGGTGCTGACGGATCACAATGGCGCGCAAGGTCATCTGAGGCACCTCCTGCAGCTCAGATATCTCGATCCGAACCTGGGTGCCGGACGGAATCATGGCGGAGGTCAGCACGAAGATCCCATCGGCCGTGATGTTCATCACGATCCCATCGTGGCGCTCCTCCTCGTGAACGATCTGGCACATGAAGCGCCACTTTGTTCGATCCGCTCGTCGCGATTCCACGCCGACCTCTCCGCGCCAGGGGATGCGAAGGATAGATCGGCGCGGCGCGGGACGAGCTTAACGCAGACGAACCCGCACGTTCCCGCCCGAGGTCTTGAGTCGGAGGGTCGGCCCACCACCATTGATGCGGCCCTCGACACGATTGGATGTAATGCTGCCGGTGATCTGGAGGTCATCCTCTACCCGGACCCGGCCGCCGCTGGTCTCCGCTTCAAGGTTCAGGCGCGCCTTCTCGTCGAACTCGGCTTCGATGGCTCCACCCGATGTCTCGAGGTCCCCCTCCGGGGCCCCGGAAAAGCGCACCGAGATGGAGCCACCGCTGGTGCGTGCGAGCACGGGCCCGCCGACATCGTGCACCCGGATCGGCCCCCCCGAGGTCTCGGCCTCGACCCGCCCCGTAACATCCGAGATCCTGATCCCGCCCCCGGATGTCCGAACCGAGAGATTGCCACGCACGTCGTCCACATCAATGCTGCCGCCGGAAGTCGTCAGCTCGACCGGTCCCTCGGCGCCATCGAGCACGATCCGTCCGCCGCTCGTCTTCGCCACCACGGTTCCCCCGAGGTCGTCGATCTCGATCGAGCCGCCGCCGGTCCGGACTTCGATCGAGTACCTCTCGGGCACGCGCACCTTGACCCGAACCCGCGGCAGGATGACCAGCGGCCCAAACCATCCCCGGGATGCTCCCATGAACTGCGCATCCTCGCCATCGCTGCTGAGCTCGAAGCGCATCGACCCCGCGCCCCAGCCCATGGCCTGGGCCTCGATGCTGACCTCGTGCGAGTCGTCGGTCTGGACCTCGACCGAGCCTGTCGCGAGCTCGATCCGGAGCGTGCCGCCCGGTTTTACCGGCACGCTCTCGCGAAACTCCAGGTCGGCCGCCAGGGCGCCGAGAGGCAGTGACCACAGCAGCAACGCCAGCCGAATCGCGTGTCGTGTCATGCCTATCCCTTCTCCTAACGTGGGTGCACGCGGATCGTTCCCCGCGCCGTATACACGTATAGAGGATCGCCTCCCCCGTTGATGGCGCCGATGAAGTAGTCCGGGCCCCGTTTTCCGTCGGCTCCGACGTTGGCGTCGACCTCCACCGTCCCGTTACGCGTGCGGGCCTCGAGCTGGGCGCCGAAGCGCGCGGGGAATACGATCTCCACGGATCCACGTCGCGTCTCCAGACGTCCCGATGGTGGGCCCGCAAAGCTGGCGTAGACGGCGCCGCGTTCGGTCTTCGCCTCCGCCCGGCCCCGCACCTCGCGCAGGCTAATCTCGCCGGAGTCGACTCGCAGGTCGATCTGACCCACGACGTGCCGTACCGTGATGTCTCCCTGGCCGGTATGGGCTTCGATGTTCCCCGTCACCCAGCTGAACTCCAGCGACCCGCTGGAAGCGCGCACGCTGACGTCGCCACCACCTCCGTCACGCGTACCGCGCCCGTCTGCGTGCGCAGGTGCACATCCCCCTCCACTCCCCGGACTTCGATCGGGGCAGACCGGGTCCGGGCACGAATCTCCCCATTCAGCTCCTCGATCCGAATGGGCCCGGAGGGGCAGCGCAGGTCGACCGAGAAGTCCTGCGGCACCCAGACGCGAACGTGGACGCCCGGACCCCCGAAGAGCCAGGACATCAGGCCGCCGGCCCGGCCATACAGCCGGACCACACCACGCTCGTCGTGGTCGAGCCGGAACTTCACGGACGAGGCTCCCAGGCCGGAGAGGTCGGCGACCACCCACACCTCGTCCGCGTCGTGGGAGCGCACCTCCAGGGAGACTCGCTCCGAGCGGTTCTCCGGGCCCATATCCAGATCGACCTGGAGGCGGCCCCCGGGCTGGACTGCGATCCGCCGGTCGAGATCCTGCGCCTGGGCTGGAGTGGGAATCAGGACGACGACGCTCAACAGGACGAGCAGCAGAATCATCCGGGGCCTCCCCTGGCTCGATTCTATGACTGGAGCAAAGCGTGTGCCATACGCCGCTGCCGGGCCACGTGTGCGGCAGTGCGGGCTGGGGTGCAGCGCAGGGATTGCGCATGCAAGCGAGAACCTGCACCGGACGGGCGCGCTGCCTCACAGTATTTCGCATCCCTGAGCGAGGCCAAGATCGCTTCGTTTGCAACGGAATCTCGGGCGTGCGCGTGAAGCTCTCCGTCTAGCCAAACAACGATCTGAGCGATGTCATTCGTTGTCGCCTTTCTAATCGAGACCTGCGGATTCGACATGGCATCCTGAATTCTCCGTAGATGAGTTTCTCAAGTGAATGATCTAGCGCCACTCGGATGGATGGGCTTGGGATAGGCGAAAGTCCCTGAGGCACGTCTGAGGCACCGAAACTGTCTCTAAGTGCCTGATTTTATTCACGTGGCGGCGGGTTCGATTCCCGCGTCCTGATCACCCGATAGACGAGCGATCTACTTGTAGAGGCACTCGCGGGAAGCTGGCCTCCAGAGCGTAATCCTGAGTCGCCTGCTGCGCGCCGGTGCCGTCAGGGGAGTAGATGTAATTGCGGCATTTCATCTACTCGCGCGACCTCGGTCTTGAGCGGCTACGGTACCGGCGCACAGCAGGCGACGGCCCGTGACCTACCTCGGCTATCTACAGCAGCTCATCACCCATTACGGGCCGCGCACTGCACGCACGAAGAGGTCGAGGCCGGCCTTGCCGCCGTTGCCTATGCCCCCATTGCCGAAGAA
>SMWZ01000161.1 GCA_004356455.1 Deltaproteobacteria bacterium
CGTACGGCGGTCGTTCACGGTGAGCTGCGCTGGAGCTATGCCGAGTTCGCCGAGGAGGTGGGGCGCATGGCGGGCGCGCTGCGCCGTGCGGGGATCGAGACGGGGGATCGCGTGGCGATCCTGGCACCCAACACGCCCTGGCACCTGGTGGCCCACTTTGCGATGCCGTTGCTTGCGGCGCCGCTGGTATCGATCAACACGCGTCTCTCGGCCCACGAGATCACCTACATCCTTGAGCACTCGGGAGCGCGCGTGCTGCTCGTGGATCCTGAGCTGGCGCCCGTGCTGGATGCTGTGCGATCCGAGATCCGGACGCTTGAGCGAGTAGTCGAAATTCCTGACGGGAGTTTTACCGTGCGACCGGATCAGGAGGGCTACGCGGAGTTCGCGCGAGGTGCGCCGGTGCTGCCAATCGAGAACCCGATCCAGGACGAAGATACCCTGCTCTCGATCAACTACACCTCGGGCACCACCGGCATGCCGAAGGGCGTGATGTTCTCGCACCGAAGTGCCTACCTGAACGCGCTCGGCCAATCAGGTGCGCTTGGCCTCAGCAAGGACGCGGTCTTTCTGTGGACACTGCCCATGTTCCATTGCAACGGCTGGTGCATGCCCTGGGCGGTCACCGCGGCGGGGGGAACTCACGTATGCCTGCGCAAGATCGACCCGCCGGAGATCTTCGAGCTGATTGGCCGCCACGGTGTTACGAACTTCAACGGCGCGCCGACCATGCTGCTCATGCTCTCGAGCGATCCGGCGGCGGATGGCAAGCGCTTCGATCCGCCCATCCATGTCTGTATGGGCGGCGCCCCCCCCTCGCCGACGCTGCTGGAGCGCATGGAGAAGCTGGGCGCCCGCATCACGCACCTCTACGGTCTCACCGAGACCTATGGCCCCCACGTGTTGTGCGAGATGCAGCCGGAGTGGGAAGACCTCGATATCGCGGCGCGCGCCAGGGTCATGTCGCGTCAGGGCGTTCCCTACTCGTTCTCGGTCTACCTGCGCGTCGTCGATGAGCACATGGCGGACGTGCCGCCCGATGGCGAGACCATCGGCGAGGTGGTCATGCGCGGGAATAACGTGATGCTCGGCTACTACAAGGATCCCGACGCTAGCGCTCACGCATTCCGCGGCGGCTGGTTCCACTCGGGCGATCTGGGCGTGATGCATCCCGACGGCTATATCGAGCTACGCGATCGCAGCAAGGACATTATCATTTCGGGTGGAGAGAACATCTCGACGATCGAGGTGGAGAACACCATCTACCAGCACCCAGACGTGCAGGAGGTGGCGGTGGTCGCGATGCCGGATCCAAAATGGGGAGAGGTCCCCAAGGCCTTTGTGACCCCCAAGCCCGGCACGAATCCCAGCCAGAGCTCCGTGATCGAGTTCACGCGCGAACGCCTCGCGCACTTCAAGTGCCCCAAGGCGGTTGAGTTCTGCGAGCTACCCAAGACCTCCACAGGCAAGATCCAAAAGTTCAAGCTACGCGAGAAGGAGTGGGCCGGCAAGGACAGGCGCATCCAGGGCTAGACTTCTACTAGCGCGTTATCGGCGAGCACGGCTCGCCTGCGCGCACTTCGCTCGGCTTCGCCTGGCTGCGTCGCTTCGCGCACTGCTACGCAGCCTTCCGGGCTTGCGGTCGCCTTCCGGCCGACGTGTTCTCCGTGATAGGCTGCGGCGCATGGCGGAGTCGACGCTGAGCAATCCCCCGGAGGTCGCGCCCATCCGGCCGGGGGAGGAGTTCGACACTGCCAAGGTCGAGACCTACCTGAAGGAGAACCTGCCCGGTCTGGATGGCCCGATGGAGGTGCTCCAGTTCCCGGGTGGGCACGCGAACCTCACCTATCTGGCCCGCTTCGGGCAGCGCGAGCTCGTGCTGCGGCGTCCGCCGCTGGGGCCCGTTGCGCCTAAGTCCCATGACATGGCGCGCGAGTATCGGGTGCTCTCCAAGCTGGCGGATCACTTGCCGTCCGCGCCGCACGCCTTCCTGCTGTGTGAGGATCCCAGCATCATGGGGGCGACCTTCATCGTGATGGAGCGCCGCAAGGGGGTCGTGGTGCGTGGCGCTGTGCCCCCGGAAATCGAACGCCACCCGGACGCGCACCGCCGGATCAGCTTCGCGCTGATCGATGTGATGGCCGCCTTTCACGACATCGACTACGAGAAGATCGGCCTCGGCGACCTCGGCAAGCCGGAGGGCTATGTCGAGCGCCAGGTGCACGGCTGGAACGGGCGCTGGGAGCGCGCCAAGGATCGGGAGCTGCCGATCTTCGACGAGATGTACAAGTGGCTGGTGGCCAACCTGCCGCGTGCCCCCCAGCACTCGTTGGTCCACAACGATCTGAAGTTCGACAACATCATGCTCGACCCCGACGATCCGGATCACGTGGTGGCGATTCTGGACTGGGACATGACCACGCTGGGGGATCCGTTGGTCGATCTCGGTACGCTGGTCTGTTACTGGGCGGAGGCCGGAGACCCGCCCGCCCGCGGTGCCACCAACGCGCTCACCGCCCAGCCGGGATTTCCGAAGCGCGCCGAGATCGCCCAGCGCTACGCGGAGCAGCGCAAGATTGATATCTCGGGCCTGCCCTTCTACGAGGCCTTCGGGCTGTGGAAGACCGCGGTGGTGCTGCAGCAGATCTACATCCGCTACGTGCGCGGACAGACCCAGGACGAGCGTTTCGTGTATATGGGTCAGCAGGTTCCGCTCCTGATCGAGCTCTCGGCCCAGGTCGCCGGGAAGCTCTGAGCGCTCCCCGTGCTCGAGGCGCTCGCGCACCCCGTGGTTCTGGTGCGCGACCTCGATGCGGCGACGGCGACCTACGCGAGCCTGCTCGGTCAGCCGTCGCCGCGGCGCCAAGAACTCCTCGAGCACGGCGTGGAGTGCGCCCTGTTTGCGCTGGCTAATACCCAGCTTAAGCTGCTCGCGCCGATGGGGACAGGCGCTGCGCTGCGCAAGCGGCTGGACGCAGGCGGCGAGGGGCTGCTGGCGCTGGTCTTCACGACTCCGGACGCGGACGCGTTCGCGAAACGTCTGCGCGAGCGAAAGGTCGAAGCGAACGTGCTATCGAGCGCAGCCGGCCGCTATATCCGGCTACCGAAGTCCGAGACGCGCGGCGTGTCCCTGGCTGTGCTGGAGGGGCAGCCTCCCGCGGCGCCGGTCGGCGACGCCGGCGTGGAGGCCCTCGATCACGTAGTGGTGATGAGTCCCGATCTCGAGTCGTCACGCCACCTCTATGCCGACATCCTCGGCCTGCGGCTGGCATTGGACCGAACGTTTGAGGAACGCGGCACGCGCATACTCTTCTTTCGTGTGGGCGGTGTGACGGTCGAGGTAGGGGCGAGCTTGAGCGAATCGGCTCGTCCTCACAAGCCGGATCGCTTGTGGGGTCTCGCTTACCGCGTGCGGGATCTCGAGGCCGCATCCGCGCGCCTGCTGGCTGCCGGCTTCGATGTCTCCGGGGTTCGCAAGGGTGCGAAACGAGGCACGCGCGTGTGCACCGTACGTCGCGAGACGCACGGCGTCGCGACCCTGCTCATCTCTGCCGAGTAAGGCGGACGACTCAAGAGTCGCCGCTCAGACGTCCGCGGCGTAGGGTGGGGCGGGATCGTACTCAATCAGGCGCTGCACCTTGCGTGCGACCTCCACGCCGTGTAGCTGGCCCATGAGCCAGAGCGACATGTCGATCCCGGCCGAGACGCCCGCGGCCGTGACCAGATTGCCGTCCCGCACGAAGCGCCGGTTCTCGAGCACGGTGAGATTCCCGCCTCGCTGGCGCAGCTGCTCGATAAAAGCCCAGTGGGTGGTGACACGCTTGCCCTCGAGCAGCTGCGCCTCCTGCAGCAGAAAGGCGCCAGTGCAGACGCTGGTAAGCCAGCGCACCTGGGGGGCGACCTTGCGGATCCAATCCACGAGCACCCCGCGTCCCTCGCCGCGGCTCCCCTTTCCGCCCGGCACGAGCAGCACGTCGAGCCGCGGCGCGTCGGTGAAGCTCGCGTCCGGAAGCACACGCAGTCCCTTGACGCAGCGCACCGGCCCGTCGTGCTCGGCGATGGTGAGCACACGGTTGCGCTCGGTGATCCCGGGCTTGGGCGTCAGCACCTCCCAGGGCCCCACGAAGTCGAGCTCTTCCGCGTCGTCGTAAATCAGGATTCCGATGGTGGGTTCCATGGGCGTTCTCCCTTGGCGGTAGGTCGTTGGTAGGCGCTGGCATAGGCAGGCGGATTCACGCCGGCGGCCAGCCGCACGTCATCGACCGGAGCGGCGGGCACCAGACGCAGGGGAATCTCCCCCGCCCATACGGGCAGTGCGTAGTCGGCTTCCTCTTCCACGGGTCCGCCCTTGCGCAGCTTAGCCGAGGCCTCATCCAACGGGATCGAGAGCACCAACGGCAGCTGCAGCTCCTTTGCACTGGGCTTGCGCACGTCCGGCCAACGCCCGGGTACGGCGTGCTCAACGATCGCGCGCAATGCCTCGAGCTTCTCGACCGCATCCGTGACCTTGCGGGCCGTCCCGAACACGGTCACCGAGCGAAAGTTGACCGAGTGGTGCAGGGCGGAGCGAGACAGCACCAATCCGTCCAGGAGCGTGACGTTGACGCAGGCCTCGACTCCGTTGTCCAGCGCTCGCAGTGTGCGGTTGGCGGCGGATCCGTGCAGGTAGAGCTTGTCCCCCACGCGTGCGTAGGCCATGGGCGTGACCACGGGCTGAGCGTCCAGAGCGAACGCGACGTGGCAGACGAGTGCCTCGTCCAGAATGGCGTGAATCGTGGCGCGCTCGTAGCTGCCGCGAGCTGGTCGGCGCTTGAGCGTGGTGCGGGGGGTAGGCGTGAGCGTGGACATGGTCGAGTTCCTGTTAGGGTTGGTGATAATTTGTTATAGTACAAACATATGGATGTTTCAGTACATAAGTATATCGTAGGATCCACGGCCGTCGAGATCTCCGACAGTATCGAGAGCGCGCTACGCGAGGGTCGGCTCGCGTCGGGGGACCGCCTGCCCACCGTGCGCGCGCTCTCGCGGGAGCGCCGCGTCAGCCCCGCAACGGTCGCCTCCGCCTACCGCAGCCTGCGCGAACGGGGGCTGCTGGTGGCGCAGGGCCGCCGCGGAACCCGCATCAGCGCCCGCCCGCCGCTCTACACCCGTGCACGGGCTCCCGTTCCGCAGAGCGCCGTCAACTTGGCGGCCGGTAACCCCGATCCCGCGCTGCTGCCTCGGCTGACGCCGGCGCTGCAGAGGCTCGATCCGCCGCCTCGTCTCTACGCCGAGGAGCTCATGCTGCCCAAGCTATTGCGGCTGAGCCGGCGCGGCTTTGAGCGGGACGGCATCCCGGTGGATACGCTCGCGGTCGTGGGCGGAGCGCTCGATGGCATCGAGCGCGTGCTGGGGTCGCACCTGCGTCGGGGAGACCGTGTGGCGGTGGAGGATCCCGCCTTCAGTGGTGTGCTGGATCTGCTCTCGGGGCTCGGCCTGGTCGCCGAGCCGGTCGCGATTGACGACTCGGGACCGTTGCCTGCGGCACTGGAGACGACGCTGCGCCTGGGTGTTCAGGCGCTGGTCGTGACCCCGCGCGCCCAGAACCCGACGGGTGCGGCGCTCGAGCCCGCTCGCGTGCGCGCGTTGCGTCGAGTTCTACGCGCCTTCCCCGAAGTGCTGATCATCGAAGACGATCACGCGGGTCCCGTGGCTGGCGCGCCGGCCTACACCCTGTGTGACGCAGGCCGTGCACGCTGGGCGGTGGTGCGCTCCGCCTCGAAGTCGCTTGGCCCCGATCTGAGGCTGGCAGTCCTTTCGGGGGACGCCGTGACGGTGGCCCGGGTCGAGGGACGACAGTTGCTCGGGATCCGCTGGGTGAGTCACCTGCTACAGCGCCTGGTGGTGGAGCTCTGGACCGAACGCGGGATGGCGAACCACTTGAAACGCGCCGAGCGGATTTACACTCAGCGGCGTGAGGCTCTGCTGGCGGCACTCGGCAAGCACGGGATCGAGGCGCGGGGGCGCTCAGGGCTGAACGTGTGGGTCCCCGTGCCTGAAGAGGCGAACATCGTGAGCTACCTGCTCGAGTGCGGCTGGGCGGTGGTAGCCGGCGAGCGCTATCGCATCGAGACTCCGCCCGCCATCCGCATCACCACCGCCACACTCGAACCGTCCCACGCGCGGCGTCTGGCTGCAGACCTGGCGCGCGCGCTTGCCCCCAGCCGTCGCTCCTCCGAAGTCTGACCGCCCGCCGATAAGCAAGGCCCGGAGGGCTGCGTAGCAGTGCGCGCAACCGAGCGTAGTGCGCGCACCGAGGCGCGTGCGAAGCCACGCGCCGTCCCGGCAGGCCGGCTTTGCCGGCCGATACCCGGGTAGTAGAGCTCTGCTCGCCGCTACCGCGCTAGTGCTAGTGCAAGGCCCGTAGGGCCGCGCAGCGAGGCGTAGCCGAGCGTAGTGCGCGCAGGCGAGCTCTGCTCGCCGCTACCGCGCTAGTAGAGTATGCGGCCGCGATAGACGGGCGTGCTGGGACCGGTCATGCGCAGGGAGTAGTCATCGCTGATCTCGATCGAGAGCTTGCCGCCGGGCATTCGTACCTGAACCCGTCGCCCGACGAGCTTGTTACGACGGGCCGCCGCCACCACCGCGCAGGCCGACGAGCCCGAAGCCGCGGTCTCGCCCGCGCCCCGCTCCCAGATCAG
>SMWZ01000162.1 GCA_004356455.1 Deltaproteobacteria bacterium
CTGGCCGAGGCCTGGCTGGGCGAGGGCATCCTGCAGCGCGCGCGCGGAGACTACCTGAAGAAGGACCTGGCTGACGACGACATCATTGATGCGATCGCTGGACTCTGGACGGCGCACCGCATCGCTGATGGAACTGCGAAGACCCTGCCCGACTCACCTCCGCGAGACGAGACGGGCCTTCCGATGGAGATCGTCTTCTAACTCGCGCCTATGCGGCCCAACGGACCAGGAGCTCAGCTGCGCCGCACCGCGCTGACCGTTAGCGCGGAGGCGTAGGCGCTCAAGACCTCGGAGATGGCGGTGCATAGTAGGACCGATACCCGAACAGGCGTGCCGTGGGGGCAACCAGGAAGTTGAGCGTCTTGATCGGCCATGCCATGTGTCTGCCATGGGTGCCGATCAGGATGAAGGTTTGTACGGCTGTCGACAGGGCGCCCGCTTCACCTCCGAAGGCGCGATCCAATTGCACCAACACGAAGTCAGCCATTCCGGCGGGGCGGAGTTGAAAAACGCCGCGGGCGCGCGCTTCCGAAGCGTTCTCCCACAGATGTTCCACTCCGGCAGGAATGACCACCTCTTCCCCCGGGCCGAGCACCCGTTCCTCTCCGTGCAGACACCGAGCGGGTGCGCCGGCTTCTCGGCTGGGGTCGAGTCATTGCCGCGGGTTCATGCGAGCTCTGCGTACGGCACGTCGATCTCCATCCCGTCCGTGGCTACCACCGTCTCGGGAAAGACCGCCCGCGCCTCGTTCAGTAGAACCTCGCTGGCCTTGGAGTAGCGCGCCGAGAGGTGGGTCAGGACGAGGCGCCTGGCCCGGGCTGCGAGAGCGACCCGCGCCGCTTCGACGGCGGTGGAGTGCTCCGTCTGTCTCGCGCGATCCTTCTTATCCTCGCCGAACGTGGCGTCGTGCACGAGGAGATCCGCCCCCTCCGCGGCACCCACCACGCTCTCGCACGGACGGGTGTCCCCGCTCAATACCACCAGCCTGCCGGGCCGGCTCGGTCCCACGAGCTCCTCCGGCCTGACGACCCGGCCATCCGGCAGTTCGACCGACCGACCCCTATGGAGCGCCCCCCAAAGGGGCCCCTCTGGAATGCCTAGCTCGCACGCTCTTTCGGGCTTGAACTGGCCCAGGCGCTCGTGTTCGCGCAGGGCGTACCCGAGAGCGTTCTCCCCGTGTTCCACACCGATCACCTCGAGGTCGTACTCCTTCCTGCGAAGCGTCTCACCCGCGCGCAGCTCGCGGATCTCGACCGCGAACGTCAGCCGTTCGCTTCCCGGATCCAAAACCGCCCCCAAGAATTGTTTCGCCCCGGGTGGACCGTAGAGGCGGATCGGATCGGTTCGTCCCTCTAGCGATAGCGTGCGCAGCAGACCGACCAGGCCCAGGTAGTGATCGGCGTGGAAGTGTGTGAAGAAGAGATCGGACAGTGCGAAGCTTACCCCGTAGCGCATCATCTGTCGCTGCGTTCCCTCGCCACAGTCGAACATCAGCGTTTCGCCTTCACGAACGATTACGATCGATGACACCGAACGCTCGACCGTGGGACGAGCCGCCGAGGTGCCCAGGAACGTCAACCGAAGCATCGAACCGAATATATCAGGGGGAGCCCGCGAATCAGCGCGCCTACGACTGGAGCCCGCGCTCGCCTCTAGGCCCCCCGTTCCACGGCGAAGAGGCGCCATTCGCCGGGAACGCCCTTGAGGACATGAACTGCACGATCCATGAATCGAAGTCCGGACCCGGCCACCAGATACCGGACCGTGCTGGATACGAGGACCTCCCCTGGTGCAGCGCCAGCCGCCACCCGCGCGCTCGTGTGTACCGCGATCCCACCGATCTTGTCGCCGATCACCTCATATTCACCCGTATGCAAACCCGCTCTCATGCTAATACCGAGACTTATAGTCGCGGCAACTTCATGGAGCTGAATCCCCGCAGGGGACCTTTTGACGATATCGGCAGCAGCCGCGATCGTGGTTCCCGGTCTGATGCTGGGGTCCCTCTCCGCTAGAGAGGCCCAGGCCCAGGAAACGCCTGGGGGGGCCCGGCCTCGTGCCGGGACGCGGGATCCTTGGCTCGGGCAGATCTTCCTGCCAGACTGAATCCTTCTTCCATCGCGAATGGAGCTGGCCCATGGCCGATCGAGTGCGCAAGATCAACTACTGCTACCTGACCGTTTCCAACCGACCCGGGCATGCTGCCAAGGTGATGGACGAGCTCAGGAAGGCGGACATCAACCTGCTCGCGTTCTCGGCCTTTCCCGCGAAGGCCGGGAAGTCTCAGCTCGACCTGGTCGCCGACAAGATGGCTGGCGTGCGGAGCGTTGCCAAGAAGAATGGCTGGCGCCTGAGCAAGGTCAAGAAAGGCTTCCTGGTCCAGGGCAGCGACAAGGTGGGTGCCGTTTCCCGGCACATCCAGAAACTCGGCGACCGGAAGATCAACGTGACCGCAGCGGATGCGGTTGCCGCCGGCAGCGGCCGCTACGGCATGATCCTGTGGGTGAAGCCCAAGGATTACGCCCGAGCGACCAGGGCGCTCGGAGCCCGGTAGACCCTCACCCGTACTGCTTGCTGTAGTCGAGCTAGTCTTCCCGGCTGACCTCGTTGCCTCCGCAGGTCTCCTTCACGGCGAACTGGGCGCGCTTGTTGATCGCCGGTCACGCCGCGGGCTGCAGTGGCAAGGCCAACCGGCCGGAGCCGCCGCCTGTTCCGCCTGTTCCCAGGCGGGGGGACCAGGGCGCTCCCACGTCTATCACCCGAGGGTGTAGGATGCCTGGGAGGGGCGAAGGCGCAGCTGCGGTTGCTACTGAGCTACTGACCTGATCTGACTTACAGATCCGAGGGAGGCCCCGAGGTGGCCTCGGGAGCGCTGACCGTGATCTCGGAACCCGGCTATTTCGCGTCGCGCTGATCGCGGAGTCGATGGAGCATCATCCCGAGTAGTTCAATGTCTGGAACGGCGTGGTCGTCGACCTCTCGACCACGACGCGGGTGGCGTCACCTCGCTGGACGTCCAGCTGGCTCGGAAGATGAACGGGATCGCGGACTGGCCGTCCGTCAAGCGAACTAACGATCCACGTGTCCGAGGTCGCGGCCGGGCGCAACTCGATCGCGCACAAGCCGCTTGAGTTCGGTGATCTCGGGGAATCGCCCGGCATCCTTCCGCGAGAAGATCTTTTCGCCCCCGACCCGCACTTCGAACACGCCACCTTCGGCGTTGGGCACGAGCGTGACGCCCCCAAGCTCCTCCTCGAAGGTCGCGAGCAGCTCCTGCGCCATCCATGTAGACCGCAGGAGCCACCCGCAGCGCCGGCAATACTCGATCTCAACGCACGGACGATCGGCCACGGGGAAAGGCCTCCTCCCTCGCCAACCTACTTCTGCTTCACACTCAGGACCTGGAGATCGCAGAACTCCTCGAGACCCCAGATCCCCATCTCCCGACCGATCCCGCTCTGCTTCTGACCGCCGAACGGGACGTCGGGCTCCAGGCGTAGGTGCTGGTTCACCCAGGTCGTGCCGGCGTCGACCTCCGCGGCGATCGCGCTCGCTCGGGCGACGTCGGCCGACCAGACGGAGGCGCCGAGGCCGAACTCGGTCGAGTTCGCGCGCGCGACGGCGTCGTCCACGTCTCGAAACGTCAGGATCGGAAGCACCGGGCCGAACTGCTCCTCGGCCACGATCCGCGCGGAGTCGTCCACCTCGGTCACGATCGTGGGCTTCAGGAAGTAGCCCCTTTCACCTTCGAGGCCCTCCCCGCCGGCTTCGATCCGGGCGCCTCGCCCGCGCCCGTCCTCGAGCAATTCCCTCACCAGCTCGAGCTGTGGCTGGTTGTTGACCGGCCCCATCTGTGTGCCCGCCTCGAGACCGTTGCCGACCTTCCAACTCCTGGCGATCTCGGCGAGCTTCGAGGTCAGCGCGGGGTACACGTTCTCATGGGCGTACACGCGCTTGATCGCGATGCAGGTTTGGCCGGCGTTCATGAACGCCGCGTTGAATATTTCCGGCGCGACCTTGTCGACATCGACATCGTCGAGCACGATGGCCGGATCGTTGCCCCCGAGTTCAAGCGTGAGTCGCTTGATGGTGTCGGCCGCGTCCCGCATGATGCTACGGCCGACCTCCACCGAGCCCGTGAACGAGATCTTGCGGATCGTGGGGTGCTTCGCCATTTCCGCGCCGATCGCGCCCGGACCCGAAATGACGTTCAGCACGCCGGGCGGAAGCGCCTGGTTCAGAACCTCGATCAGCCGGATCGTGGACAACGGCGTGTAGGAAGCGGGCTTCGAGACGACCGTGTTGCCCACAAGCAGCGCCGGGGCGAGCTTCCAGGAGAGGATCGCGAGCGGGAAGTTCCAGGGCGTGATGGTCGCGACCACGCCGAGCGGCTTGCGCAGGAGCTTGACGACGTTCGCCTCGTCCTCCTTCAGGGTCTTCTCGCGGTAGTCGAGGCCCGCGAAGAAGGCGAAGAAGATCGACGCGAAGACCACCTCGCCGGTGGCCTCGGCGAGGGGCTTGCCCTGCTCCTGGACCAGCAGCCGCGCGATCTCGTCGCGGTGCTCCCGAATCAGTGCCGCGCCCTGCTGCAGGGCTTTGCGGCGCGCGTCCAGGTCCCGACGCCAGCCCGCGAACGCCGCCGAGGCTGCCTCGACCGCCTGATCGAGCTCCGCAGTCGTCGCGCGCGGCGCGCTGTCGATGCGCTCGAGGGTGGCCGGATTGAGGACGTCGAAGGTCTCCTTTGCGCCCACCGATTTCCCGTTGATGAGCATCTGCATGGCGATTCCTCCCGCGGCGAGCCCCCAGCGGGATCTACGGCTCACCGCCGGGAGGCTCTCACTGACTCACAGATCTATGGCCACTGTACCGCGGCAGCCTGAGGGGGGGAAGCGACTCGGGGCAAACTCCTCGGACCGTCCCGGTTCCCGGGCCTTCCCTGCGAGGCCAGGCGCGGGTGTAGACTCGACCCATGCGGGAGCTACTTCCCGGGATCCTGACCTGGGTCTGGTTCTCCGGGCCCCACGGCTACGACTTTCACGGCACCCTCGTCCTGCACGAGGAGGGCAACCTCTGCATCGACCCCGTCGAGCCACATTGCCTCAGGGGAGCCGAACTGTAACGCGATCGTGCGGGTGGAAAAGGTGGGAGAGCCTCCCGGGTGAGGGCCGCCGAGCAACCGTGACCGAGGTGAGGAGTGGAGGAGCGCGCGCCAGTAAGCGGAACTTGCAAAAGATGCTCTTGCCCCCTGGGATTCCAGGCCAGTCTTCGTGGGGGAGAGTGGTACTGTTGTGGGGCATGCGCTGGAAGCAACCGTTGCACGTGCGGATGCAAGCCCGAATACGCGCGACCCATGTTCTCTGACCACTACGTGCCACTCAGGCGGATGTTTGCAGCCCGAAGGCCGAACGAGCTGAACTCGCGCCCAGGAGATCGGGCCGACAGAGTCCGCGCGTTCCCCTTCGCCGACGCTAAGAGGGGACGGTAGACGGAAACTACACCCAGCAGTCCTCCGCGACCGCGCGCCCGGCGATTATGGGATCACGATCTGATCCTGCTCGAGCTCGCCCCGCCGCTCTCAGACGCGTGTCAGCAAGCCCAGGCTACGCGCTACCGCCTCGACCCGAAGCGAGGGCGATCGAGACCTAAGCTCGGCCCACCGAGCCGTCGCGCCATCCCCCGAGCTTTTCCGCTACGCTCAAGGCGGAGATGGAGTCGGTTCGGGTGACCTACCGGGCGCGGGTCGACGCCAACGAGGTGGAGGCGCGGGCGGACGCGCTGCTTCTGGAGCAGAGCGTGGAGCTGCCCCGCGCGGCCGTCACCGATCCCTTCGTGGAGCGTGAGATCCTCGGGGAAGTGGAGGAGATCGCGGCGGAGGCTCCGGGTAGCTTTCGCATCACGATCGCGTTTCCGGTTGCGACGACCGCCCTCGATCCAGCCCAGCTCTTGAACGTCCTTTTCGGAAACTCTTCGCTCCAGGAAGAGATCGAGCTCGCAGACGTCGAGTTCCCGCCCTCCGTTTTCGAGGCCTTCGGGGGGCCCCGCTACGGGGTGGCAGGTCTACGAGAGGCGGCGGGCGTGCATGGCCGACCGCTCACCTGCACCGCGCTCAAGCCTATGGGGCTTTCGGCGAAGGCGCTGGCTAAGCTCTGCGAGACCTTCGCGCGGGCCGGAATCGACGTCATCAAGGACGATCACGGTCTGGCGGACCATCCTTTCTGCCGCTTCGAGGAACGCGTGGCCGCGTGCCAGATGGCGGTCGAGCGGGCTGCCGACGCGACCGGCCGCCTCGCACTCTACGTGCCCAGCGTCACGGGCACCGCGGAGACGGTCGCTACACAGCTTCGGTTCGCAGAGGGGCGTGGGGTGCGCGCGGTGATGGTCTCGCCGATGCTGATCGGACTGCCCGTACTCTGGCAGCTCGTGCACGGGAAGACAGAGCTCCCGATCCTCGCTCACCCTGCCTTCGGGGGGGCGCTCCGCATCGCGCCGGAGACTTTATTCGGCAAGATCTTCCGGCTCTTCGGTGCGGATGCCGTCATCTATCCTAGCTTTGGTGGGCGCTTCGCCTACGGCGAAGAGCGCTGCCGCCGGCTCGCCCATGTGCTGCGCCGTCCGTGGGGACCGCTTCGGCCCGCGCTGCCCGTGCCCGCAGGCGGAATGACGGTCGAGCGCGTGCCCGAGCTGGTGGACTTCTATGGATCAGACACGATGCTTTTGATCGGTGGCAGCTTGTATGAGGCCGGCGAGGCCCTGCTCGAGCGTAGCAGGGCCTTCGTCGACAGCGTGCGCGCTGCGGGAGGAACACAAACATGAAGCCGCTGCTCCGCTACCAGGGCGATTTCCAGTGGGAGGGCGTACCCGTCGGGCCGTACAAGGCGGAGGGGACACACTTTCGTGGTGTCACGCGGCAGACCCTCCTCGGGCCCGATGCAGGGCTGCGCTGCGAGCTGCGCTACTTCGAGATTGAGCCCAACGGCCACTCGACGCTCGAACGACACGATCACGCGCACGCCGTCGTGATCTTCCGTGGCGCGGGTCGGGTTCTGGTGGGCGCTGAGATTTTCGACGTCCGCCCTTTCGACCTGGTGCGGATAGGCCCCCAGACCTGGCACCAGTTTCGGTCCGCGCCCGGAGCGCCGCTCGGGTTCTTCTGCCTTGTGGATTGCGCGCGCGATCGCCCCGTGCAGCCCACGCGCGCAGAGCTCGGGGCCCTGCGAACCGATTCCCAGATCGCCGCCTTCATCCGGACCTAGGTCAGTAGATGAGGGGAAGCATCCGAAAAGGAACCTTCGCGCAGTAGACCTTCCAAAGCTCGCCGTACTTGCGCCGGCATCTCCGGTCATCGCGCGCGGCTCGCTGAACAAGCAGCACGTCCCCGTCGCTACGAGACACAGAGCTTTCAACACCGGTTGCGTGCCGGCCTGAACCGTCCTCACCTGCAGCTGTACGAAGGCACCTTCGACCGACTACTGGTGGTCCTCTACGGTTGCCTCCGACCTCTCCGACGCGTGGGCAGTCGCAGGGAAGGATGGAGAGTGAACCACAAGAGGGTCGAGCGGATCTGGAGGCGAGAGGGGCTGAAGGTGCCGAGGCGGCAGCCCAAGCGCGGAAGACTTTGGCTGGCGAGTGGCTCCTGCGTGCGACGGCGAGCGGAGCACCGGGACCACGTGTGGTCGTACGACTTTGTGTTCGATCGGACCCACGATGGGAAGCCGCTCCGGATGCTCACGATTGTGGACGAGTACACACGGGAGTGCCTGGCGATCGACGTGGAGCGGGGACTCCGATCACGTGGCCAGCAGGTCGGAGGCGCTCAAGACCTCGGAGATGGCGGTGCGCAAACACGGGGGATGGTGGGCGACGGGCAGGAGTGAAGCTCTGACCGGCAAGTGGTGTTCTGATCAGGGTGATCCGGGGGCAAGGCACCTCGGTGGCCAATGGCTGCCACCACCAGAGCCTCGCCCGAATCGTCCTTTAAGAGGGAAGGCGTCTCGGAGATGCTCTCCACCCAGTTATCTGTTCTTTGGATATCCTCTCCAGGTCTGGAACGCGCGCCCCAAACGTCGGTCCGGGAACCTCGGATCGGAGCGCGTTGCGAGAGGGTGTGAGCGTGCTTCGATTTCTCCAGTGGCTCATTGCACGGGAGCGGCTGCTGCGGTTGGCGAGCCCGCTCTTCGGACGCTTCAACCCCTTCCTGCCCCAGCACCGCCGCGATCCCCACGCCACCTGGCGGGCGCTGCGCTCGACCGAGCCCGTCTACCGCAGCCGCGCGTTGGGCGCGTGGCTGCTGACGCGCTACGACGACGTCCTGCACGTGCTGCGCGACCCGAACTTCACGACGGACCGCAGCGACGTACCCTTGATGAAGCTCGTCTCGCGCCTCACGCGCAAGGACCCCGAGTTCTCCGCGATGATCGAGCGCAACCTCCTCACTCTCGACGGGTCGGACCACACGCGCCTGCGGGGGCTCGTGAGCAAGGCCTTCACGCCCCGCCGCGTGGAGCGGCTGCGCCCGCAGCTGGAGGGCATCGTCGATGAGCTTCTCGATCGCGCAGCCGAAGCCAGCCAGATGGAGCTGATCCGCGACCTCGCCCACCCACTCCCGGTGATCGCGATCGCAGAGCTGCTGGGCATCCCGTCGGCCGACCGCGCGCGCTTCCGCGCCTGGTCGGCCGATCTCGTGCAGCTCCTCGATCCTCTCCAGGGAAGGGGGGGCAGCGCATCGCTGCGCCGCGCCACGCATGAGCTCTACGCCTACTTCCGGCCGCTGCTCGCCGAGCGCCGCGCGCGCCCGCGCGATGACCTGCTCTCGGCCATGATCGCCGCCGAGGAGAACGGCGAGTCGCTGAGCGAGACGGATCTCCTGGCCCTGTCAGGCCTGCTGCTCGTGGCCGGCCACGAGACCACCGCCAACCTGATCGGCAACGCGGTGCTGGCGCTGCTGCGCAACCCGAGCGAGCGCAAGCGCCTGCAGGACGATCCAGACCTCATCGCTAGCGCCGTGGAAGAGTTCCTGCGCTACGACCCCCCCATCCAGCTGACCGACCGCGCGGTGCGGGAGGATTGCGAGATCGGCGGGCGGCGCATCCGCAAGGGGCAGCTCGTGGTCGTCGTCCTGGCCGCGGCCAACCGCGACCCCGACCGCTTCCCCGACCCGGACCGCCTCGATCTCGGACGGACCGACCACCACCACCTCGCCTTCGGGCAGGGCGGGCACTTCTGCCTCGGCTCGCAGCTCGCGAAACTCGAGACCGAGATAGCTATCGGGACGCTGCTTCGGCGCTTCCCGGACTTCTTCGGCAACACTGAGCCCACGGCCTGGCGGCGCTCCATGATCATCCGCGGCCCGGAGGCCGTCCCGCTGTGTCTCGTCCCTACCTGTTAACTTGACGGTACCATCGCGTAAAAGAGCAGGCGGCCCGCCGGAGTGGTCGTGTGCCCCTCAACTTGACAATACCATGGCAAGTGTCCGCAGGATGAAGACCTCTGAGGGAAATTAATCACTACCCGGGTCCACGCAAGCACAGCTCGCGCGCGTAGCGAGACATCGGTTCCACCTCTGGAGCAGCACGCACCTGCTGAAGAACGACCAATGCTCCACACGGTTCCCCGGATTCGAGTAGCGAGTTGTGTAATTCTCCAGAATGGACCCGCGGGGCGGGTGGGGAGGGAGCTGGCGTAGCTGAGCGGCTGAGACTGCTGGTTTTGCGGGAGCCTGCACTCACAGCCAGATCTGGCGATAGGCGTAGAACGACCCCTCGGCCGGCGCCGCGTTGCCTTACTTGCCGGAAGCCAGGCCTACCGCAGCGGCGGGCCCGCCAGCGCTAGCCCGAGAAGGTGCGACCCGCATGTCCATGCGTAGGCCGACTGACACGCGCTCCGCGCGCCCCAGCGGCTCGACCGCATGGAACGGTCGGGCATCCCGGAAGCCGCTCAGCCCGGGGGCCCGCAACATCACGAGGCTTCCGGGCCTGATCGGAAAGCGCCTTAGCACCTCGCCCTCCCGCTCGCGTCGCACCGTGAGGCGCCCCCAACCGCACGCGGTGAACAAGGCGATGAGTCGTCGGTAGCGGCGCCCGTCCATGTGAGAGGTGATCCCGAGGGAGCCCGGGCGATAGCGCTGCACGTAGAACTCGTTGGGTCGCCACGTCGCCAGCCCGCGGATCGCCGCCCTGCCGTTGTCGCTAGGCTCTCGCCCGAGCGTACGCACCCGGGCACCGAACTCGCAGACAAGGCTCCGCAGAACGGGAAACGGGTCGAGATCTCGCAGCGTACACGCCTCCGCCTCCTGAAGTACCGGGCCTACCTCCCTAGGGACGGGCTCGAACGGGAGTTCGGCCAGCTCGCTGTGGAGGCGGCGGCGGAAGGGGTCGGTCAGCGCTCGCGGGACCACGACCGCACCGCCGCGGCGGGCCGCGTCTACGGCGGCATGGAGGTCTAGACCTGCGACGAACATGTCGGACACCGGCTTCAGGGTACCGCACGAGCTGGACTCGGCCGGTGCCAGAGGCCAGGACTACGCGGACGGTTCATCGACGGTTGCGGTGGCAACACCCGCGGCTACTGAAGTCTTCAGCACCGGGGTATGCTTGTCGCTGGCTTCTCGCGACGCGGGGCCGAGGTCACCGTGCTTCTCGGAGGAGGCCCGTCGAGCTCTGCGTAACCTCCTCCCGCGGTGGAGGATTCGCCTCCGCGAGCCTCCACCAACACCCTTCGAGGCATCAGGCCATGTGCTTGGGCTCCTCCAGCTTGCGGCGGAGCGCGGCTGTCGACATCGCGGCGAGAGTGGTGATGTTGACTGTGCCCCGCGAACCCAGGTCCACCGACAGATGCGCGATGGTCTCGTTGTCGGGGGCCTCCAGGATGGTCACGAAGTCGTAGAGCCCCAGGACGGCGTATTGACTCACGACCTTGCAGCCGAAGGCCTCGATCTCCTTGTTGACCTCCTCCATTCGCTTCGGGGACTTGTGTAGGGTTTGCCGGCCCTCCGGAGTGAGGGTGCTGAGCATGATGTAGGTAGGCATGTTGGCTTCCTTGATGGTCTATCCAGCACTAGCTTACTCCCCGTTGAACCGCGGCAGAAGAAAATCCCCGCCGTGAGCGAGCGGCGCGCTCTGCTGATCACTGCGGGCGAGCGGCACCCTAACTTTGCTACCCAAGCCTCACTGTGGTGATTGAACCCCTGTCGTCAGGGCCTCGGTGCGGCGTTCCGGTGCTCCCGCCCTTCTGGGAGGGAGGCTAGCCGCTCCCTAGTCAGACGGTTCGGTTTCGCAGCGACCAAGCATAGCTCCAGTGAAACCTCGTGTATCCACGCGCGGTCACCTCCAGCCCGTCCGACAGAAGATCGTGCAGCGCTGGAAGCGCGTGGAAAGGGACCCCCGGAGCTGTGTGATGCTCCGCATGGTAGGGCATGTTCCACATTAGGAACCGCACCAGCGGGTTTGTGAGAGTTGTACGCGTGTTCGCTGTCGGATCGCGTTCCTGCGGGCACGACGTGTGTTCCGCCAGAAGGTAGAGCCGCAGAAAGGGCTGGCCGAGCAGAGCGGGAAGCAGCCAGTAGAAGAGGGGCAGGGTCCATCCGAAGCCAAGCACGGCAACGGTGACAAGGAGGTAGGCCGTCAGGTGCCACCTCGCTTCAGAGCTAACCCGGCTGCGTTCCTGCGCCGGGACCCAGGACTCATCCACGTGCCCAGCAGCGTGACGCATCAGTTCAACGAAGCGGTCGTACCAGTAGTCGATGCCGGACGCGTAGCGAAGATACTCCTGTATCGTTGTCGGCTTGGGCGTCTGCAGCTCGGGATCGCGCTCGGGATCCTGTGTGAAGCGGTGGTGCGCCAAGTGGAAGCAGCGGAAGCAGACCGCTGGCAGGAAGTGCACGAAGCCGATGGTGCCGGCTACGACGTCGTTCAGCCATCGCGCTCGGAAAGCGGTGAGGTGGGTCGACTCGTGCAACGGTGCGAACAAGGAGACCTGCACGATACCGTGCAACAGCATTGCTGGCGCAACCCATCCGCTCCCGAGGCTCGCCCAGATGGCGGCGGCCGTGCAGCCAAGCAGCGCAAGGTGGCCGGCGAGCTGTCGAGTTCCCGCCGCGTCAGACGGCTTCTTGCGCTGAGGGAGCTCGTCAGCTGGTACGATACACAGACTCGCCCGATCAGCATGCATCGTGTGTAGTCTAGCCGCTCCCTAACTGCCTTGCGGCAGTCAGCGCGTTCTCGATGCGCCTACTTCTGCAGGACCGATTCTGGCGGCTGAGGTGTTGTGATCGGGTCTGCGTGGCGATGCACGAGCTTCCAGGTGCCGCCCTCGTTCCGGAAGATGCTGGTGACGCGGAGAGCGATCGTGGCGAACTCGTCGCTGCGGCCGACCTTGGCCTGGAAGCGCTCTACCTCCACGACACAAGCGAGATCATTCGTGACGTACCTGGCGACGGACTCGAAGCCGACGATCTCACCCTCGCGGTAGCGCGACGCAGCTCCGGCCGCGGTCTCGGCAACCTTCTGCCGGCCGCGAGCGAACGGGCCAAACGGGTTGCCGACGGTCACGTCCTCCCGCTCGGAGTACAATGACAAGAACGGCTCGACGTTCCCTTTCACAATCTCGCTCAACGCGAAATGGCCCTGCTCAATCGCACTCTCAAGATCGTCCGGCGGCATCGAGGCTTCCTCCCCGTAACTAGATTTGCATCGGCGGAACGATATTACGTCGGGGGGGGATTAGTAAACACAAAGGGCCCTAAACGCCCAGAGCCCTTGCGACCGACGGATGATATTCCCTTGCGTTCAGAGCAGAGCGACGGCTGCCCTTCGGCGCTCGCTCGTCGTTGACAGGTAGCGACCCGTCGTCCCGATGTCGCTGCGGCCGAGGCCCGTCCGTCCGCGCCGACGACCAGGTCGCCGTGAAGATCGAGCTCCCCCTCGGCGTTGGATGCTCGGACGCCGACGACCCGATCCCCGTCGCGCAGCGGGCCGCATGATTGCCTCGCTCCGCAGCCGGTCATATCCGGTCTCCAGCGGGCTCCGCCCGGTGTTTTCAGGTTCCGTGCGGCGGCGAGTAGTCGATCAGGACCGGGGGCACCAGTGAGGGGTCCTCCAAGAGCCGCAGAGCCGCTTCGAGAACGGCATGTTGCCTGGTCGGCTCATTGGGCGAGTCCAGGGGGTAGCCATGGCGAAAGGGAACAAATAGTGCGCGAGGCGGATGCACTCTCTCGGCCACCTCGCGGAGAAGCTGTAAAGTCACCGTCGGAATCCCTTCGCGCTCGATTTCTGCTGCTACCAGACTCACGGCCTGGTTACAGAAAGGTCAGACCGGGACGAGGAGCGCGACATCGACGCCATCCGCAGCCAGACGCCGCGCTGCTTCGGGTGCGGTGTCACGGACGAGGCGCCCTGGTGCCGTGATCGATCCCATGAACGAGAGATGCCTGTGGTTGACCGAGCCAATCCGCTTCTGGCTCACCAACTCCCGCAGCCGCTCGATCGGGAATGCCAGGTTCGGGTCCCGCTGCATTCCGTTATGGTCGAATGATTCACTTCGATGGGTATCTATCAACGCACCTGGATCGATGTCGGAGGAGATGTCACGGAAGGAGACATCGCCGCCGCGGACCGAGTCGTCAAAGGGCTGCTGCCCCGGCTCTACGAACCCAGCGCTCGAGACCAGCGCAACCCGGCACTCAGCCAGCGGCTTGAGCAGAGGTGCCCACGGCACCGGGTCGATGCGTCGCCAGCGGTAACCCTTCATGAATAATCGGACGTGCAGCGGAAACTCGGCCATTTCTCCCATGTGGGGAACCTCGTTCGATTAATGCGGCCAGACCCCTTAACTACGCGCACTCCCTTCCTCCGGTTACTTGCGGTCTTCCAAGTAACCGGCGCGCCGCACGGGACGTACTCGAGGCCGGGGGGGGACTCCATCACCTCTACCTCTGGCGAGAGGCCGCGTAGCGCACGCTGGAACCCCGTTGAACCCGCACGCGGGGCACGTCACGGTCTCAACCCTCCGGTCGCCCTCCGGGCTTCCTCCTACCCGAGTCTCCCACCACCTTGTTCACCCGTAACGCCGGGTGTCGCGCTATCTCGGAAGACTGGGTGTCGCTTGATACTTCCCCGATACCTCGGCCGAGCCCCGGATGAGTTTTGGCGAGCCACCACGGCCGAGAGAAGTTTCATCCGACCCCTTCGCGTCAAAGTTTAGTCAAAACCCGCCCGTGAGAATTGGAACGCCTTTCGCGCGGTCCTCCCCGACCGTAGATTAGCGGCGAACGACGAGGCGATCTCCAGGGGTGACCGATGCCCGAGTGCATGGACGGCCGGCAGGGAGTAAGGCGAGACGTTTTGGATCCGTCAAGCACCTGCCCCGCTAGCCAGCCCTGGATCAAGATCCTGGCTCCTTACCAGGAATCGGACCCGAGACGGAGCGTCCTTCAGCTACTCACCTCTGCGATTCCTTTTTGCCTGATCTGGTTCGCCATGCTACGCAGCCTCGACCATGCCTACTGGATCACGTTGCTCCTAGCGCTGCCGGGGGCCGGCTTTCTGCTACGGCTCTTCATCCTACAGCACGACTGCGGGCACGGCTCCTTCTTCACGTCCCGAGCCGTCAACGACAGTCTCGGCTCTTTTCTCGGAGTACTCACGCTCACTCCCTACCACTACTGGCGAAAGACCCACGCTCTCCATCACGCGACGTCGGGGAACCTGGACCGACGTGGCGTCGGCGATGTCGAGACCCTGACCGTGAAGGAGTATCTTAATCTTCCCAAGCGGAAGCGGTTGACCTACCGCTTGTACCGCAACCCTTTCATTCTGTTTGGCATTGGTCCGGCGTTCCACTTCATCGTGGAACACCGCTTTCCACGCGGGCTTGCGCGCTCTTGTAAGAAAGAATGGGCCAGTATTCACGGGACGAACCTGGCGATTCTGGTCGTCGTTGCCATCATGTGGCAGACGATTGGTATTCAGCGGTTCCTGATGGTCCAGCTGCCGATCATTACACTCACCTCGTCCATCGGTGTCTGGTTCTTCTACATGCAGCATCAGTTTGAGGATACTTACTGGCGGCACAGCAGCGGTTGGGATTTTCAGGCGGCGGCGCTGCGGGGGAGCTCGTACTACGATCTGCCGAAGATTCTTCGGTGGTTTACGGGCAACATTGGCCTGCATCACATCCACCACCTCTGCAGCCGGATTCCGAACTACCGCCTTCAGGAGTGCTTCGACGAGAATCGTGAGCTTCAGCAGGCAACCCGCTTGACTCTTAGGCAGAGCCTGACCTGCGTCTGGTTGACACTCTGGGATGAAGAGCAGCAGAGGATGGTGAGGTTCCAGACAGTTCGATCCGCCGAATGATATCCCACGTCCAACCCAGGAAAGTGAACCCTCCGTAAGGCGAAGCCATTCAAGGTCGGTCGAGAAAGGGTCTTCGTCTAGCATCTTGGAGATGCGTTTGTCCAACGCAAAGCCATTGGACCCACACTTTGGGACCCACGGCTGGGGTAAGCGGGTGGACGGATGGAGGAGGCAGTGTTCCTCACGAGTCACCGCCCCCGGGGAGGTCCTCAACTTGCCGAGAATTCTCAGTCGAATTCTATGCGTGCTGGGACTGCACGACTTTCGCCTCGTCGAGCGGATTCTCAGCTTCGGGTGCGAAGGCGGCGTCGAGAAGGTCCAGTGCAGACGCTGCGGGCTGACGATCACGCGTCATGGATGAGCACTGAAGAGCCCGGCTCCGCGCTTGACGTAACGCGCTGATCTAGGGTCCAGAGTCTGCTCTGCCTGTCGAGGCATGGGGCGACCGAGGGATCCGCTAAGCCCTCCAGCTCTCCTCCCTCCGATCCAGGCGGGACAGCCCGCCGCGTCATGGATACTCCGCGATTTCCCGTCCCCGCAATTTTCCCAGCACCTGGGGAATGGCTCTCATCGCTCAGCCGGGAGCGGCGATGATCGCGGCCACGATCAGGGAGAGCCCGATGTGCGTGAACGCATAGACGATCAGAACGAAGACGATGAGCCCGAAAGCCGGGCCGACGAAGGTTCCACTGGAGACCAGGTCGATCAGCCCCGCGACCAGGACCGCGGTCGTGGCGACGAATAGTGGCCAACGACCCCAGGTTCGCCCGAGGCCCAGGTTGATCGCGTCCGGGAGGAAGTAGACGGCGTAAGCCAGGCCGATCCAGACTCCCAGGTCCCTCGCACTCGGGCTCCCGCCCAGCCGGTAGTGAGTCAGCGCGTAGACGGCGAAGTACAGAAGAAACAGACCGAGCGCTAGCCGAACCGAGCGTCCGATCGGTCCCGGCTTCGGCAGCCTCGCGACGCGGGCTCCGATCCCTTCCGAGCGTTTTCAGCCGACATTTCCCCCAAGTAACACCATCCCCGACGGATGGATGCACGGTTGCGCCGCCTCTGAAGCTGCTTGGGCGTCCGGACATCGGTTTCCGGCTTTCGGAACGATCTCGATGCTGGCATATTCCTCGTGCGCAACGCAATGCCGGCCGCGGCTGCCGGTCTCGGCAGACACCCGCTTGCGCTCGCGCACGGTGGGTCCATGAGCAAAACGAGCGATCGGAATTATCTGACGAGCAAAGCCCAGGTTGAGCTCCGCACTCTTTTGGATGCCGTTGTGCCGTACCGGGACGCTGTGGAACAGCACCCACTCTACGTTGAACTCACGAGTTTGGAACGCATTCACGTATTCATGGAATATCACGTCTTCGCGGTGTGGGATTTCATGTGCCTCCTGAAAGCCCTCCAGCAACGGTTGACCTGTCCGACCATGCCCTGGCTGCCGGTGGGCGAGCCGGAGACGCGGCGGCTCATCAACGAGATCGTCCTCGGCGAGGAATCCGATGAGCTACCCGACGGCCGGGTGCTCAGCCACTTCGAGCTGTACCTCGAAGCGATGACCGAGTCGGGCGCGGACTTCTCCGGGGCGGCGGCGTTTGAGCACAGCCTGAAGCAGGGCCGACCCGTCCGCGTGGCGTTGCGCCAGGCAGGGGTCCCGGCGGCCGCCCGGGAGTTCGTGCTCCAGACGCTCGACGTCGTGGAGCAGGACCAGCCCCACTTGACCGCGGCCGTGTTTACCATCGGCCGCGAGCAAATGATTCCCCGGATGTTCGTGAAGATCGTACGCACGCTGGCCGACGCCCACCCGGGAAGGCTGGACACCTTCAAGCTCTACCTCGAACGGCATATCGAGCTGGACCGAAACGAGCACGGCCCGCTCGCCGCTCGAATGCTCCAAAACCTGTGCGGCCGCGATCGCTCGATGTGGGAAGAAGCGACGCGTGCAGCAATCTCCGCGCTCGAGACCCGAAGGCTTCTCTGGGACGCGGTGCTGGAGGAAGTGGCGGCCCTCTGACCAGAGCGTGCCGACCCCCGCCTGGGAGGTCAGCAAGGCGAGTCACCGGTGCGCGAATGTCAACGCAGCTCGCCGGCCACACTCTCGCCCCCCGGGGTACGCCTGGTCTGCATCGCTGTCTCCTGGATCAGTGGAGGTTCTGGGCCTTCCGGTGATTGTGTGAGGTTGGACAGATCGACAATGAGCAACGTTCGGCGCCGTGGCGTCAGTCTTCCACGCGGCGAGCAGCGTACTTCCTGGCCAAGGGGGCGTTTCAGGTGTCATGAGCCAGAGGAGGCTCACGACCTTAGATCAGCGCGTTCTTGGCAGCTTCTCGCTTGGCTTCCTCGTTGGTGAAGGCGTAAAGCTCGGTCGTCTTGATGGTTGAGTGCCCCAGGATCTCCTTGACCACGTGGATCGGCGTCCCGTTCAGGAGCATCGTCGAAGCTA
>SMWZ01000163.1 GCA_004356455.1 Deltaproteobacteria bacterium
ACAGTTGTCGACATCGCCACAGATCCCGTCGCCATCCGTATCGTTCTGGGCGTCGTTAGGGCAGGCGTCGCAGGCGTCCCCGAGTCCATCCGCGTCGGTATCGGTCTGGGCCGGATTCGCGGTGGTGGGACAGTTGTCGACATCCCCACAGACCCCGTCGCCATCGGTATCGTTCTGGGCGTCGTTAGGGCACGCATCGCAGGCGTCCCCAATACCGTCACCATCGGTGTCTGTCTGAGAGGGATTGAAGTCGCTTGGACAGTTATCCAACGCATCGGCAACGCCATCACCATCGGAGTCGATAGGAGCGGGCGCGAACGCCGCCAGGACGTGAGAGATGCGGTTGGAGGCAGACTCCACTGTCCATCCCAGTGTTGCTAGGCCGGCTGTTGCCTTGATTTCTGTGCTGCTTGCTCCTCGACTGCTGGAGGCGACCGTGTCCCAGCGTTCGGTCTGCCCTGCATCGGGCGTAAATCCCGTGATCGCATTTCCCGATCCGACGCAGTCGAAGATCCAGGCTCCATCTGTCAGAGTGGTGATGTTGGTCTGGATCGAGCTGGCGCCTGATTGACCGTCATCATTGAAAGCGGTTGCCTCTACAGGTTGCTGCTGCGCACCCGTTACGGAGACCGCACCGGCAGTGATATTGTCTGAACCGGTAACGGTGACCGACACCGTGTAAGTGCCAGCGGGCGGAATATCGGCGTCGAGCATGTACCAGATCTCGGTGTTCTGATCGAAGCTTGTACCTGTAATGTTGTCGATGGCCTTGGTCATGGTGACGCCGTTGTAAGTGATGTTGCCAGTCACATCGGCGCTACCGATAGGTCCCTCGACCGCAGTGCAGACGACCAATAGCCGGTCTCCTCCACCGCCAATCGTGTGACTGAAGTCGAGCGTGTCGGCGCTGGATGAAGAGGAGCTCGCGTTATCAAACGTGATGGGACAGCTGCTGGTCCCTCCGCCGCAGACCCCTGCCGAACAGGTTTCACCAGTCGTACAGGTGTCTGAGTCATCGCAGCTGAGCCCTTGGTTCCTGGGTTGTGCGACGCACTGGCCCGCACTACAGACCCCCACGTTGCACTGGTCATCCAGGGAAGCACACTCGAGATCACTAATGCATCCAGCCGCATGCATTTCAGCCACGGCGATCGCCCAGTCATCCGAGACGCTGGCTGTGACGTTGAAGGTGAAGGGCCCAGCGGTTGCTCGAAGTACGTCGCCTGCCCACACGCCCGCGTCCGTCCCCGTGGCTGTTCCGGTTTGGGTGTCGACACGCTCCGTGAGATTAGGCAGGGGTGGCGCATCTGGATCGTAAGGATTGGTGTCCGCACCGTGCCCCGTTACACCACCGACCACGACCGAATTGTTTGAGCCCGTGGTGAGGTCGACGGTGACGTCGGTGCCCGAAGCCGCGTTGGCTCCGTTTGTCGACCCGATCGGGTTCGACTGATCTACCCCGCTGTAGTTGAGAGCGAGTACAGCGCTCGGATTCCAGTTTCCAGTACTGCTTGTAAGTACGATATCCGCCGTGATGGGAGCGGCTACGTCCCCCATGGCGCGATACCAGATCTCGACCTTGGCACCTGAGTTGGCGCCCGAACCGTTCTCGACTGCCTGGGTCAGGATGTTCCCATTGAAGGTGACTGCGCTCGCGTTCTCCGCTCCCTCAAGCTCGACAATCACGACCAGAAGACCGTCGTTCACGGACGGGAACGTGTGGCTAACAGTTGCGCCTGCTCTCCCAGCAGAGGATAGATCGACGGTAAGGCCCGACTCGAAAGCAATCGCCGCCGCCGCAGTGGGTCTGAAAAGGAGGACCGACAGCAGCAGGACCACGAACCCGAGAAGGGTGCGTCCCGTGCTCGACGGTGAGCTACTCACTCCCCGGAAAGCAGCTAACGGGCAGGCCCGCAGAACTCGATACACGGGAGCAACCGATCTACGTCCAGCGAGACGTGCCGCGAGGAGTCTGCCGGAACGTTCTGGGGCTTAAGCGTGAAGGCGCTCGCTCGGGAGCTTCGTGCCCGGCCGCTTGTGGCCTGCGTTGGGATGGTCAGTAGGCGGAAAGGGATGAGGGTGCGGCCTTTTCCGGGCAACCGGGTCGCGCCCAGGGGGGTGGGGGGCAAGATTTCGAGTCTCCCTCTGGCTGGCCGGTGCGCGAGAACAGCCTATTAGGTCAGAATCCCCACACTTATGCAAGAACGAGATCGGGCGCTCTACGCGCCTTCATCCGGACCCCCTGGCGGTGTCGTGTCTTGGAACATAAATATCTGATTTTATTGATTATTTTGTTATTCCAAGCGTCCCCGAGAAGGGACCGGTAGAGGCAGCCTAAGGGGCCGTTCTGAGCGCTCAGGAGGGGGCTTTCCCTCGGAGCTTTTTCCGACGTGGTGGAACCCCGCCCGAATCTCTCTGCGTCCAGGTCGGTGCAGCGTTGCCCTGGGCTCTGCGTCCGGGATACGATCGCGAGCGTTGGGTCGATCCGACGTCCGTATGAACCCATTGCCACGTTTCTAAAAGGAGACTTCACATGGCCGACAGTGTTTACAAGGTGATCGAGCTCGTGGGTACGAGTACGGATTCTTGGGAGAAGGCGGCTGCTGTTGCCGTGGAAAGGGCTGCGAAGAGCCTGCGCGACCTTCGCATTGCCGAGATCAGCCAGCTCGACATGCAGCTCGAGAACGGCAGTGTGCGCACGTACCGTGCGAAGGTGAAGGTTTCTTTCCGCTACGAAGGCGGCGACTGAGTCAGTCTGCCGCGAGCTTGGCGATCGGTGCGCCCAGCCACACCCTGCCAGGCTTCAGAACTCGAGCGTGTATGCCTCTCAGCTTGAGGGGGACGAGCTCCTTGCGATTGACGATCCGTAGGGCTGCGTGACCGAAGCGGCGCGCGAACTTAGCGCAGCCGAGATGCGGCTCGGAGGTCACCTCTAGCTCCGCCTCCCCCAGGCGCAGCCGCGCTCCGGTGGGTAGATTCGCGGTCCCGATGTCGAGGTCGACCAGAAAGTTGTCGCCGAACTCCTCGAGTCGCGGTTCGTCGCCTGCGATGACACGGGCGACGGCGCTATTTAGAAGCGTGACTTGGCTCAGGCCCTCGCTGTCTTCTGCCCGAGACCAGCGGTCTCCGATGAGGCCCTGCTCGCCGGTCAAGAACGCTTCTTGGGGCCGCTCGCGGCCCTCATTGGCCAGACGCAGCACGATCAGCTCGACCCGCCCCTTGCTAGAGGGACCGGACGCGACCCGAGCCCAGTCCACCGCCTCGAGATCGTTTGCCGGCTCTTTGCTCGCCGGGCGCGTCATCCCTCGGTCCTCTTCTCTGGTTGCACTCGCGGAGTGGTAGCAGTCCCGCGCGCTTTGGCCCAGCGGCCGCGGGCCGCTCCCCTCCGGGCGCGTGGCGCTGGGAAATACCCCCAGAGAGCGGTTTTTAGGCTTGGCTCGGGCCTGTGCTGTGGTATTCTGCGCAGCGAAGGGCGTCTTCTGATCGGTGCACGACTTAATGGTTCATCCCGCCTTCTAGTGTTCCCAATCAAGTCTGCCTTTCCCGCTGGGTTCTGTGGGGCTGGATCGCCCGCAGGGTCGGGCGGTGTGTGTTTCGCTGGGAATCTCGGGTTCGGACGGTCCGGCCCGGATTTTGGCGAGTGTCGCGTCCGCTGACGGGATCGAAGTCTCGGGCGCGTCGAGGGAAATCGAGTTGGGCAAGAAGTTGTACGTAGGGAACATTCCCTTCACCACGACCGAGGATGAACTCAGGAGCCTCTTTGAGCAGCATGGCTCTGTGGAGTCGATCAATGTGATCACCGATCGAGAGACGGGGCGGCCGCGAGGCTTTGCCTTCGTCGAGATGGATGAGAGCGCCGCGGATGCGGCCATGCAGGCGCTGGACGGCAAAGATATGGGCGGTCGCTCGCTGCGAGTGAACGAGGCCAACGAGCGTGGCGCGGGCGGTGGTGGCCGCGGCGGTGGTGGCCGCGGCGGCGGCGGAGGCCGCGGGCGCTACTAAGCGACTGAGAGCGCGAGGTATCTCGGTAACGCGGCTGCGCAGCCGAGCGCCTCGCCTTCACCTCAATGCTGATCGACCCACGCTTGACGTGGGCCAGTGCCGCCGATGCAAACCGGCGGTGATAGAGGAGAGGCTCGTGACGAATCCACCGAACTCCGCCGGCGCGGATCCGGCCCTGACGGCGATCGATCAGTTCATACGAGAGCAGTCCGTCGATACTTCGGATCCGGGCTGGAAACTACGGCTGTCCGAACCTCCTAGTCTGAGCTTCGCAGCGGAGACGCGCTATCTATGGACACTGGAGACCAGTCTCGGCAGTGTCGTCATCCGGCTCATGCACGAAGTCGCGCCCAAGCATGCCTCGAGCACGCTCTACCTGACACGCTTGGGGTTCTACGATGAGCTTCCGTTCCACCGTGTGATCCCGGAGTTCATGGCCCAGGGGGGCGATCCACGTGGGAATGGTACGGGCGGGCCGGGCTACGAGTACGACGGAGAGTTCGACCCCGGGGTCAAGCACGATCGACCCGGGCTGCTGAGCATGGCCAACTCAGGGCCCGGCACCGATGGCAGCCAGTTCTTCCTGACCTTTGTCCCGGTACCGTGGCTGGATGGGAAGCACACCATCTTCGGCGAGGTGGTGGAGGGAATGGAGGCGGTTCGCGAGTTGGAGAAGCGGGGTACGCAGGGTGGGCAGACCACAGAGCCGCTCTCGATCCGTAGAGCCACGGTGCGCATCGAGTAAGCGCGTCCTTCCGCTAGCGCGGGGAACCGGCGGCCGGAAGGCCGCCTCCCGTCAGTGAATCTGCCGGGTGCGTTGGAGCAGGTCGACCAGCGATCCTCGGACCGCGTCCGCCGAAGGGTCGTTGGGAGCCAGCTGCAGAAAGCGCTCGAAATCCGCCCGCGCGCCGGCAAAGCACTCGAGCTTCTGGTACAGCACGCCTCGATCCCGGAGCTCCGTCGGCGCATCGGGCGTCAACATCAGGATTCGATCACAGCACGCGAGCGATCTCTCGAGGTCGGTCCGAGCGACGTAGACGTGCTTCAGGTTACCGAGCAGCCTGGCCAGTATCTCCCTGGGGCGGGCGGCGCGCAGGTGACCTGCCTCGAGGACGGCTCGCTCCCCCAGGGCCTGCCGCAGCCTGACCTCACACTCAGCCCGCGTCAGAATCTTCCCGTCGAAGGGATCGATGATGATCTCCTGTCCGCGCGCTAGCTTGCACAGGAAATGAGCCGGGAAGCACACGCCGTGCACTTCCAGGCCCAGGCGCCGGGCCACCTCCGTATATACGATTCCCAGGGTGATGGGCAGGCCGGTGCGACGCTCCAACACCTCATCCAGGAAGCTGTTGCGCGGGTCGTAGTAAGACTGGTGATTGCCGCTGAAGCCCTGCTCCGAGTACAGAAATCGGTTGAGTCCCTGGAGCCGTTCCAGGTCGGAGCCCGCACGCTCGACCCAGCCCTTCGCGCCTCCGGCCAGGGTATCGAGCTGGCCCAGGTAATACGGGACGTCGAGACCTGGCTTCTCCTCCGCCGCGACCAGCAGCGCAGCCTCGGCGAGATCGATGCGATCTTCCGAGCCACCGACCAGCGCCGCAAAGCGTTCCCTCGCATCTGAAGTCATCGCTTGACCTTATCACCTCGCGTCGAGGAACGGCTCGATCAGGGCGCGCGCGTTGGCGCGGGCCCGGATGCGAGCACAGAGAAAGAAGGTGCCCCCTAGCTTCCGGTGCAAGAACATGGTTTGCGGGGGCGGGGGGCGCAGGAAGCCCCGCCTGAACGCAAGCTCAAACCCGGCCTCGCGGGCGCGCGAGGGCAGGTCCGACGACCCGAAGTCATACTCCCCCCTGTGTCGAAGCGGCTCGCAGACGAGGAGGATCAGGTCCAGGAGACCCTCGACTCGGTGGGCGCGCTCCTGGGCATCAATGAAGCCGAGCTCCGTCACGACGTTTCGCAGCTCCGACCGGTCAGCATCGAGTGCGCTGCGAAAGAGGCGGGCGTAGAGGTCCGCGAGCTCGCGTGGAATCTCCTGCGCCGCGCCGAAGTCCAGCAGGGCGACCTGGCCTGTCTCGGGTACCAACAAGTAGTTGGAGAAGTTCGGGTCCGTCTG
>SMWZ01000164.1 GCA_004356455.1 Deltaproteobacteria bacterium
CACCTTGTCTCCCTCGCGCAGGGTCTTCTCACCGAGCGTCGTTTCTTGCGTAAGCGAGCGCCGCATGAAGATCACCGGGCTCGCCCAGCGGACGATCTCCTCCACGGCGGTCGGAGCCAGGCCGTCGAAGTCGGCTTGCCAGCGGCGTCGCTCGTCGGGGGTGTCGCAGAGCGCTTTCATACCATGGCTGATGGCGTTCCGGGTCGTCTCGTTCCCGGCCACGACCAGCAGCACGAAAAAGGAGGCGATCTCGTCGTTGGTCAGCACCTCCTCGTTGCCGGCGGCGTGGATGAGGGCCGTCGTGAGATCTTCGCGCGGATTACGGCGCCGCTCTTCAGCCATCTCACGCATCAGCGCTGCCAGCTCGGAGCCGGCCTGGAGCGCGGCCGCCAGCAGGTTCGTCCCCACTGGCGCGTACTCGGGGTCTCCCAGGCCCAGGATCAGGTTGGTTCTCTCGAAGACAAGCTGCGTCTGGCTCTCGGGGATCCCCATCATCTCGCAGACGATCTCGAGCGGGAGCGGCGCCGCGATCTCGGTGACGAAGTCACATTCACCCTTCTCGATCACGCGGTCCACGATGGCCTCGGCTCGCTTCTCGACGGCCGCCTCGATCCGCGCCAGGGCGCGCGGTGTGAAGCCGCGCGAGACGATCCGTCGTTGTCGCCCGTGGCGGGGGTCGTCCATGTTGATCATCCCGCCGAAGAACTCGTTCATCTCGCTCGGCAGATCCAGAATCGAAGTGGCGCCGCGAGCCGAGGAGAAGACTTCGGGCGCCCGACTCGCCTCGAGGATATGCGCGTGCCGCGTGAGCGACCAGTAGCCGGGACCCTTCTCGATGGGCACTCCCGGGATCTCACCCTCCTCGAAGAAACGTATCGGATCCTCGGCGCGAAGGGTTGCGAAGGCGCCCTCCCGCTCCTCTGAGGAAAGCGCCCAGAAGTCGATGCTGGAGAGGTCGATTTCCTCGAGGCGCAGGCTGCGAACGGGCTGCATGGAGTTCTCCTCTATCGAACCGAATCAGGAGTGGCGCCCGTGATCATACACCCCACCTTGCCCTAATCAGAGCGGGACGAAGCTCTCCGCCAGAGCCTCGGCAGCGGGAAGATCATCGAGGTGTGCTCGCGGTAGCGGCGGTAGTCGTCTCCGAGTATCTGCAGCAGATCACGCTCCTCGAACGGAATCGCCACGAAGATGTACGCGCTGCTCAGGATCGAGAAGCAGAGATGGCCCTGCGTCATGTGCGGCGTTACCCAGAACGCGATCAGCCAGCCTAGGTAGAGGGGGTGCCGGATGAACCGATACAGGCTGGGCGTGACGAAGCCTTTATCGGCGTAGCGCTCACCGCTCAAATGCAGCAACACCTGGCGCAGCCCAAAGAGATCGAAGTGGTCGATCAGCACGGTACTGTAGAGCACGATCAGAAATCCGAGGAGGCCGATCCCAGTCAGAATCAGCCGGGGGGCGGAGGCGTCGGCCGCCCACACCGTGGCCGGGATCGGGCGCCACTGCCAGAACAGCAGGATCAGGATCAGGCTGCTGAGCAGCACGTACGTACTGCGTTCGATCGGCTGGGGTAGCAGCCGGATCCACCTGGCCTTGAAGCCCGGACGTGCCATCACGCTGTGCTGGAGCCCGAAGAGCAGGATCAGCAGAGTATCGATGACGACGGCGGCGCCCACCGGTCCGGCGATCCCCGAGTCGATGGTCTTCGGCACCGCGAGGTTGCTGACGAAGCCGATCAGGTACAGAAACGTGACGAAAAAGACCACGTAGCACACGGCCCCGTAGACGAAGTAAATCCATCGAGTCATGGCGCTGATCTCCCTTTCCTCTCTATAAGGACGCGCGGCGATCACTGACCCATTCATGTTTATCATGTTTGGCTTGGGTTTAAAGTCAAGGGCCGGAGATTATCTGCAGCTACGGGGACTTGGTGCGCGACGCGGCGCTGAGAGAGTCGATGACTCGGCAGCGCCCCGTCTGCTCATGCTCGCGGCACTCGCCAAGAGCGGCCTGGAGCACTCGCTGCACGTGACGCAGCTCCTTCAGACGCGCCGATACCGTCTGGAGCCTCTCTTCGATCAGGTCCTGGACTCGATGGCAGTGGGCCGGGCGAAGCAGCTGCGTGACATTCTGCAGCGTAAAGCCCGTGGCCTGGGCGGCTCGAATGAAGCGCAGGCGTTGAACGTCTGCCGCTGCGTAGAGCCGGTAGTTGGAGCGCGAACGGCCTCGCGGCTTCAAGATACCCTTGCGCTCGTAGTAGCGAACGGTCGATGTGGGAACGCCGACAACGCGCGCCAGCTCTCCGATTCTCAGGAGCGACTCGGCCATGCCCGAGATGTACCCGACCTTGAACCCAGATTCAAGCCGGGTGACGCCACACAACGACAATGGATGTGGGGTCCGTCCTCGCCGGGTCCGGGATCGAGGACGCCGGATCAATCACACTCGTCTTCCAGCGGACCAATCGGCTTGGCTCTGGGAACGACCATGAAGTCAACGGGGAACATCGCCGTGTCTGCAGCCGCCGAGACAGGAAGATCGACTAGCAGCAGAGCTGCGCTAACCGGCAGAAAGAGAAGCTTCAGGGCCGGCGAATATCCCTTGGTAACCGAGGGGAGACAGCGCCAGGACTTGAGATTGAATCGAACTCCTGAGTACGGGTTCCCAATCTGCACTTCAATACTGGGATCTAGACCCGCCTTCGAGACTACGGTGCTGCAGCCAGCGGAAAGGCCGATGATCCCCAATAGGCATATCGCTCCCGGTATACGCATTCGCGAGGGTCTCGGAGGAGGCGCGAGTAGAGTGTCGTACGCGCGTTCTCCATGGTTCGAATCCTCAATGACCGTCGGAATCAAAACCGACACCCCTTCATTGTAGTGGATCGGGACGGGCGACTCTGGCGGCATGCACCGCCTCAACCGGAGCCAAGCTGGTCCAGCTGAAATTTTCCTGCGGCGCCCCCATCACTTCTTGGCTAGAATATAAAGTTCGGATCACAGCATCGAGTACGAGCCGTGCTGAACACAGAGAGTGAAGCTGCACAGGACTTTAACGCGACTCCAGAAGCCAGGCTCTGGCTAAACGTCATGCTTCAGGCCGCCGTTCAGCTGAAGGACTCGATGGTTTGGCTATCTGAGACTTTCGATCGGGAAGCGCCGCCGCTTCGAGAATGTGAGCCTGCAGATCGGCGCGGGCCCGCGAGCCCGTTGCACAAGCAAGTGCAGAAGCACGTCCGGAGGGTCCGAAGCGCGGAACAGTTCTTCTTCGGTCGGGACTCGACTTTCGGCGAGATCTGCGAACTGCTTGGATACGACGAGGCAGAGTTCCGATCCAGGGTGACGGCCTGTCTAGGCGAGCGTGCAGACGTACTCCGGAAGGCCGAGGCGTTCCTCGACGCGGTGGGATTAGGAGACTGCCGAGAGGCACCGAGACGCGAGAAGTGAAGCTAGAGAGTTCGACCGTCATCCAGAGAAGCTTCCTTGTCTCTTGGGCCGGTCGGGAATCGAAGGAGAGCAGTTGATTAAGAGAGGAATCGCCTGCACCAATATGAACCACCGGCGCTCGGATGCTCCGGTACGTTTCTGCCCGTCGTGCGGGGAGGTTGTCAATGCAGCCGTTGCACTCAAGCGGTGTCGCGAAGAGCAGCATGGCAAGCGGAGACGAGACCACAGCACCTACTGCGTGGATTGCGGCGAGCAGCTGATCCAGCGAATCTGACCGCTCTGCACTACGAGGTTTACCCTACGAGCCAGCTACGCGGGTGCCCGAGATATCCGGGTCCGACCGATCCCACGGGATGTTCCCTCATCCTCGCCCACATCCCGGGCCGGGAGGCCCCCTTGAGACGCGCCGCCCTGCGATCGCGTATAATGGGCCCTGAGGGCTCGGGCTACGAATGAAAGAGCTGCTTGAAATGATTGTGAAGGTGATCGTCGACCGTCCTGAGGCGGTAGACATCAATGAGACCATTGGCGCCCATGCACATATCCTCGAGCTGAAGGTCGCCAAGGAGGATCTAGGGAAGGTGATCGGGAAGCGGGGTGCCCATGCGGCCGCAATTCGTACGATCCTCGCCGCGGCGAGCGGAAAGGACGACAAGCGATACATCTTAGAGATCCTCGAGGACTGACCCGCAGGTCCGTCACACAGGTGCATCAGTCGGTGCAAGCCAGCGAAGCCTCGGGAATTTCCCCCAGATCCCCGATCATGCACTTGACGGAGCCGCCGCCCTTCTTGTGGAACTCGGAGACGTCGATCTTGAGCACGAGCGTGTCCTGTGCGCGCACGGCCTCTTCGAGACGTGCGGAGATGCCTGCGGGCATGACCAGGAAGCTCTTGCCCTTGCGTTCGAACGAGAAGGAGTTGGCGGCGTAGATGGCGGCGTCATCGTCTTCGAGGGAAATCAGTCGCTCCCCGAAGGCGCGCTGCAGCGCCTCGGCGGAGTGCGGTGCCAGCACGGGCAGGTAGGCGAGCAGCGCCTGCCGACCCGGCCCGAAGGAGCACAGGCAGGTGTCTCCGTGATAGAAGCGCTCGTCGCGCAGCAGCACCTGCAGCACCGAGCGGCGAAGCGGGTGGATGGCCTCCATCTCGTCCAGCGCGACCGGCTCGCTGCGAAAGCCGTAGATGCGTCGCCAGGGGGGCCAGCCCAGCCTGGGCACGAAACGCTGACGCTGGATCTGACCGTGCGTGAACAGGTACAGGTCGCCCGCCGGGAAGAGGTCGGCCTCGCCCTCGAAGCGGCTCTGGATCTCGTGGCAGCGCAGCCCGAGCGCCTCCACCGAACGTCGGTAGCTGGGTTGCTCAGCGGCACGCGTGGGCGTGAGGTTGGATAGGATGAAGTCATCGCCCAGCCGGAAGCCCGCGTTCGCCGGGTAGACGAGCCCTGGGAGCTTCGGGTCGGGCGGAACGACCTCAATGCGCAGATCGTGCTCGCTCAAGAGATCGTGGAGACCACGCCACTGGCGGATGGCGAGCTCGCGGTCGACGCTTTTGCGCCGGCCGTAGCGGTCGCGTGTGTGCGGATTGGCGCCGCCGATGACGGAGAAGTGGGTCGGATCGCCCATGAGCACGGTGTGGCTCATCGTGCGCTCGGAAAGCCGGGGAAAGTAGGCGCGTCCTCCGGTGCCTCCAGCTCAAGACTGGCCACGGGGTAGGTGCAGTACGCGGTCGAGAGCACGCCCGCGGGTTGGTCGTTTCCGCTGCGCCCGATCCCGCCGAAGGGCAGACTCGAGGATGCCCCCACCGTGCTCGTGTTCCAGTTCAGAAGACCCACTCGACTCTCGCGAAAGATGCGTTCAAAGCAGGCGCGCTCGCGCGTGAAGACGCTCGCCACCAGGCCGTAGTCGGTCCCGTTGAGCGCGGCTAGTCCCTCGTCGAGCGTTGCGACCTCGAGCGCGCATACGTCGGGCACGAAGTGCTCCTCGCACTGGTAGCGGCTCTCCGGAGAGAAGCTCGCGGCGCGGTGCAGGCTCGGGCGCACGTAGTGACCCGGCCGCGGTCCCTCGGTCGGTCCTCCGTCGAGCAGGCGCTCGGCACCCTCCGTACGTGCCAGCTCGAGCACGCGGGCGTGGCGCTCGCGCGCGTCGGCCGAGATGACCGGCCCCATGAAGACCTCGTCGTCCAGCTCGTACCCGACACGCAGCGCTCCGAGAAGCCGCGTCAGGCGCTCGATCAGCGCGTCGGCCACCTCGCGCAGCACGATCACGCGGCTGGTGGCGCTGCAACGCTGGCCCGCCGTCACGGCGGCACCGAACGCGATCGCGTGGGCGGCGGCGTCGAGATCCGCATCCGCGCACACCAGCACGCCGTTCTTGCCGCCCATCTCCAGCGCCACCAGCTTCCACGGCTGGTCCAACGTAGCCTCGAGGATGCGTCGCCCCACTGCATACGAGCCCGTGAAGAGGACGCCCTGCACCTGCGGGTGCGCTGCCAGGCGCGCACCCTGCGCCCCATCGCCCTGGACCAGGTTGAAGACCCCCGGCGGGAAGCCAGCCTGGGAGGCCAGCTCCGCGTAGAGCTGTCCGGTGGCGGGCGTGCGCTCGGAGGGCTTGATCACGACCGTGTTGCCGGTGGCCAGTGCCGGCACCACGTGTCCGTGCACAAGGTGCCCCGGAAAGTTGAAGGGTCCCAGCACGGCTAGCACGCCGCGCGCGTGCGGGCGCCAGCGAGCCCGCTTGCCGGGGGCCAGCTCGAAGCTCCTCTCCTCCACCAGGCCCAGCCCCTGGTCCAGCGTGGTCCTCACCTTGTCCACCATCGCGTTGACCTCGGTGCGCGCCTCCCACAGCGGCTTGCCCGCGTCGATGGCGATCACATGGGCCAGCCGCTCGGCCTCCGCTTGCAGCCGCTCGGCCAGGCGGCGTAGAGGGCGCGCCCGCTCCTCGAGCGGTGCGTCGCGCCAGCCTGGGAAGGCCTGCTGTGCGCTCTTGACCGCGTCTTCAAGCGACGCCGGCGAGAATGGAAACGATCCGTGGAGCGCGTTCAGGTCGCCGGGATCTTCGAGCAGGATCTCGCCCGAGGGCTGCGCGGGCAGGACGAAACGGCCGGCGATGAAGTCTCCGCGCGGCTCGAATAGCGATGCCTCAACCATGCGTCTTTCCCCCACGCCGCGAGGCCGGAAGCGGAGTCACGGCGACCTCGTCACCCGGGCTCGCATCCAGCCGCTTGTGTGCGTCCTTGGAGAGGCGCAGCTGATCTCCGTCGAGCGCCGCGCGCGTGGCGATGGCGCGGAACTGGCCACCGTCCTCGCTGGAGACGATGCGCGCATCGGTGTCCCGTGGCGGTGCCTCGCGCGAGACGCGCACCTTCCGGGTCTCGCGCACGGGGATCAGCTGCGAGAGCGCGGCGCCGAAGAACGGACCGGCATCGAAGGGGTCGATCTGGCCGATCCAGTGCAGGCCCGCCTGCTCGAGCAGGTGCAGCGCCCCTCGCGTCTCGGGGTGGACCTGGCCGAGCTCCCTGGCCACCTCCTCATCCAGCAGCGTCGTGTAGAACGGGGTCGAGGGGAAGAGCTCCAGAATGAAGTTCTTGTCCACTGCGCTGCGCCGATCCGCTTCGGCGTAAGACATGCCCGTGAAACGTTTTCCGAACGCTTCCCAGAAGGCATTGCGTCCCTCGGGATCGAGCGTTGCGCGCATCTCCGCCATCACCCGTTCTTCGAAGCAGGCTCGGTGCAGCGCTATGTAAACGAAACGCCCCCACGAGAGCAGCTTTCCGGGCCAGCCGGGTTTTCCGCGAGTATCGGGGTGCAGGACCAGCGCGCCCAGCTCGCTGGGACCGTCGGTGTCCGCCTGAAGCTGAAGCGTGTGGTGCTGCATGCTGATCTCCACACTCTTTGAGTGCCGTTCCTCCTCTCTCACGCGCAGATAGAGGTGAGGCGAGTCGGGCGTGCCGTGCTTGGACAGGATGGCGCAGGTCCCGACAGCGCGTTCCGTCTCATCCACCAGCACGAACTGGTACTCGCGTTCGTGGGAGGGTGGGCCTGGCTGCGAGAAGGCGCGCTCCGAACGCGCCAGCCTTTGGGCCAGGAAGCTTTCGTCCGCCGGCAGGTTCAGGCTGTCCAGGAAGCGCGCGAGCTCCAGAATCTGGGCCAGGTCCTCGAGACGCGCCGGTCTCAGGAGGTACATGGCTTGCCCTCGCTCCCGACGCAGAGCCGGCCGATCACCTCTCGGTACAGCTCGCGCGCCCGCAGCAGCTGGGAGATGCGCGTGTGCTCGTTGGGACGGTGCACGTTTCCCACCGATACGCCGGCGCCCATCACGATCGCCTCGATCCCGGCCTGGGAGAACACGCCCGCCTCGGTACAGGTGGCCTTGGTTGCGACCTGGCGGGGCAGGCCGAGCGCCTCCTGTGCCTCTCCGATGGCGCGCAGCAGCGGCGAGTCGAGCGGGGTCTCGAGCGCGGGGTTGCGGCGCAGGCACTCGACCTCGGCCAGCTCCCCCAGCGGTTCGACGGCTCGCAGCGGGTCTACCCCGGGGATCGGCCGCAGGTCGAAGGTGAAAACCGCGTGCCCGTCGCGCAGCGAGACACGGCCCAGGCTTCCCACAGTGTGATCGGGATCGAACTCCGGATCCCGATGCTCACGCAAGCGTGCCAGCAGCCGACGCCAGGCCTGGTGGAAGCTCGTGAGGGGCTCGGCGGTATAGGCTTTGGCGGGTGGGTCGGCTGCGCTACGCGGGTCTTCGGTGAGCAGCGCCAACGAGCTCCGGTCCGGGACCTTGTTGACCGCGCCCCCGCCCTCGAGCTCCGCCCACCCCAGCACGTCGGGCTGCGCGAGGCGCTCCAGCGCCGCCTCGATCGCGTTGCGACCCAGGTCCGGTGTGCTCGAGTGTACGGACATGCCTTCGAGGCGAATGCGCTCGACCCGGCAGGGCGGAAGCGGCACCAGGGGCTCGAGCGGAACGCGCGCCTCGAACACGGCGTAGCCCTTGTGTGCGTGGATGGGGACCAGCTCGGAGGGCTCGCCCACGAGCGCGTAGCCGAAGCCCTGCGTCTGGCCCGAGCTGACGAGCCACTTGGTTCCGAGCAGCCCGATCTCCTCGCCGAAGGTGCCGACGATGCGTACGCGGCGCTGCAGGCGCGAGAGGTCCAGGTCCGAGAGCGCCGCCACCTTGCACACAAAGTCGACCTTGGCGTCGGCGGAGCCGAGACCGTAGAGCCGATCACCGTCCCGCGTGGGACGCAGCGGATCGCCACCGGTTGCGGTCCAGGCCTCGGGATCGCCGGGTGGGACCGTATCCAGATGCGTGATGAGCAGCAGGCCGGCGCTCAGGGAGTCCTCCCGCAACGTCCCTACATCGGACATCACGACCCGGTGCGAGATGCCCTCGATCTCTGCTGTCCTGAGCTCCGGCTCGAGCCCGACCTCCTGCAGTAGCTCGGCAGCGCAGGCCGCTATCCCCGCATTGCCTTCGTGCGATACGGACGACGTGGCCACGAAACGCTCGGCCCAAGCGAGCAGGTCCAAGCTCAATGCCCCGCCCGGTCCTTCAAGGGGTCCCGGATGCGTCCCCCGCGCAGCAGGGGCAGAGCTTTCGCAGGTGCTCGAAGCTGTAGATGCCGGAGTCGTGCCCGTCGCTCCACGCGAACTGGATGGCGTAGCGACCGACCGGCGAGATGCGGACGGGCCGAACGTCCTCGGGGATGTCTTGTGAGTGCAGCAGGGGCTGCCCCGTGAACTCCTCCACGCAGCGCGCGCAGCGACAGGCCAGGCGCAGTAGCCGCACCGGGTAGAGACTCTCGTGGCCGTCCTGCCATTTGATGCGCAGCGAATCGGCACCCGCCTGAGAGATGTCGCTGGGTGTCGTCTCTGCACCCATGGCGGCAGGGTAGCCCAGAGGTAAGATCCGGGCCGCAGGACGCAGAGGGGAGCTCCGCATGAAAACAGAGGTGGTGGCGATTCTGGGAGGCACGGGAGATCAGGGACTGGGCCTGGCCTTTCGGCTCGGTGCGGCCGGTCGACCGGTCCGGATCGGTAGCCGCAAGCAGATGCGTGCGCTAGACGCGGCCAGCCAGGTACGCGAGCGCTTCCCCGATGCGGACGTCGCGGGGCTCGAGAACCTGGCGGCCACCCGGGAGGCGCAGGGAGGCATCGTGATCCTCTCGGTTCCCTTCGAGCACACGGCGCCGACCCTGCGCCATGTGCGCGACGCGCTCACTCCGGACACGGTCGTGGTGTCGATGGCGGTGCCCCTGGCGACCGCGATCGGCGATGCCGCCGCGCGCGTGCTGGGCGTCGCGCAGGGCTCCTGCGCGGAGCTATGCGCGGCGCTGGCGCCGGAGGGTGTGTCGGTCGTCTCGGCCTTTCAGAACGTCTCGGCGCAGCGCCTGCTCGCGCTCGATCAAGCGATCGAATGCGATGTGATCGTGTCGGGTCCCAAGGGGCCGCGCGAACGCGTGATGGCACTCTGCAAGCATCTGCCCGGAACCCGCGCCATCGACGGGGGGCCCCTCTCCAACGCGCGCTACGTGGAGCAGCTCACGGCGCTCTTGATCGGTCTGAACGCCCGCTACAAGTGTCCCGAGGGCGCCGGCATCCGCATCACCTATATCTGAGATCTGGCTTGACCGGGAAGCTATGACTCTGGTGTAGTAGTTCGGTCCCGCCGGTGGAGGAGTGCCGGCGCTGGACCCGAATCCCTAGGCGAGGAGTGCCTGCGATGAGTCCGTCGAGAGTCCTTTGGTTGGAGAACGCCCAACGATCGAACGATCCCTGGAGCGGCTGGATTTGTGCCGTGCTTGCGGGGGTGGTGCTGCTGGCGAGCCCACTGCTGGCCTTCGGAAAAACGCCCGAGGAGGGCTGCCAGAACGCGTTCGCCCTGCAGGGCAGCAAATACTTTAAGTCGGCCTACAAGGCCATCTCCAAATGTGAGGAGAGCAAGACGAAGGGATCACTGCTCCCTTCAGTGAACTGTCGACCGGCCGACGGCGCCGTGACCGATGCGACGACCGATGCTGCGCTCACCAAGGCCGCGGACAAGGTCAACAGCGGGCTTTCGAGCAAGTGTTCGGGCGCGGACATTGGCAGCCTGTCCCTCGGCGCCCCCTGCGACGCCGCGGCCTCGATCGGCGCTCTGGTGAGCTGCATCATCGATGACGCGCACGGAGAGCTGGCCGCTGAGCTGATCGAGACCGTCTTCAACGAGCCCAACGCGGCGATCCCGCTCAGCAACAAGGACGCCCAGAAGTGCCAGAAGACGCTCTCCAAAGAGGCGGCCAAGTATGCCAGCGCCCTCATGGGCCAGCGCCGGAGCTGCGTCAAGCAGCTGCTGAAGGGCAAGGTCGATACCTGCCCCGATGCGAAGACCGACGCTAAGCTCGAGAAGGCGCGCGCGAAGCTGGTCGCCAAGCTCCTCTCCAAGTGTGGAGACGCGCTGCTCTCGGATCCGAACGAGGCCGTCGCCTTCGGTTTCCCCTGCGACGCCTACCCGGTCACCGCCTTCGAGCGCGACGGGAACACCAACAACAACCTGCTTGCGCTGAATACGCGCATGGCCCGCTGCATCTTTGCGGCGGCGGCCGCCTCGGGGCAAATGAGCGTGGACACCTCTTACCCGCTGCCCTACGCCGCTCCCTTCTCGTACGGCGTCGCGGCGGGCGATGCCACGGACGCCGCGTTCATCGCCTGGACCCGAACGGACGGTCCAGCCGACGTCACCCTCGAAGTGGCTACGGATCCCGACTTCAGCAACATCGTGCACAGCGAGCCGCTGGTGCCGGACGGGGCTGCGGACAACGTGGTCAAGACGGACGTCAGCGGCCTCAGTGCGGCCACGTAGTACTACTACCGCTTCTCGCAGGGGGGCGACACCAGCCGCACGGGCCGCATCCGCACCGCACCCTCAGCGGGG
>SMWZ01000165.1 GCA_004356455.1 Deltaproteobacteria bacterium
CGGCCTTGCCTCGACCCTCGAGCCGCCCGCGCGTGAGCCGCGCGATGTGGGTCTCGTAGATGGAGGCGAGATCCAGCACGCCCGTTCCCGCCGGGATGTAGGCTCCACCGGTGAGGAGTGCGATCTCGCGCAGGGTTGCCCCATCGAGACGGCTACGGACCGGGCTCCCCGCCGAGTCGCGCAGCAACGTGCGCGCGCCAGTCGCGGGGTCGGTGATCATGACCTCGCTCCCGGCCTCGTCGCCGAATCCCATTGCGATCACACGCACCCCAACCTCGGCTGCGGCCTTGGCCGCCTCCAGCGGAAAGGAGTCGTGATCCTCACCATCAGTGATCAGCAGAATCGTCCGTGAGACATCGCCCGCGGATCCGAAGCCGCGGACCGCCTTGCGGATCGGCTCCTCGAGCCGTGTTCCACCGCGCGTCACGCTGTTCACGTTCACCCCATCGAGCACCAGGCGCAGAAACCCGAAGTCGGGCGTGAGCGGGGCCAGCACGCTGGCGCGGCCGGCGAAGACGATCAGACCCACGTGATCGCCCTCGAGATAGGGCAGGAGATCGCGGATGTCCGCCTTCGCCCGCTCCAACCGGTTGGGCGCCACGTCTTCGGCGAGCATGGACTTGGAGACGTCGAGGCAGATCATGATCTCCGCACCCACGCGCGGCGTGGCCACGTAGTGCAGACCCCATTGCGGACGCATCAGAGCCAGCACCAGGAAGACGCCCGCGAGGCCCAGCAGCAGCAGGCTCAGGCGTCGGTTCAGAGCGGTCGAGCGCTGCACCAGGCGCGTCTGAAGACGCAAGGAGACGAGTTGCTCCAGTGCGCTGCCGCCGCGGCGATCCAGCCAGAAGAGTAGAGCCACGAACGCGATCACCAGCCACAACGCGTGCACCCACTGTGGATCCGCAAAGCGAAAATCACTCACGGCAGTCTCCGCAGCAGGGTGCTGCCCGCGAGCGACGAGAGACCGATCAACGCCAGCGCCGCGCCGACGAAGCCGGCGTAGTGCGCGCTGTACTGCAGGTAGCGGATCTCGGTGATCTCACTGCGCTCGAGTGCGTCGATCTCGCTCACGACCTGCGCCAGCCCCTCCGCATTGGTGGCGTGGAAGTACCGACCATGGGTCTTTTCGGCGATCGCCCGCAGCGTATCCTCGTCGATCTCCACGTACGCGCGCTGCAGCCGGACGCGTCCCCCCGGCCCGGCCACCGGGATCGGGGCATAGCCGGTGCGCCCCGCACCGATGGTGTAGACCTTGATGCCGAAGCTACGCGCCAGCTCCGCGGCCCGGAGCGGATCGACGTCACCCGCGTTGTTCACGCCATCGGTGAGCAGAATCGCTAGCTTCGATTTCGCCGGATGCCGCCGCAGCCGCTCGACCGCGAGGGCCAGGCCCTCCCCGATCGCAGTCCCGTCTTCCGAGCGCTCGCTCACGATCTCGACCTGATCCAGGATCGCCAGCAGGTTTCCGTGGTCGAGTGTGAGTGGACAGAGACCGTCGGCGTAGCGCGCAAAGGCCACCAGCCCCATGAGGTCGTTGGGGCGTCCGCTGACGGCGTCCGAGCCCAGGACAAAGTCCCGGAACACCTGCTTCACGGCCTGCAGGCGGTCGACGCTCACATCTCCCTCAACGAAGTCGCGCGCTTGCATCGAGCCGGAGCGATCCACCACCATCACAATCGCGATCCCCTCGCGCGAGACCTTGGTGGTGGCGTCGCCGGTGCGGGGTCCCGCCAGAGCCAACGCGAGTAGTGCGGTGGCCAACGCCAGCCCCAATGCGGGCAGCACGGAGAGGCGCGCACGCAGCGAGCGCGGCGCGCGGTCCACGATCTCGAGGCTGGAGTAGGTAACGGCCCCGGGGAGCCGGGCCGCGAGCCAGTACACCAGCGGGGCCAGCAGCGCCGCGAGTAGAAAGAGCGGGTCGCGCAGCTCCCAATCAGGCACGCACGGCCCCCGCCTGGCTCAGCTCACGCTCCTCGAGCAGCGGCGTGTGCTCACGGGTTTCGTCGAGAAAGCGCTCGGCGACCCGGATCGAGTCCTGAATGTCGTCGTCGCCCGGAACGTACTGTGCGAATTTGACCAGATCGGCGCCGCGCAGAAACTCACGCAGCAGCCGCTGATGGTCGTGGCTCAGGTCGGGCGAGCCGCCGATATCCGCCAGGAACTCCTCGGTGGTAAGCTCCGGTGAGCGCAGCTCGAAGCAATCCTCCAGGTAGTGGCGCACGGTGCTCGACAGCTCCACGAAGAAGGCGTCGATCTGCTCCGGGCTTGCGGGCCTGGGCCGCGCGATCAGCCGGTCCAGGCGTGAACGCGCAACTTCGTAGGCCGAGCGCCGTCGCAGGCGCCGTCGCCAGCCCAGCCAGGCTCGCAGCAGGAAGGGTGAGGCCGTCGCCAGGCCGGCCAGGGCCGCCACGATCCAGGGCCAGCGCGGTCCCGCTGGGGTCTGACGCGGGCCCAGCGTGCCCAGTGCGGGCCTCAGATCCGGCAGCGCACCGCTGGGCAGCACCGAGGTCACCTCGAAGTCGATCCGCTCGGTCAGCAGCTCGAAGGCATCCTCGCCTTCGGGTGCGGGCGCCTGGCCGGGACGGCGATCGATGAACTCGATCAAGATGGGCGGGATGCTCTGCGGTCCCGAACGCACGGGCTCGAGTCGATACAGCTGGGTGGCGCGCGTTCGACCCTCGTCATCGATCGACTCGCGCGGTACGAAGTCCACGATCCGGTAGCGCTCGAGCGCCTCGCCGAAGGCCGGCATCAAAAGCTCGACGCCAGGCTTGGCCTTCACCTGCAGGGTCAGCTCGAGCACGTCACCGATCACGGGCTGAGCAGGCTCGAGGCGCACGCTGGCCGTGACCGGCCCACGCTCCGTAGTCTGCTCGATCGGCTCCTCGGCGGCGGGCGCCCCGGAAGCCAGAGCCACGAGATACGTGAGTATCCCCAGCAGCCAGGCTCGCGACCTCACCGGCGCGCTCGCTGCTCGCGCATCTTGAAGAACCGGATGAGCGGCTCCACTACCGACTGCGATGCATCGATGTGAATGAAGTCGATTCCCGAGCTGCGGAAGCTTCGCTCGAGGCTGCGGATGCGCTGCTGCGCCAGCTGCTTGACCTCGCCTCGAAACGCGGCGGATGACGTGTCATACAGACGAATCCGTCCGGTCTCGGCATCGCGCAGCGACACCAGTCCCAAGGCGGGCAGCTCCAGCTCGCGCGGGTCACTGATCAGTACCGCAATCACGTCGTGCTTGCGGTTGGCCGCGCGCAGAGCCGGCTCGTAGCCCTTGTCCATGAAGTCGCTCACCACGAAGCAGATCGTCTTGCGCTTGTTGACCGACAGCAGGAACTCCATCGCGTGGGCAATGTTGGTCGCCTCGCGCGGCCGCCGCATGCGCCGCCACGAGGCGAAGCGGAAGCGTGCACTGCGTGGCAGCGATGCTGTACGCGGCTCGGGCGTGTCCAGCCCATGCGCCAGCACCTCGCGCACCACACGCAGCGCGTGCTTCTGCCCCTTGCGCGGTGGGATGTACTCCTCGATCCCACCGTGAAAGAGCGCCAGACCCACTTTATCGTTGCTCCGAATTGCCGAGAAGGCGATCAACGCGCACAGCTCAGCCGCTGCCTCACGCTTCGACCGCGCGACCGAGCCGAAGTCCTGCGAGGCCGAGATGTCCGCCATCAGCATCAGCGTGAGCTGGCGCTCCTCGACGTAACACTTGACGTAGGGCTCACCCATGCGCGCGGTGACCTTCCAGTCGATGGTCCGTACGTCATCCCCAGGGACGTAGGGCCGAACCTCGTCGAACTCGATACCGCGGCCTTTGAAGACGGATATGTACTCACCGGCCAGTACGTCTGCCACCTGGCGGCCCGTACGTACCTGGATCTCACGTACGCGTTGGAGAATCTCCCGGGCCAGCAAGGCTGCCTCCGTAGATGGGGCTAGTGTCCTGTTTCGGAAGTTCGCTCGCAGTCTCGGCGACCGATGCATCCGCGCTCGCGGCGTTGCACTCGCTTGCCGAAGCTACAGATTCGCCTCGCTCGCGCGCCTTGCGAGCGCGGCGCCTCGGCCGCGAGAACTGCGTCGGAACTCCCGGAACAGAACACTAGGGAACCAGAACACTGACGAGGATATGCTCGATGATGTCCTCCGGCGTCTTGCCCTCGGCCTCGGCCTCGTAGGTGAGGGAGACGCGGTGCCGGAGCACATCCGGCGCAAGCGTCTTGACGTCGTGAGGCGTGACGTAGCTGCGCTGCTGCAGGAACGCGTGCGCCTTGGCGGCCTTCATCAGGCAGATCGACGCGCGTGGGCTGGCGCCGATCTCGATCATGCCGTCGAGGTCGGAGATCTCGGCCGCGCGCGGATCGCGCGTGGCGCGTACGATGTCGACGATATAGCTGCGCACCTTCTGATCGACGAAGACCTGATCGACCACGCGCCGCGCCGCGAGCACATCGGACGGTGAGGCTACCTTGTTGATGCGGGGCTCCGCCTGGCCACCCGCCATGCGGTCGATGATCTTCTGCTCCTCCTCCTTGCTGGGATAGCCCAGCTTGACCTTGAGCATGAAGCGATCGATCTGGGCCTCGGGCAGGGGATACGTCCCCTCCTGCTCGATCGGGTTCTGGGTGGCGAGGACGAGGAAGGGCTCTTCCAGGGGGTAGCTGTGTCCGCCGATGGTGGCCTGGCGCTCCTGCATCGCCTCGAGCAACGCGGACTGCACCTTGGCCGGCGCGCGATTGATCTCATCGGCCAGGATCAAATTGGAGAAAATCGGTCCCAGCTTGACGCTGTAGGTCGCCTCTTTGGGGTTGAAGACCTCGGTTCCGATCACGTCCGCGGGCAGCATGTCGGGGGTGAACTGGATGCGCGAGAAGCCGGTGTCGATGGTCTGGGCCAGACAGCGCACGGTCAGGGTCTTCGCCAGGCCGGGAACCCCCTCCAGCAGCACGTGGCCGCCCGACAAGAGGCCGGTGAGCAGGCGCGAAACCATCATCTCCTGGCCAACCAGCACCTTGCCGATCTCGTTCACGATGTCGGCACCCAGACGCGCGTGTCGCTCTATGTCCTCACGCAACCCCGATGCTGTCTGGCCCTGACTCTCATCCATCGCGGGCGGAGCCTAGCGAAAACGGGCCGTGCAACCAGGGGGCGGGACGTCGCTAGAAGCCCGACGGCTCGAGACACTTGAGCCGCTGCTTCGAGGACCCGACTTTGATGCCGCACGGTACTGCGTCACCGATTTTATCGGGGCGATCGATGGCTCCGGTGGTCATCGTGATCTCCACTATCGCCTGACCCTCGGTAAACGGCTGGATGTCGCGCTTCCTCACACGGATCGCCAGCTTGTAGACATCCGGTGCAAAGGGCACGTTCCTGAAGATCGCCCTCTTCGTCTTTTCAACGTTCTTGCACTTGACCCGGCCGAGGAAGGGTTCCCTGATCTTCAGCTGACATTCCGCACGCGTGAACTCGATCGTCTGATTCGGATCCTTGATCTTGAACCGCAATACGATCTCGTCCGGGCCATCGCTGTTGGGGTCCAGACCCTCCTCGAGGCTCTCCCTAAAGCCGTTGAGCGGAGGGTGGGCGTCCAGGAAGCCACGAATCGTGATCTTGCCGGCTCCCTCGCCGGATGGCTTGAACTGTGAGGTCGCCTTGAAGATCC
>SMWZ01000166.1 GCA_004356455.1 Deltaproteobacteria bacterium
ATCTAGGGGACGTATCGGCTCTGACGAGCGCGGGCTGTGGTGTCACGCAGATGTGCAGCTCATGCGCGGGCCGCAGGCAGGAACGGCGTTGTGGGGTCTCTAGTGTCCGCGGCGAGATGCCGATAGGTCTGCGATGAGGCGGGTCTGATTCCTGTAAGACGACCCCTCCTCGGGGAGGACACGCCATGAAGAAGGGTTTACTTGCCCTACTCATTTTAGGAACGGCGGCCTGCGGGACGCCCATGGTCCAGAAGCTGAATCCCGTTCGGCGTCTTGGGGGCTATGTGGAGCGTGCGAGTTTCACCACCGCGATCAAGAACCGCGAGCCCCTGAACAAAGTCACCATGCTCCGGAACAGTCAGCAGAAGATCTACTACTTCACCGAGCTGAAGAACATGACCGGCAAGACCATCACGCACCGCTGGAAGTTCAACGGCAAGGTGATGGCCGAGATCAAGTTCAAGGTGAAGGGGCCGCGCTGGCGCGTCTACTCGCGCAAGTGGCTCGAGCGCCATCGGGTGGGAACCTGGAGCGCATCGGTGATCAGTGAGTCCGGTCGCACCCTTTCGACGAGCACATTCTCCTACACAGGAGCGCCCAAGAGGAACGTGCCCGCGTCAGCCGACGAGAGCATTTTCGAGCGGGGCGCAAGCGGCGCAAAATCGCTCTGGAATGACTGGTTCGGAGACGACTAGGGGTAGCGCAGGCGCACTACGCGTCTTCGGCATCCTCTGAGACGAGCTGGGCCACGAGTGTCTCGAAGACCTGGTCGGCGATCGCGCGCATCTCAGGGTCGGTGCGATCCTGAATCGGGTGCTCCACATACACCGCGGGAGCCTCCGCCCCGAGCGAGCGTGCCTGATGCTCGGCACCATCGGTGAACTCGACGGTGGCGACGAAGACGCTGGGCACGCCCCGCCCCTCTAGATCGACCGTGTCGTGCACACTGCACGACGTGCAGCTGCCTCAGTCGGCCAGCGCCTCCACCACGGCATCGCAGCGGGTCGCGATCTCCTGACGTAGGTCGACGGGAGCCGGCTTGGTGAAGGTCGGCTTGCGGAAGCGCTCGACGTGTGCGCCCCGCTCACGCAGACGTTCCTCCAGCCGGTCGAGAAAGATGTCTCCGCGCGGCTTGGCGATGTCGAGCAGACCCACGGTCCGGCCCTGTAGCGATGCCAGACGCGGCAGGCGTGCCCGCAGGGCGGGCTGGGTCTCGCTGGTGGGATCGAGCAGAACGCGCATCATGGTCGTATCTCCCGCATGACCGGTTGGCTGCCCAACTCACCTCCGGCCCAGCCTCCGATCATGACAGAGAAGAGCCCGGCGCCGCCACCGCAGTGAACAATCAGCGGGCGGCCGGGCCGAAACTTGGGCAGCGTCTTGTCCTTGAGCGCCTCGGGCATGCCCTCGGCAATACCGTCCGCTCCCCGGACGAACTCCTTTCCCGGGACCTGGAGCAGCTCGTGCAGTCGTTCGAGCAACTTCGCCCTGTCCCAGCCGGCCTCGCGAAAAACGCGTGCATGCTCAGGCCCGATCACAAGCAAACAGTCCAGCCCGAGCAAGAGCTTGGGGTGGTACAGCGCGCGCAGGTTCACGGCCAGGCTGCGCGCCAGCGAGTCCGGCTCACGTGAGAGCTGGTCCACGATCGTCCGGGGACCCTCGCCCGCGAAGAGGGTTACGGTGTTGCTGCCCGGCTTCGCCCCCAGGGAGACCGAGAGCGGCTCCCAGGGAGAGCCCTCCTCGTCCTCGGCGAAACAGAACCCCACCTTGCCGGGCTGGCCGAAGGTGGCGCGATCCACCTCTCCAGGACGACCGCCGCCGACGTTACGAATCACGAGCTGCAGGGCGCGACCAATGGTGCTGTTGGCGCGGTTGCCCTGACCCAATGCGTTCTTGCCCGAGTTCATACCGAGCGCGTGACGAATGGGTCCGTTCACGATCAAGATGGGACCGACGCCCATGGTCGTAGCGAGCAGCCCGTGCATGTTGAACTCGTCCGTGCAGGCGGCCTCGAGCGCGGTCAGGACCAGGGGCAGGTACTCGGGCTTACAGCCCGCCATGACGGCGTTGATGGCCACCTTCTCAACGCTGCACTCGACCAGGTCGGGCGGCACCAGCGCCAGGGTCTCATCCGGCTTACGCGTGGTGCCGTCGAGCATCGCCAGCACGCGCTCGGGCGTGGGTGGAACCAGGGGCAGGCCGTCGGACCAGCCGCGGGCAACCATGGTCTCGAACTCATCCTCGAGCATGGCCAGCTCCACGCGACGCGCGCGCAGCTGCGAGGCGCCGAAGCGCGCGGCCAGCCCGGGTGCCCGATCGGGGTCAACACTGAGCGATCCACAGCCCGGGCGCAGCTCGGGCAGCCCGGGTCCCAGTCCACGCACGCCGGTGAGGGTCTCCCACTCGCCCCGCTGCCAGCCCAGCACGCGCTCCTGCTCCACGCCCTGCTCGACCCGCAGCAGCGTGGGCACCGCCTCGATCTGGTGATGCCACGAGAGCTCGAGCGAGGTGTCGTCCCGGGCCTCGATCCCCTGTGGAAAGCCCGGGTCGTCCTGCGTGTACACCGTCAGGCTGAGCTGCTTCGAGAGCTCCTCCAGCACCGGGACGACCAGCTCGCAGGTCGGGCACTCCCGCTTCACGAACGCGACGATCCCATCGGGCAGGGGCGGCTGCATGAGCCCGTCATGATACCGCTGAATCAGGCGTACGGGGAGACAAGTCCGGCTCACCCCTGATCGCGCGGATCCGCTCGTCTTTCTCCGCCCAAACGCTCCCGAGCCACTGGTTGAAGCGGTCGCGGTACGCCTCATCGTCGGAATAGTCCCCTTCAGCGATCCAGCGCGCGATCTTGCGCTCGCTCACGTGAACCACGACACGGCTCACCCTGCCGCAGCAGAGATCCCACAGACTCGGTGTGCCCCCGTCGTATACGATCGTGACGTCGAGCAGCGCGTGCAGCATGCCCCCCATGGCTCCGAGCACGAAGGCGACTCCTCCCGGGCGCGGGGGCAGGAGATGGCGGTAGGGAGACTTCCTCTGGGACTGCTTCTCTGCGGTGAAGCGATTGCCTTCGACGAAGTTGATGATCGACGTGGGCACACGGCGGAACTTCTCGCAGGACCTGCGCGTCGTCTCCAGGTCGCGGCCCCGCATCTCGGGATGCTTCGCCAGAAACTCGCGCGAGTAACGCTTCATGAAGGGCATATCCAGGGCCCACCACGCCAGGCCGAGGAACGGCACCCAGATGAGCTGCTGCTTGATGAAAAATTTGAGGAACGGGATGCGGCGATTGAAGACCGCCTGCAACACCAGAATGTCGACCCACGATTGATGGTTGGAGATCACCAGGTACCACTCGTTCCGCCGCAGGCTGTCTGCGCCGCGGATGTCCCAGCGGATCGCCTGGGTCACGCTGAGGATCGCCTGGTTGGTGCTGATCCAGCGCTCACCGAGCCGCATGAGCCAGCGCGACGCGAGGTCCCTCCAACCCTGCACCGGCAGCGCCAGCTTGAGCAGGCCGAGCATGATGATGGGGACGAAACAGAGCAGAACGTTCAGCGTGAGCAGAGCTAAGGTGATCACCCCTTTCGCGGTCGAGCGAGCCATGACTTCCGTCATTTTACTAGGATTGGGAATCCGTGTTCGAGAGCTACCCGCATTACGAGTACCTGCTGGCCTCGCTGCAGCTCGGCTTCGCCATGCTCGGGATGGGGGCGCTGCTCGGGCCGCGCGACTTCTTGAGGGTGCTGAGTAGCCCGCGCGCACTCCTGCTGGGTCTAGCCGCTCAGCTGCTGCTGGTTCCTTTGATCGCAGCCTCGCTCGGGTGGACCCTGGCCGTGCCCGCCGGCATCGCCGCAGGCCTGGTGCTGGTCGCGGCCGTCCCGGGCGGCACCTTCTCGAACATCGCCACCTACTTTGGGCGCGGGAACATTGCGCTCTCGATCGCACTGACCGCCATCACGACGGCCGGGGCGCTGGTCACCACACCGCTCCTGTTGCACCTGCTGGCCGGAGCCCATCTGCCACCCGACTTCGAGCTGCCCATCGGCCGCATGGCCTACGAGATCGGAGTCGCATTGCTCATCCCGCTCGGCGCCGGGATGCTGCTCGGCCCGCGACTCGGCCAGGGACGCGAGCGCTTCGCGCACTGGTGCATCCGCATCAGCCTGGGACTGATCTGCGTGATGGCGCTGGGGGCCGGCGGGTCCGGCCGACTCGACCCGCGCGACTACGGCGTGCTGGCGCCACTCGCGATGTTCCTGCTGGCGCTGTGCTCACAGCAGGCGGCTCTGCTCGCGAGCCGCGTCGCCCGCCTGGCCGCGCCTGACCGCCTTGCGATCGGCATCGAGGTCACGATCCGCAACACGAACCTCGCGATTCTGATCAAGGCGTCACTCTTCCCCGCCGTGGTCGGCGTGGTCGACCCGATTGGCGACGGGATGTTCTTCGTGGCACTGCTGTATGGCGGGTTCGCCCTGCTGCTCGCCGTGCCGCATATCCTTCTGCACCGGCGGCGTCAAGCGCTGAGACTCACTCCTCGCTGACTTCCGCTTGCATGAGCTTCGCCCTCAGTCGGCGCTCCAGCGCCGCGATCTTCTCACTCCGCCGCCTGGGCGGTCGCTCCTGGATCAGTGAGAGTATGTGCTCATAGGTCGCCCGCGCCTCGGCAACCCGGCCCGCCCCTTCCAGGATCTCGCCGCGCTGGGCCAGCCACAGCTCGTGCCGCGGCGCTTGCAGCAGCAGCGCGTCGATGCGAGCGAGCGCCGCCTCGAGACGGCCAAGCTCCAGCTCGATCTCGATCGCGGGCAGCTGGACGGAGACGACGATACCGATCTTCTGCATGGCCTCGTCGGCGATCTGCAGCGCCACCTCGGGACGGCCGGCGGCCAGCTGCGCGTTCATCGCCTGCTGCACCAGGCCCGGCTCCGGATGAACGAGACGGCCGACGCCGCGCTCGAAATCAGCGGCGGCGTCCTGGGGTTTTCCGAGTGCCCGGCGCACGTGCGCCCGGGTGATCAACGCCTGTGCGTTCTCAGGCCTGCGTTGCAGGACCTGCTGCACCTGCATCTCCGCCGTCTTAGGCCAGCCCGCATCCAGGAAGACCTGCGCCAGCGCTACGCCCACCTGGTCGCGGTCGGCTCCCAGGGCGGCGGCCCGTAGGTACGAGGCCGCGGCCTCGTCCCAGCGCGCCCGTTGGCGCTGGATGAGAGCCCGCTGGAGATGCAGCGTGGGGTCCGCCGGGCTCTCCTGAAGCGCCTGCTCGATGAAGGCCTCCTTCTCCGCGATGTCGGGATGAGCCTCCACAGACGGCGCAAAGGCTGCAAGGGTAACGGCGATGACCGGCGTCAGAGCAGGAGACAAGCGCACGCTGCGATTCTCCCACTTCACTCCAGAGAAACCAAGCTACACTTTTGAGGCGCCAGAAGAGGGCGCTTCGGATATAGTGACCGGGGAGGGACCTGTGTGAGCGAGATTCACCCGAGTACCTGTCGCCTCTGCACGGCCCACTGCCCGGTCCTGGTCACGGTCAAGGGGGGCCGGGTGATCCAGGTGACGGGGGATCCCGAGGCGCCACTCTACCGCGGCTACTCCTGTCCCAAGGGGCGGGCGCTGCCGGAGCAGCACAACCACGCGGACCGACTGCTCCACAGTCAGAAGCGCCGCGCCGACGGAAGCCATGAACCGATCGGGAGCGAGCAGGCGCTGGACGAGATCGCGGCCAAGCTCCAGGGCCTGGTATCACGCCACGGACCGCGCTCGGTGGCGATGTACATCGGCACCAACACGCTGCCCTATCCGGCCTCGGGTGGGATGGCCAATGCCCTGCTGCGCGCCATTGGCTCGCGCATGTTCTTCACCGCGAACACGATCGATCAACCCGGAAAGCAGATCGCACAGGCCCTGCACGGCGGCTGGATCGCGGGGCAGCCGGCCTTCGACTCGGCCCACGCCTGGCTTCTGGTGGGCACCAATCCGGTGATCTCGAAGGCCGGGGGCTTCAACGAGAACCCCGCACAGGCCTTCAAAGACGCGGTCAAGCGCGGACTCAAGCTGATCGTGATCGATCCGCGTCGCACCGAGAGCGTACGTCGGGCTCACATTCACCTGCAGGCGCGGCCGGGAGAGGACCCGACGCTGCTCGCGGGACTACTGCACGTGATCATCGCTGAGGGTCTCTACGACAAGGAGTTCGTGGAGGAGAACGTGCAGGGCTTCGAGAGCCTGGCCGATCAGGTCAAGCCCTTCACGCCCGACTACGTGGCGCGGCGCGCGGATGTTCGCGTAGAGCCACTGGTCGAGGCCGCACGCGTGCTGGCACGCGCAAAGCGCGGCGGCGTGACCACGGGCACGGGCTCGAGCTTTCCGACGCGCGGCAACCTGACCTCCTACCTCGCGCTGTGCTTGAACTCGGTCTGCGGCTACTGGGTGCGGGCGGGCGAGAAGCTGCGCAGCCCCAACGTGCTGCTCCAGCCGTACACTGGCAAGGCCCAGCCTTACCCCCCATACAAGGCCTGGGGCTACGGCGAGAAGCTACGCGTGCGTGGCCTCACCAACACCACCCCCGGCCTGCCCACGGCGGCTTTGGCTGACGAGATTCTGCTCGAGGGCAAGGGCCAGGTGAAGGCGCTCTTCTGCGTCGGCAGCAATCCCATGATGGCATGGCCCGACCAGCGCCGCAGCTTCGAAGCGCTGAAAAAGCTCGAGCTGCTGGTCACGCTCGACATCGAGATGTCGGCCACCGCGCGGCTCGCACACTACGTGATCGCGCCGCGCCTCACCTTCGAGACCCCGGGGATGACGCAGACGGCCGAGGGCATCAAGTATTTCGGCCCCGGGCTCGGCTTCGACGACCCCTACGCGCAGTACACTCCCAAGCTCTTGGACCCGCCGGAGGGTTCCGACGTGATCGAGGACTGGGAGCTCTTCTACGGGCTCGCACAGCGCATGGGGCTCGAGCTGCAATGGGTGAACTTCTACGGCTGGGGCCGGCACATCGAGAGCCCGCCGCAGGTCATTCCGCTCGACATGCAGAACAAGCCGACCACCGATGACATCTACGAGATCATGTGCCGAAACTCGCGCATTCCACTGAGCGAGGTCAAGCAGTACCCGCACGGACACGTCTTCGATGAGGTCAACGAGGTGGTGCAGCCGCGCGACGAAGACTGCGAGTACCGGCTCGACGTCGGGAACGCGTACATGATGCAGGAGCTCACGCAGGTTCGGGCTGAGGACTTCGAGGCGCGTCAACGTAACCCGGGCTATCCCTTCCTGCTCGTATCGCGCCGCTCGTACCAGTTCCTCAACTCGTCTTTTCGCACGAACCCCAGGGTGGCGCGGCGTAAGCCCTATAACCCGGCCTTCATGAACCCCAAGGATCTGGCGCGGCTGGGCCTCAAGAGCGGAGACACGGTCACCATCCGCTCGCCGCACGACAGCATCCGAGGGGTGGTGGAGGCAGAGCGCGATCTGCGTCCCGGGGTGATCTCGATGAGCCACGCCTTCGGCGCCAACCCCGACGAAGACGACGATCCCCGGCAGGTGGGCGCGAACACCGGGCGCCTCACGCGCGTCGACAACGAGTACGACCCGATCACGGGCATCCCGCGCATGGCCGCGATCCCGGTCGCCGTGGAAGCCTCCATCCCATCGTCCTAGGCCGTCTAAGCTGCAGCTCAGCGCATGGATCCGTTCGCACACCTAGCGGTGCCACTCCTGTGGCCCGCATTAGATGAGAAGTGGGCGCTGTTCCTGCTGGAGCGTGACTTCTCCTGGACGATCGACATGCTGCTGGTCCTGGGCCTCGCGGCCTCCCTATGGGATCCCGCACGGCCCTACGCGCGCTGGATCGTGCTGGCGACGGCCAGCGTCGTAGCCGGCTGACTCGCGGGAGGGCTCCCGACCTGATGACGTAGGACATCGCGTACGCAACCGATGCGCAAGTCGCTGCAACGCCACCAGCGGATCAGGATCACCCAGCTGCGTGTCGATAAGGGAAGAGTGAAGCTACTTCTTCTGGTTGCGGTCATCGGCGCGGCATTCTACCGCTGGGGCGAGCTCCCGTCGTTTCTCCGGATGGGCCCGGAGCCGCTACGCGACTCCCCCTACGTCATGGTCTACGGTCGAGACGCCTCCGGCATCACCAAGCGGATGCTGGCGGACCTCGGCCGCGCCGGGATTCCGTACACCTACAAAAACGCTGATGACCCCGCCGTCAAAGCGGAACTGCACCCCAGGATGAAGGCAGCGCATTTGAATACGCGCAAATACGGTTTGCCTGTGGTGGATGTCAATGGAAAGATGATGATGACCCCCAAATTCGAGGTCGTCGCTCAGAAGTACGCCAAGGCCCAGCCCAAATGGCGCCGCCCCAAGCGCTCCAGCCGCACGAAGACCGAACCCATGGACGGGAGCGCTGCAGGTCGGCGCGCCGACCCGGTCGTGGCCTGCCGTATCCATGGGCGCGACACCTACACACTCCGGTCGCAGTGCCCGGAGTATGCACGCTAGAAAGTAACCGGACCCCCGCTCAGAGTGGAGGGCGCCGGCGGGCCCAGGGGCGCGCCCGCTCGAAGCTGGCCGATGCGCGCAGTACCGCGGCGTCGGCGCGCGGTCGTCCGACGATCTGGAGGCCCACCGGAAGCCCGTTGCGCGTGAAGCCGCAGGGCACGCTGGCGACCGGGCTGCTCGACACCATGTTGAAGGGATAGGTGAGCAGCCAGCCCAGCAGCTGACGGCTCAGGGGCTGACCCTCCAGACGCGCTGGAGCGAAGCGACCATTCTCGAAGGGCTCGCAGCAGAGAGTGGGACAGAGCAGCAGGTCGAAGTCCTCGAACCAGGCGACGAAGCGGTCCCACATCCGGCCACGGAAGAGATTGGCGTTCGAGATCTCGAGTGCCGTCACCCGGGCTCCCTCCTCGGCGATGTCCATCAGGTGTTCGTCCACCTTGCCCGCCCAGACCTTGCGGTCGAGCAGAGGGGCGGCGAACGCATACGTGGGGAGCCAGATGCCTTTCCACATGGCGTCCTCGGGGTTATCCCAGCCTGGATGAGACTCCTTGATCGAGCAGCCGAGCTCCTCGAAGGCACGCACGGCGTCATGGCAGATGGCGGTGATCTCGGGATCGACCTCGGCGAAGCCGAGATCCGGCGACCAGGCTACGCGCCAGCCGCGGATGTCGCCGCGAATCTCCTGCAGGTAGTCGCCCCCCGAGATCGGCAGCGAGACGGGATCACTCGGGTCGAAGCCCTCCGTCACCGCGAGCATGAGTGCCGCGTCCTCAACCGTGCGGGTGATGGGTCCGTGCTGAACGTAGGTACCGAAACGGTTCGCGCCGATGGTTATGGGGATACGACCCAGCGAGGGCTTTAAGGCGTACACGCCACAGCAGCTGGCGGGGATGCGCACCGAGCCGGCGCCGTCACTGCCCTCGGCCAGAGGTCCCAGACCGGCGGCCACGGCGGCCGCCGCGCCGCCGCTCGATCCGCCCGCGATGCGCCCGAGCTTCCACGGGTTCTGCGTGGGACCGAAGAGATGGTTGTCCGTCACGCCGCAGTAGCCCGCCTCAGGCGTGTTGGTCTTCCCGAGCAGCAGACCGCCGGCCGCCTCGAGGCGCGTCACAATGGTGGCGGAGGTCTCGGGCACCTGGTTCTTCAGCGGCACCAGGCCCCAGGTCATGGGCAGGCCCGCCACCGCGGTCAGGTCCTTGATCGAGTACGGCACACCGTGCAGAGGCCCGAGCGAGTCCCCACGGGTGATGGCAGCCTCGAGCTCGCGCGCCCGCGCTAGCACCGCCTCGTGATCGACGTGGACGTAGGCATTGACGGTCGGATTAACCTCATCGATGCGCCGCAGCAGCGCCTGCGCGATCTCGACGGGCGAGAGCTCGCGGCTGCGGACCGCGCCTGCGAGCTCCGTGGCCGAAGCGAATGCGATCTCGGTCATGGCCGCTCGCAGTCTATCATCCCGCTGCTCGAGGCTCGGGCGCTGGCTCGACGTAGACGCCAGCAGCGATCTCCCTCTTGTACAGGCCCGGATTCTGCTTGACATGCCACCGCCATCGAGTGTCAGAATGGGGGTGTTCGAGGAGACCAGGTTCCGGAACAGGTTTTCTGAGACAGCCTCTCTGGATTCAGCGCCGCGGCCCCTGCGTCCTCCATGCGTTCGACGCCCGAACATTACCGCGCAAGGCTTTCGAACCTTCGCTGGATGAGGAGATCGTCATGCAAGCACGGGTTCAGTCCCAAGGATTCGCCTTCATCATCGCAGGAATGTGCACGGCCCTGCTCACGTTCTCCGGGGTCGCGAGCGCGCAGATCCCCAAGAAGCCGGATCAGAAGTGTATTAACAACATCAACAAGGGCGCGGCCAAGGTCGCCAAGGCCCAGGCCGGCGACAACAACGC
>SMWZ01000167.1 GCA_004356455.1 Deltaproteobacteria bacterium
ACCCGCTAGTACTCGCTAGCTCACGTCCCAGCGTTCGCCGCCGAAGAGCAGCTCGCCCAGGCTGCCCTTGCCGAGCCGGGTGCGCTGGGCCTCGGCCAGAGCGTGCGTTTGCTCCTCGAAGGTCGGCTCCTCAACCGCGCGCAGCACGCCGATGGGAGTCGGGAACTCGGGACCCTCGAGGCGCGAGAGCAGCGTGGCCAGCGTCGGGTCCGCAGCGCGCTCGTTGTGCACCACCTCCACGCCTCCGTCGTCCTCGCCGACCTTGCCGGCAAAGAGGCGCGCCTCCATCGGGTTCAGCTTAATCACGCGCTCCTGCTTGGCGCCGTAGCGCAGGGTCTGGCCCTGCTCGAGCACGAGCAGATGGTCCGACTTGAGCTTGCGGTCCTTGAGGTCCTCGAACGCCCCGTCGTTGAAGACCGGGCAGTTCTGGTAGATCTCGAGCAGCGACGTGCCCTTGTGGTTGGCCATGCGGCGGATCATCTCCTGCAGGTGCTGCACCTCCGTATCCACCGTGCGGGCGACAAAGGTCGCCTCGGCACCGAGGGCCAGGGCGAGTGTGTGGAAGGGTCGCGCGACGGTGCCATCGGGCGAGGACTTGGTGCGCATGCCCTTCTGAGCGGTCGGTGAGAACTGCCCCTTCGTGAGACCGTAGACACGGTTGTTGAAGAGCAGGATCTTGATGTCGAGGTTGCGGCGCAGCGTCTGGATCAGGTGGTTGCCGCCGATCGAGAGGGCGTCGCCGTCTCCCGTCACCACCCACACCGACAGATCCGGGCGTGCCAGCCTGAGTCCAGTGGCAACGGCGGGCGCGCGCCCATGGATGGTGTGAAAGCCGTAGGTGTTCATGTAGTAGGGGAAGCGCGAGGCACAGCCGATACCCGAGATGAACACGATCTTCTCCCGCGCCACGCCGAGCTCGGGCATCACTCGCTGCATCTGCGCCAGGATGGCGTAGTCGCCGCAGCCGGGGCACCAGCGCACTGCCTCCTTGCTGACGAAGTCGCGGCGTGTCAGGCTGATCGGCTCCATGCTCACGCGCGCAGCTCCCGCAGCACGCCTTTAGGCAGCAAGGCTCGCGCCGCGCTCACGATCTCGCGTACCTGGAAGGGCTGCCCCTGCACCTTGTTGAGGCGCTTCGCATCGACCAGGAAGCGATCTCGCAGCAGCATGGAGAGCTGGCCGCAGTTGAGCTCCGCCACCAGCACCTGCTCGAACGCCTTCAGGATCTCACCCACGTTGGATTGCAGCGGGTTCAGGTAGCGCAGGTGCAAATGACTGACCGCGCAACCTTCTGCACGCAGCGTGCGCGTCGCCTCGTGCAGCGCACCGTAGGTGCCGCCCCAGCCGACGAGCAACAGGCCCCCCTCCTCGCCGCCGAACACCTCGGCCGGCGGCAGCCCCCGTGCGATGCGGTCGACCTTGGCCTGGCGGGTCCTCACCATGTGTTCGTGGTTTATGGGGTCGTACGAGACGCTGCCGCTGACATCCTCCTTCTCCAGGCCACCGATGCGGTGCTCGAGACCGGGCGTGCCGGGAAGCGCCCAGGGGCGGGCCAGAGTCTCGGGATTACGTAGGTAGGGAGCGAAGCCCTCCGGGTCGGTGCGATAGACCAGCCGCATCGGCTTGAGCTCGGCCAGGTCGGGCAGGAGCCAGGGCTCGGAGCCGTTGGCGAGCGAGCCGTCGGAGAGCAGCACCACCGGACACATGTGCTCGGTGGCCAGGCGCACCGCCTCGATCGTCATCTCGAAGCACTCGACCGGAGTAGCCGGCGCCAGCACCGCGACCGGCGACTCGCTGTTGCGCCCGAACAGGGTCAGCAGCAGGTCGGCTTGCTCGGGCTTGGTCGGCATGCCCGTCGAAGGACCCGCCCGCTGCACGTTTATGATGACCAGCGGCAGCTCGGTCGCAACCGCAAGACCAATTCCCTCCTGCTTGAGCACGAAGCCGGGACCGGAGGTGCCCGTGACGGCGATCGAACCGCCGAAGGACGCACCGATGGCCGAGGTCACCGCGGCGATCTCGTCTTCGGCCTGAAATACCGTCACGCCGTAGCGCACGAGCCCAGCCAGGTTGTGCAGGATCTCGGAGGCCGGGGTAATGGGATAGCTGGCATAGAACACGGGGCGCCCCGCCAGTTGCCCGGCCGCAACGATGCCGAGCGCGGTCGCCTCGTTGCCGGTGACGTTCCGGTAGTGTCCCTTCGCGAGCTTGGCGGAGGGCACGCGATAGCGGGTCTGGAAGAGCTCGGCTGTCTCGCCGAAATGGTAGCCGATCTCAAAGACCTTGATATTGGCGTCGGCGATCTCGGCGCGGCGCACGAAGCGACGTCGAATGGCGTCGATCTCGGGCTTCGTCGGTCTCTGATAGAGCCAAAAGAGCAGCCCTAACACGAAGAAGTTTCGCGTGCGCTGAACCTCCTTGGTCGAGAGCCCGCTCCCTTGGAGTGCGGTCGCAACCTGCTTGGAGAAGTCCACGCTGACCAGGCGATAGTTGGCCAGGCTGCCGTCGTCCAGCGGACTCTGCTCGTAGCCGGCCAGCTCAAGGTTCTTGGGCTTGAAGGCACCCGCATCGAGCAGCAGCATGCCACCGGGCTCGAGCGCCGCCAGGTTGGTCTTGAGCGCAGCTGGGTTCATCACGACCAGCACGTCTGGAGCATCGCCGGCGGTAAAGATCGCGCCGCTCGCGAACTGCAGCTGGAAGCCGGAGACGCCCGCCAGGCTGCCCGCGGGCGCGCGGATCTCCGCCGGGAAGTCGGGGTAGGTGGCCAGGTCGTTTCCGCCCAGCGCCGCGGCCCGCGTGAACTCGGCTCCCGTGAGCTGCATGCCATCGCCCGAATCGCCCACGAAACGGATGACGACGGACTCGAGCTCTTCCACGGCCGGGACCGGCTTGGACCCGCTACCAGCGCCCTCCGAGTTGCTCGCTCGCTCCACTCCGTTTCCCGTCCCGGTTCGCGTCTGTGTCGAACTCAACTGCAAAAACCGTATGACCCTAGCTTCGGACCTGCTACGCGAGCCCCCGGGGACTCCATGGTAAACTCGACGTTACCCGGCGTTCACAGAACCGCGTTCGGATCGCTCGGAAAGGTGGGCGCGCCTCGCGGAAAGAGCTCACTTTATGCGTCAAGTCTACATCATTGGAGCAGCGCGGTCGCCACTCGGGCGGCGCGGGGGCAAGCTCTCTGGGCTCCATCCCGCCGATCTGCTGGGCGAGATCCAGAGCGCCGTGCTGGAGCGCTCGGGGGTCGACCCCGGCCAGGTCGATCAGGTGCTGGGGGGCTGCGTCTCCCAGGTCGGGGACCAGGCTTACAACATCGCGCGCACCGCCTGGCTCTCCCAGGGGCTGCCCCTCGAGGTCGCGGCCACCACCGTCGACAGCCAGTGTGGGTCGAGTCAGCAGGCGACCTCGCTGGCGACCGGCCTGGTCGGCGCGGGCCTCGAGGACGTGGTCCTGGCCTGTGGGGTCGAGATGATGAGCCGGGTGCCGCTGGGCGCCAACATCCAGGGTGGTCATCCCCTGCCCCCCAGCTACGCCGAGCTCTACGCCATCAAGTCACAGTTCGACGCTGCGGAGATGATCGCCGAGGAGTTCGGCATCACGCGCGAGGACACCGACCGCTTCGGACTGCGCAGCCAGGAGCTGGCCCAGCGGGCCTGGGCCGAGGGCCGCTTCGAGCGCGAGGTGGTGGCCCTGGAGGCGCCTGTTCTGAACGACCAGGGCGAGCCCACGGGCGAGGTCCGGCGGGTCGGGCGGGACGAGGGCCTGCGCCAGACCTCTCTCGAGCAGCTGGCCCAGCTCAAGCCCGTGCGCGAGGGCGGCGTTCACACGGCCGGCAGCGCCTCACAGGTGACCGATGGCGCGGCAGCCGTGCTGCTGGCCTCTGAGGACGGACTGCGCAAGCTGGGCGTGAGGCCCCGCGCCCGGATCGTGACCACCACCCTGGTGGGAGTGGACCCGGTCAGCATGCTCACGGGCCCGATCCCAGCCACCACCCGGGTGCTCGAGCGCTCAGGGCTCAAGATCGAGGAGATGGACGTCTACGAGGTGAACGAGGCCTTCGCCTCGGTCGTGCTGGCCTGGATCCAGGCCACCGGGCCGGTCGAGGGCCGGGTCAATCCCAACGGCGGTGCGATCGCGCTCGGGCATCCCACGGGCGCCACCGGCGCACGCCTGATCACGACCGCGCTACACGAGCTGGAGCGCATTCAGCGCCGCTACGGGCTAATCACCATGTGCTGTGGCGGCGGCCTCGGCAGCGCCACCATCCTGGAACGGATCTAGGCCTCAGGAGCCCGACCCAAGACTTGCAAGCCCCGCAAGGGCTGCCTAGCAGTGCGCGAAGCGACGCAGCGAGGCACCACACCCAGACGCGTACGAAGTCGGGCGCCGTCCCGGCAGGCCGGCTCTGCCGGCCGCTACCCGGGTAGTACCCGCGCTAGTCCTTCAGACGCTCCAGCGCGAGGGCCTGAATCCCCGCGTAGTCCGCCTTGCCGTTAACCGCCCGGCCCACGGAGGCCACGGCCAGGATCCGCTTGGGAACCTTGAAGCCAGCCAGCTGGCCGCGTACGTGCTGCCTCAGCCCCGCCTCGTCCAGCTCGGCCGCTCCTCGCAGCTCCACCACGCCAGTCACGGCCTGACCCCACTGCTCGTCCGGCACCCCCACGACCACGGCGTCCTCCACGTCGGGATGGGTCTTCAGGGCCTCTTCCACCTCCTCGGGGTAGACTTTCTCCCCGCCCGTATTGATGCAGACACTGCCGCGGCCCAGCAGGTTGAGCGTTCCGTCCGCCTCGACCAGGCACCAGTCACCGGGGATGGAGTAGCGGACGCCGTTGATCACGGGGAAGGTGCGGGCGGTCTGCTCCGGATCCTTGTAGTAGCCCTGCGGGATGGGTCCGCAGCGTGCGACGAGGCCGGGCTCGCCGCTGCCCGGCTCGATCTCGCGCCCGTCCTCACTGAACACCTTGCAGTTCTCACCGATCTGGAAGCGTGCGCCGCGGGATACCCCCCGTGCGGTCGTGACGGAGGTCCCGAAGCCAATCGCCTCCGAAGACCCGAAAGCATCCACCAGGATCAGCCGCTGGCTGTGCTTGAGCAGTCCCTGCTTCACCTCGGGGCTCCACATCACGCCCGAGGAGATGATCTGCAAGAGCGAGCTCAGATCGTAGGCGCCGGACCGTTCGTCCAGCGCCCGCAGCAGAGGCTTGGCGAAGGCATCGCCCACGATCACGATCGACTGCACCCGCTGGCGCTCGACCGCGGCCCAGAGCTCGTGCGGGTCGAAGTTCTGCGATTCCAGGGTTACCAGCGTGCCGCCCCCCGCCAGCGCGCCCATGGCGGTGAAGAGCCCCGTCCCGTGCATGATCGGGCAGGCCGGGAGCTGACGTACGCCGGTTCCGAGCCGCAGGTTCTCGCGGTGCTCGTCCAGCGAGGAGGGCATCGCGTTGTTGTTGAAGATGTTCCCGCCGCGGCGCATCGCCTCCCAGAGATCTCCGGCGCGCCACATCACGCCTTTGGGCATACCGGTCGTGCCGCCGGTGTAGAGCAGCAAGAGGTCGTCCGGGGAGCGCTGGATGTCGAGCGGCTCGCCCGTGCCGGCGTTCGCGAGCTCCTCGTAGGCCTCCGCGAAGGGCGCCACGGGTGAGCCATCGTCCACCTGGATGTAGCTCACGACCTGCGGCAGGCGGTCGCGCAGCTTCGCCAGGCGATCCGCGAACTCGCCGGCAAAGATCACGAAGCGGGCGTCCGAGTTGTCCAGGATGTAGTGCAGCTCGTCGTCGAGGTAGCGGAAGTTGATGTTGACCTGCACCAGCCGCGCTTTGATGCCGGCCATCAGCCCTTCGGAGTACTCCGGGCGGTTGCGCATGTAGATGGCGAGCTTGTCGTCCGGCCGCGCGCCACGCGCCCGAAGCTGTTCCGCCAGGTTGTTCGAGCGGCGCGTGAGCTCGCCCCAGTCGAGGCTGCGCTGCCCGTGGATCAGCGCCGGACGATCGGCCGGAACCACCTCGCCCACCGCATCGAAGATGTCTCCGAAATTCCAGCCCATCCGCCGTAATATCGCCACAAGGGCCGCTCCGGCCCACCTGCGCGTCATAATACCCGAAGCCACACTCGGGAGGACAGCATGCGAGCGGCGCGCACCGGAACTCTGCTGCTGATCGGCGGGCTGCTCGCCTGCTCTCCCGGGCAGGACGAGCTCGAGGCCGAGGCGCTGAGCCTGCACCGCAGCGCAATCGTGGTCGACACACACTCCGACACCACACCGCTCTTCGAGGACCCGAACTGGCGCTTCGATCGGCGTCACGCCCTGGGCCACATGGATCTGCCGCGTATGCGCGAAGGGGGTCTGGACGTCCAGTTCTGGTCCATCTACATCGGCAAGACCGAGGGACCCGGGCGTACCATCCGCAAGGCGCTCAAGCGCATCGACGCCGTCTACCGCATGCTCGAGCAGCATCCGGACCAGCTCGAGCTGGCTCAGGACGTAGCGGGGATTCGCCGCATCGTGGCTGAAGGCAAGATCGCGAGCCTGATGGGCCTCGAGGGTGGCCACATCATCGAAGACAGCCTCCCGGCCCTGCGCGGCTTCTATCGGCGGGGGGTACGCTACATGACGCTCACCCACTCCTTCCACACCAACTGGGCCGACTCCTCCGGGACCGATACCACCCCCGCGCCCGTGCATCTCGGCCTGACCCGTTTTGGTAAGCAGGTCGTACACGCCATGAATCAGCTGGGAATGATGGTGGACGTCTCACACGTCTCGGATCAAACCCTGGTGGACGTGCTGCGCGCGAGCCGTGCCCCCATGATCGCGTCTCACTCCTCGTGCCGTGCCCTCGCCAACCACCCACGGAACCTGCCGGACCCCATGTTGCAAGCGATCGCGTCCAAAGGCGGTGTGATCATGCTCAACTTCTATCCTGCCTATCTCGACCAGGACGCGAATGAGGCAACGCGCGCCCACAAGCTCGTGCTGCGCGACGATCTGATCCCTCTACGCAGTCGCTTCAAACTCGAGCCGGCGAAGGGCGCACGAGCGCTTCAGGCGTTCTATGCCCAACATCCCTTTCCGTCCGTCCCGCTCGACATACTGCTCGACCACTTCGACCACGCGATCCGTGTGGCCGGCCCCGACCACGTGGGCATCGGCGCCGACTGGGACGGCGTCCCCAGCATGCCCATCGGGATGGAGGATGTGAGCCACCTGCCCGCGCTCACCCTGGGGCTACTCCGGCGCGGCCACTCGGCGGAGACCGTACGCAAGGTCCTGGGTGAGAACCTGCTGCGCGTGATGTCCGAGGTGGAGTACGTCGCGCGCGAGCTAGGCTACTCCGAGCGTTAGCACGGCGGAGCCATTGATCTGATCGCGCTTGAGCTGCTGCAGCGCCTCGTTCGCACGTTCGAGCGGGAAGCGGGTGGTCTCCGGCCGCAGCGGAATCTCCGCCGCGAGGGCGAGCAGCTGCTCAGCGTCACGCCGCGTATGAGCCGTTACGCTGGTCAGGCTGCGCTCCTCGAACAGATGCTCGGCGTAGCTGAGGTCGGGCACAGCGCTCATGTAGATGCCTGCGCAGGCCAGCGTGCCACCCGGGCGCAAGGCCCGCAGCGCCGATGGCACCAGCTCTCCGGCGGGTGCGAACAGGATGGCCGCATCCAGCGGCTCCGGCGGCGCCTCCTGCGCCCCACCCGTCCAGCGCGCCCCGAGCCGGCGCGCCAGCTGCCGGTGCTCGTCGCCACGCGTGCATACGAAGACCTCACAGTCCCAGTGGCGGGCCAGCTGGAGCGCGATGTGCGCCGAGGACCCGAAGCCGTAGAGACCTAGACGACCGCCCGGGGCGATGCCGGAGCGACGCAGCGCCCGGAAGCCGATCACCCCGGCACAGAGCAGGGGCGCCGCATCGACGTCATCGAAGATCTCCGGGATGGGGTACGCAAACGCCTCAGGCACCCGGATCGCGTCCGCGTAGCCCCCGTCGTGGTGCCAGCCGGTAAAGCTGGCCGCGCGGCACAGATTCTCCCGTCCCTCGCGGCAGTGCGTACAGCCGCCGCAGGTCCGGTGGAGCCAGGTCACGCCCACGCGCGCACCCTCGGGGAAGCGCTCGGCCGCGCGGCCACGTCGCAGCACGCGTCCGACGACCTGGTGGCCCGGTATGACCCGTTCCCGCACGGGCGCCAGCTCCCCCTCCACCAGGTGGAGGTCGGTGCGGCAGACCCCGCACACGGATATCGCGATCACGATCTCGCCCGGGCCTGGCTGTGGCTCAGGCACCTCCTCCAGGGTGAGCGGCGACGACTCCACCGGCGCCGGCTGCTTCAGCACCATCGCGCGCATCGGGCGGGAGTGTACCAGGCAGGTCCGGGACGGTTGACACCCACGGACCCATAAGTGCAGCTTTCCCGGCGGACCGAGTCCCCTCATCGCCTAGGAGCTGCCCATGGATCTGATGGAAAAGCTGGTATCGCTGTGCCTGCGCCGAGGATTCATCTATCCCTCGAGCGAGATCTACGGGGGCATCAACGGCTTCTGGGACTACGGGCCACTCGGCTGTGAGCTGCGCAACAACATCAAGGCGGCCTGGTGGCAGCAGGTGGTGCGAGAGCGTGAGGACGTGGTCGGTCTCGACTCCTCCATCATTGCGCACCCGGAGACCTGGGTGGCGTCGGGCCATGTGGCGAACTTCCACGATCCCATGGTGGATTGCCGTCTCTGCAAGCATCGCTTCCGGGCGGACCAGATCGACGCCGAGGATCGCTGCTCCGAGAGCAAGGACGGGAAGCACGACCTGACCGAGCCACGTCAGTTCAATCTGATGTTGAAGACGTCCGTGGGAGCAACGGAGGATGCGTCGGCGACCGCGTACCTGCGCGCCGAGACCTGCCAGTCCATCTTTCTCGACTTCAAACGGGTGATGCAATCCAGCCGACAGCGCCCGCCCTTCGGAATTGCGCAGGTCGGAAAAGCCTTCCGCAACGAGATCAATCCACGCAACTTCATCTTTCGCTCGCGCGAGTTCGAGCAGATGGAGATGGAGTTCTTCACCCATCCCAAAGACGCCGGGCGCTGGTTCGAAGAATGGCGCGAGCTGCGCATGCGCTGGCACCAGGGGATCGGAATTCAGCCCGATAAGCTGCGCTGGCACGAGCACGGCGATGACGAGCGGCCACACTATGCCGCTGAGGCCTTCGACATCGAGTTCGAGTTCCCTTTCGGCTGGCGGGAGCTCGAGGGCATCCACAACCGTACCGACTACGATCTCAAAGCCCACTCCAAACACTCCGGGAAGGAGCTGACATACACGGATCCCGACAGCAAGGAGCGCTATACCCCCTACGTGATCGAGACCTCGGTCGGGGTGGACCGCTGTCTTCTGGCCGTTCTCTCGAGCGCGTATACAGAGGACGAGGTGGGCAGCGAGGCGCGCACGCTGCTGCGCCTATCCCCGGCGCTCGCTCCCGTAAAGGTGGCCGTCCTTCCTCTCTCGAAAAAGCTCTCGGAGCCCACGCGGCGCATCGCGGTCGACCTCAGGCGGCGCTTTCACACCGTCTTCGATGCCACCGGCGCCATCGGCCGGCGCTATCGGCGGCAGGACGAGATCGGCACGCCCTACTGCGTGACCTACGACTTCGACTCCGAGCAGGACCACAAAGTCACCGTGCGCGAGCGCGACAGCACCGAGCAGGAGCGGCTCGGGCTCGACCAGCTCGCTGCCTATCTCAGTGAGCGCATTCTGGGCTACTGAGAAACGCTGCCAGAGGCTACGCTGTTCTGGACGAGAAAGGGGACCTAATGCGACGAAGCTGGATCTGTGCTTGTGTGCTGCTGCTGATCGCTTGCGGGTTGGAGGCCGAAGACACCTACGGGGTCACGGGCATCGTGCACGAGGTGGACGCTGCGCACTTGCAGCTTCAGATCGAGCACGACGACATCGCCGGCTTCATGCCGGCCATGACGATGAACTTCGATGTGGCTTCAAAGGAGCTCATGCAGGGGATCGAGCCGGGCATGCACGTGAAGTTCGAGCTCGAGCGCAGCGCTACGAGCCTCAGAATCACGGCGATCGAGGTCCTGCACGAGCACGGCAGGGCGTCGGTCTCGGCCGGTCCCGAGCAATTCCCACTGGATGTGGCGCCGGATTTCGAGCTCATCGACCATCGGGGCAACCGCTTCTCACTCTCGGACCTGCGCGGTTCGGCCGTGCTGCTCGACTTCGTCTTCACCCGCTGTAAAGGCCCGTGTCCAATCCTGACCGCAGCGCACGCCGAGCTGCAGCTTCGGCTTCCGCCCGCAATCGCGCGCCGGACCCACCTGGTGTCGGTCTCGATCGATCCGATCTACGACACGCCCAAGCGGCTGCGCGCGTACGGCGAGGCGCGCGGGGCGAATCTGGAGCGCTGGTCCTTCCTCACCGGAAGCACCGAGGCCGTCCAGAAGGTGCTCACGGATTACCACATCGGCACCACTCGCGAGCAGAACGGCACGCTCGCCCACGTGGTCGTGACCTTTCTGATCGATCCCGAGGGCCGGATCGCGCGTCGCTACATCGGGCTCGAGCACCCGCCCGAGAAGATCCTGGCTGACCTGGAGGAGATTCTCTCCTAGCCTGGACTTCTCACCGGGTTGCCGTAGCGAGGGCGCCAAGTGTGCGTCAGATCGGGCCGCGCACAGGCCGAGGCACCGGAAACGTATTGGACAATCCGTTGAGGAGCCGAGGCCGAGCACGGGCCGAGATGGCGTGCAATTGGCGGCCGCAGTAGGCCACCGGGTGAGAAGTCCAGGCTAGTACTTGATCACCGTGCGGATGGCCTCACCACGGTGCATCAGGTCGAAGGCGGTGTTGATCTCCTCGAGCGGCAGCACCCCCGTCACCAACTCGTCGATCTTGATCCGGCCCGCGACGTAGCGGTCCACATACTGTGGCAACTGAGCGCGGCCGCGCGTGCCGCCGAAGGCGCTCCCGCTCCAGCGCCGCCCGGTTACGAGCAAGAAGGGTCGAGCGTGGATCTCCTCCCCCGCGCCCGCCACCCCGATGATGACGGCCTGGCCCCAGCCCTTGTGCGTGCAAGCCAGCGCCTGACCCATCACCTCGACACTTCCGATGCACTCGAAGGAATAGTCCACCCCCCCATCGGTCATCTCCACGATGGCCTCGGCCACGTCGGACACGTCCCCGGGATTGAGGGTGTCGGTCGCGCCCAGCTTGGACGCGAGGTCGAACCTGCGCGGGTTCGTATCGAGCGCGAGGATGCGCTCGGCGCCGGCCATCACCGCACCCTGAATCACGGAGAGCCCGACGCCGCCCAGACCGAAGACAGCCACGCTGGAACCCGCCTCCACCTTGGCCGTGTTCAGCACCGCGCCGATGCCGGTCGTGATTCCGCAGCCCAGCAGGCAGACCTTGTCGAGCGGCGCGTCCCGGCGGATCTTCGCCAGCGCGATCTCCGGCACCACCGTATGCGTGGCGAACGTCGAGGTGCCCATGTAGTGGTGCAACATGCGGCCGTCATGCGAGAGGCGGCTGGTGCCGTCCGGCATCAAACCTTGACCCTGGGTCGCGATGATCGCTCCACACAGGTTGGTCCTGCCCGAGAGACAGAACTTGCACCCTCGACACTCGGGTATGTAAAGCGGGATGACATGATCCCCGGGCTCGAGCGAGCTCACGCCCGCTCCCACATCCTCTACGATGCCAGCGCCTTCATGACCCAGCACGACCGGAAAGAGCCCCGATGGATCGCGTCCGCTCAGGGTGTAGGCGTCGGTATGGCAGACGCCCGTCGCCGCCAGCCGCACCAGGCACTCCCCCTCATGCGGACCCTCGAGATCGATCTCATCGATCTCCAGCGGACGCTCCGGCTCCCAAGAGATCGCGGCCTTGACTCTCACGCCAGGCTCTTAGTGTCGACCACTAGTCCTCGCTGGCCCCGGCTTCGGCCCGCGTCCTGCGGCGGGTTTCGAGGTCCACGTGGATCGGGATCTGCAGGCGCTGGTTGGGATAGATAACGGCCGGGTTTTGGATTTGGTCGCGGTTGAAGCGGTAGATGACCGGCCACAGGTACGGATCCGCGTAGACGTCCGGCTGAGCCGAGATCGAGGAGAGCGTTTCCCCCGGCTGCACCACGTGCTCGAAGACCTCGGGCCGCTCGCTTCCCGCGACCAGCGCACACGCGACCAGAGCCAGGGCAACCGCTCTCGCTCTCACTTTTCCTCCGAGCCGCGCCCACGGCGCACGCGCAGCGCCAGCTCCTCCAGCTGCTGGGCCGAGACGGGGCTGGGGCACTGGAGGTAGAGATCCTGGGCGCGCTGGGTCTTGGGAAAGGCGATCACATCGCGCAGGCTCTCGCCTCCCGCCAGCAGCAGGCAGAGCCGGTCGAAGCCGAAGGCGAAGCCGCCGTGCGGGGGTGCCCCCATCTCCAGCGCGTCCAGCAGGAATCCGAAATGCTCACGCGCCTCCTTCTCCGAGTAGCCCAGAGTTTCCAGAATCTGGAGCTGCACGTCGGCACGATGGTTGCGCAGGCTGCCCGAGCCCATCTCGATCCCGTCGATGACCAGATCATAGTGGGTAGCGCGCACCTTGAGCGGGTCCGTCTTCAGCAGCTCGATGTCCTCCTCCTGCGGCGCCACGAACGGCATGTGCATGTAGCTGAGCTCACCCTGCTCGTTCTGTTTGAAGAGCGGGAAGTCGAGCACGAAGATTGGATCCCAGGGGCGCCCGTCCCGCCGCTCCAGGCGCTCTCCCAACTGTACCCGCAGTCGTCCCAGGATCTCGCACACCAAAGCCTCTCGATCGGCGGCGAAGAGCAGCAGGTGGCCGGGCTCGAGACCCGCACGCTCGCTGATCTGAGCGCGTTCCTCATCACTCAGGAACTTTGCGATGGGCGACTGCCAGGCCCCATCGGGCGCCACCCGGACCCAGGCCAGTCCCTTGGCTCCCCACTCCTGCGCCTGCGCCACCAGTCGGTCTAGGTCGCTGCGCGAGAGCGAGCCCGCCTGCGAAATCGGCAGCGCCCGCACCACGCCTCCCGCCTCGAGCGCGCCGGAGAAGACTTTGAAACCGGAGCCCGCCACCAAGTCGGAGACATCCACGATCTCGAGCTGAATGCGCGTATCGGGCCGGTCCGTCCCGTAACGCGACATCACGTCGGGATAGGAGTAGCGGCGAAAGGGACGCTCGAGCTCGACACCGATCGTGTCGCGGAAGGCGTGCACAGTGATCACCTCGATCAGCTGGAGCACCTCCTCCACGCCCACGAAGGAAAGCTCGAGGTCGATCTGCGTAAACTCGAGCTGGCGATCCGCGCGCTGGTCTTCGTCGCGGAAGCAGCGGGCGATCTGAAAGTAGCGGTCGAAGCCCGCGACCATGAGCAGCTGCTTCATGAGCTGAGGCGACTGGGGAAGCGCGTAAAACTCCCCCCCGTGGATTCGGCTCGGCACGAGGAAGTCGCGCGCACCTTCCGGGGTGGCACGGCCGAGCATGGGGGTCTCGATCTCGTAGAGTCCCAGTTCGGTGCACCTCGCGCGGATGGCCTGCAGCAAACGGTGGCGGAGCTCCAAGCGCCGCTGCATCACCGGCCGGCGTAAGTCGTGTATACGGTGACGCAGTCGCACCGCTTCGTCCACCACCTGCTCGTCCTCGACCGGGAAGGGCGCGGCGGTGGCCGTGTTGAGGATGCGGACCTCACTCACCACCAGCTCCACCTCACCCGTGGGCATGGCGGTGTTGACGGTGTCGTCCGTGCGGCGCTCGAGGTGCCCGCGCACGGCCAGGACGTACTCCGAGCGGACACTCTCCGCCGCCTGGTGGGCCGCAGGGGCATGGTCGGGCTTGAAGACGACCTGGGCCAGCCCGGTCCGGTCGCGCAGATCCACGAAGATCACCCCGCCGTGATCGCGTCGGCGATTGACCCAGCCGCACAGAACCAGCTCGTGGCCCACGTGCTCGATGCGCACGTTGCCGCAGTAGTGAGTTCGGCGCAGGTTGCCTAAGGGGTCCAGATGATTCACCGCCCTTCCCGCAAGCCGCGCGCCGCCGGGCACTGCGGCGTGCCCCGCCCCCACGGGCCTCCAGGGGGCCGGGCGCCCACCCAAGCCCCCGTAGCTCCCCGCGAAGTGAGGCGGAGGCTATCAAGCCCCCGGAGCCGGGTCAAAGGCCGGCCCGACCCGAAAGATGGCTATGGGCCCGGCGGGAGTGGGGCTTGGGGCGCCGACGAAGTCCGGCGCCCGCGCGCAGGCGAGCGGAGCTCGCCGATAACGCGCTAGGAGAGCTCGTCCGCGGAGCAGACCCGGTCGCGGCCCAGGGACTTGCCCAGGTACATGGCCTTGTCGGCCTGGTCCAGAAGCTGCTCGCGTCCACGGCCGTCCTGCGGGTAGGTGGAAACCCCGATGCTCACCGTGAGTGAGAAGCTGAGGCCGCTCTCGTAGCCGAAACGCATCTCCGCAGCGCTCGCGCGGATCCGCTCGGCCACATTCATCGCTCCTTCCCGGCCTGTATCCACCAGCACGATGCAGAACTCGTCCCCGCCGTAACGCGCGATGGTGTCGATGGTGCGCACCGAACCCTGCAGCAGCTTTCCGAACTCGCGCAGCACCCGCGAGCCCACCAGATGACCGCGGCGATCGTTCACGAGCTTGAAGTGATCGAGGTCCAGGAAGAGCACGCTCAGATCGAGACCCGCGCGCTTCGCCCGGTTGACCTCTCGATCCAGTGAGGCGAGCAGATAGCGAGCGTTGTAAAGGTCGGTCACGTCATCGATGAAGGCCTTCTCGCGTGCTTGCAGGAAGCGCTCCGCGTTGAACAGAGCCAGCTCCGCCTGGGCCGCGACCAGGCCCGCGCGACTCAGCTCGTCCTGCTCGAAGGACCGGCCGTCCGAGAAGACCCAGATGCCGCCCACCACGCGACCCTCGGTGCGCAGCGGCAGCACCAGCAGCTCGTCGTCGTCGAGTCCGAGCTGCGCGATCTCTTCGCGAAAGCCCGCGGAGCGCCGAGGGGCCTGACCCTCGAGCTCGAGCGGGTCAAAGAGCTTGCCGCGCTCCATCTGTGCACGCACAGCAGCCGCCTGCTCCGTCGAGAACCCGCAGAGATAGGTGCCGTCGTTGGGCCGGGCCGACGACGAGGGGACAATTCTCCCGACCGCACGCCGGCGCTCGATCAGGCGCAGCAGAACATCGAGGGCAAGCGGCAGGATATCGTTTACCTCGAGGCACGAGGTCAGCGTGCGCGAGGCCTCGAAAGCGTGAATAGAGGCGCGCAGCGCTTCGTTCTCGCTCACCAGCCGCCGCCGCAGCAAGGCGCGCTTCACGCCGTAGACGATCTCGGGCGGCTTGACCGGCTTGCGCAGGTAGTCGGCCGCGCCCAGCCGCATCGCCTCCAGAGCGCTCTCGAGGGACGCATACGCAGTGAGTACGATCACGTCGGTCTTGGGGTACTCGCGCTTGATCCGCTCAAGCAGCTCGAGCCCATCCATCTCGCGCATGGAGAGATCGGTGATCACGATGTCGAAGGGCCCGTCCTCCTCCAGGCGCTGTAGGGCCACGCTGCCGGATGTGGCCATGGCCACGCGGAAGTTCTCGCGCGCGAGCGCGTCGCGCGTCATCTCACGGATCAGGCGATCGTCGTCGACCACCAGGATGCGCTTCTCCACGAACTCGTTCCCCTTGCGCGGCTGCGGAAGCAGCCCGCACCAGATCGATCGGCGGGGTCAGGGCTTCACCTTAACACTCCCGAGGCGGAGACACGCCCCAGAGGGCCCTCCAACCCTCCCAGGCGGCGCTCACGGCCCTGTCCGCTCAGGGGCGGGGTCGGCTGCCGCGGGGTAGGATGCGCACCCGCCGTCCCTGCAGCTGCAGACGCCCCTCGGCGTAGAGCTGGATGGCGCGGGGGTACAGGTCCCGCTCCTTCTCCTGCACGCGCCGGGCCAGCGAGTCGACGCTGTCGTCATCCTCGACCGGTACCGCCTCCTGCAGAATGATGGGGCCGGTGTCGTACTCATCGTCGCAGAAGTGCACCGTGACGCCGGTCAGCTTCACCGCCGACTCCAGCACCGCGCGGAACACGCGCTCGCCGTAGTAGCCCTTGCCGGAGAAGGCCGGGACCA
>SMWZ01000168.1 GCA_004356455.1 Deltaproteobacteria bacterium
CGACATCTCGCTCACGAGAAAGATCATGGCCGGCCCGAGGTTCCGGTCGGCATCGCCTAGCCGTCCCCCGAGTAGAATTGCGAACTCCATTCCACGCAGTGCGCGAATGTCTCGAGAACCTCGGCGCGCTTTGATACGTCGCAGTGGAAGTACGCGACCTCGGGCTCGGCCTCTTCGGCCACGGCCTGGCCGCTCGCGTCGTCGATGTCGATCGAAGCCACCCGGGCGCCTTCCCGCGCGTACGCTCGCACGGTGGCGGCGACGATGCCGCTCGCTCCACCGGTGACGATCGCCCGTCTACCCTTCAGTAGCATGGCTCGACCCTAACCGGATCTCGAGGGCGTATGCCAAGCTAGCCGAAGGTACGGGTGATGAACCAGAAGAGTCCCAGGCCTGCGATCCCGGCGGATGACAGCTCGGCGATCGTCGCCATTGCACGTGTACGGGAGAGAAGGCGGAGTAGCGGCCAGATCAGCACGACCACGGCGATCTGACCTACCTCGACGCCGAGGTTGAAGCCGAAGAGTGCCGGCACCAGGCGCCCGCGGGGAAGGTCCATCTCCGCCAGCACGCCTGCGAATCCGAACCCGTGCACAAGCCCGAATGCGAAGGCCACCGCAATGCGCAGCCGTGCTGGACGGTCCACACGGTCGAGCAGCGCGAAATGACAGAAGCTGAAGAGCGCGAGCCCGATCAGGGTCAGCGGCCGAAGAATGCCCACCCCGAACCCGGCGAGCAGTGCCATGCCGGCCAGTGCCGCGGTGGTGGCGATCGGTATCACGCGATCACGGCCCGCCAACAGCCAGATGTTCTCCGCCGCCACCAGGACGATCGAGAAGCCGATCAGCGCTTCGACGGCGACGCCCTCGGGGCGAACGACGCCCAGTACGGCCAGCCCGAGGGTAACGCTATGGGCGACCGTGAACCCCGTCACCAGCGTCGCCACCTCAGCCAGCGTGCTCGCAAGAAAGATCAGCGCCAGCACGAACACCAGGTGGTCCCAGCCGGAAAGGATGTGTTGGATGCCGAGCATGAGGTAGCCAGGCAGAGATGCTCCTGGGGGCGACGGGCTCCGTTCCGCTCCTGTCGTCTCAACCTCCCAGCTCGGGGAGGTCTCGGACAGCACCCGCTCGAGAACGGTGCCGTCGGGCAGTGCCACCCGCGCAAAGTGGAGGTGCGACGCAAGCACATCGAGCAGCAGCCCGCTTTGAATCGTGAGGTTGCGGTCCGTGGTGCAGACCACGCTCCACGCATACACGGCCCAGCCATCCGGCGTGGTCCGCGTGCGGGCCGGGCCCGCGAGGGGGCACACTTCCCCGCTCACGAACATGCGTACATGCTCTGTTACGTAGCGAGCCAGCGCGGGTGTCGTCCCGCCTCTCGCGCTGGGGCCAAACGGCAATCGGGTCAGCTCCAGCAGCGGAATGCGCACCCGGACCTGCGCCCCGCCCGACTCGATCTCCCAGCTCGAGTAGGAGTGGCTTCGTCCGTGCGCCCGAGCGAGCTGGCTGGGTACGACCCAGCCAAGTACAGCGAGCAGGATCGCCAGCGGTGCCGAGCATCTCATGGGTGGGTCTCGGCGATCTGAATCTCGGCCCGTGCACGGAGCTCGTCGAGATAGCTGCGAAGAGCGCGATCTCCCGCTTGCCGGCGAAACTCCGCAAGCACCTCGGTTTGGATCTCGCGCAGCGGCGGCGTTCGTTCCGGCTCCCGCTCCAGGAGCTGCAGCACGCGGAAGCCGCCCGCCGTCCGGACTGGATCGCTGACCGCACCCAGCTCGAGCGCGATCACGGTGCGAGCTGCGGTCGGACCCAGGTACTCGCGCAGCTTCGTCGGAGGCAGGAGGCCATCGGGCAAGCGAGCGATCTCGCGATCGCCGAGCTCGTTTTTAACCTCCGCAAACGGCTCACCCGCGCGCAAGCGGCGTGTGATCTCGCGAGCGTGCTTGAGCGCCTCTTCAGCCGAGCGGGACTCACCAAGTCGCACCAGGATCTGACGCGTTCGGACCCGACCGGGCTGCGTGAAATAGTCGAGGTTCTCCTGGTAGAACGCCTCGGTTTGCGCTCTCGTAGCTTCCAGGGTCGCAGCTTCAGACACGACGGACTGAATCAGCGCCGAGACGAGGTCAGCGCGCACGCGGCGATCGCTACGCACGAGCCCGAGCTCGATCGCGTGCTGGATCAGGAGCTCTTCTTCGATCAGCCGATCGAGTACCCGACGCTTCTCGATCTCGCCGATCTCATTCCGGCGATCCATCGCTAGAGCCGCGAGCGCTCGCTCGTAGTCCCGCACGCGAACCACCTCGCCGTTGACGGCGGCCACGGCGTTCGTCGGGAGCTCGGATCGCTCACCGGAGCCGGGCGAAAGCAAGCTTCCCGCCGCGAGCACGAGACCCAGCGTTGCGCCGAGGGCAAACAGAGCCCGGGCTCGACCCGCTCCCGGCTCCACCGACCGCTCCCCCTCCATCCGCCCCTCGCTCATGCGCCTTCGGATGCTGGAAGCTCGTCCCAGCCCCGCCTGGCCAGGGCGCGTAGCGCCTCCTCTCGCTCCGGAACGTGCACGGCGACCGCCGCAACGTCGCCTTCCTTCAACTTGAAAGTCGTGGACATCGGGAATGTGTGCTCGCCGCGCCGAATCGCCAGGATCAGGAAGGACTCTTTCGGAGCCCCTGCCTTGTCATCTGCAACGTCGCCCTCCTCCAGCTTGCGCATCTGCATATGCGTGACTTCCATGTCGCCGTGTCGGGACCGCACGTCCCAGCGTTCCACATCGTGGGGCGTCTCGAACAGGATCTCGGCGTCCTGGCTGCGCGCGACCTCGGCCGTGACGCCGGCAGCCAGGCCTTCGAGCGCGACGTACGCGCGTGGCACGTTAGAGAACTCGCGCGCACGGGTGACGAAGAGGCCGTTCAGCGTCTCGTTCGGCGTCAAACCGATCGCGCTTCCCACCCCATCGAAGCGTGCACGTTGTAAGGTTCGCTCCTCCAGTGCGTTGCCGAAAATCACCGAAAAGCCTGCTTCCTCAGCCCGCCGGCAGGAGTGCGGATTCGAATCGAGAATGACGACGGGGGTTCCGCCGTCTCGAAGCTCCGAGGCCAGGGCCAAGCCCAGCCCCTGAGCACCCAGGATCGCAACCGTGTCCCGGCCCGGCAGACGTACACCTAGTAGTGACGCAACAGGACGCCCCGTAAGGCCAGCAAGCACAACGGTTCCTGCGATGGTCAGGAAGACCAGAGCGCGTAGCTCCGCACCTCCCGTAAGCCCATGGCCTTCGAGTGCGGCGGCCACGAGTGATGCCATGGCCGCGGCCACGATCCCACGAGGCGCGAGCCACGCCAGCAGCAGTCGTTCCCGCACTGAAAGCTCCGAGCCGACCGTCGCAAACCAGACGTTGATCGGCCGGACCAGCAGTACGAGCGCGCCCACCACCGCCAGCCCACGCCAGCCGAGAGACTGGACATCGGCGAAGCGGATGTCGGCTGCCAGCAGCACGAAGAGCAGCCCGATCAAGAGGACGGAGAGCTGATCCTTGAACTCGCGCAGGTCACGGTCCACATGCGTATGCATATTCCCCACGACCACGCCGGCGATCGTGACCGCCAGGATGCCAGTCTCCGACACCACCTGATCGCACCCCTGGTAGAGCAGCAGGACCGCGGCGAGGGTAAAGATGTTCTCGAAGCCCTCGGGTACGACGCGTCGAACCCGAAGCAGGCTACCCAGCACGAGTCCGGCCAATAAGCCCACGGCAACGCCAAAACCCAGCCGCAAGAATAGCGCCACGGCACCGCTGGCGAGCGCGCCCGTATCCGGAGCCAGCGCAAACTCCAGCATGAGTACGGCCAGGATCGCGCCGACCGGATCGATCAGTACACCCTCGGCCTCCAGCACGGTCGCCACGCGCGGCCGCAGGCGGAGCTCTCCCACCAGGGGTCCGATCACCGTGGGCCCGGTGACCACGACCAGGCTTCCGAACAGAAACGCCATTATCCAGGACCAGTCGAGGAGCCAATGCACGCTCAGCGTTCCGCCGATCATCGTGATCAACGCGCCCAGGATCACCAGCCTTCGAATGGGTGTCTGCGCGCGGCGCAGGCGGCTGATATCGAGATTGAGTCCGCCTTCGAAAAGGATGATGGCGACCGCCATGTCGACAATCCCGAAGAGCCCATCGCCCAAAGAACGTGGCTGGACCCAGCCGAGTCCATCCGGTCCGAGGCTGGCGCCCGCGGCCAGCAGCAGCACGATTCCCGGGATACGAATGTGCCGCGCCAGCGATTGCGCGAGCACTCCCGCCGCCAGGGCTAGCGCGAGCACCAGCATCGGGGATGCGCCTTCCATCGCCTCCAAGCTAGCCCGCCGTCAGCACCTGCGCGACAAGGTGCATACACTTCTCTCCGCCGCAGGTAGAATGACGGGGACCCCACCCGGTCAGACGCTTTCGGAAGGACGGATACGATGAGCGTGCAGATGTTCGCGATGACCTGCGGGTGGCTCACGGGTCCTCTGGCAGCGTTCCTGGAAGGCGAATCGGGTCGGATCCGCGTCCCGGTTCCGTGCTACCTGATCGATCACCCGAAGGGAAAGGTGCTCTTCGATAGCGGCCTGCACGTGGACACGCAGTCGGACCCCGCGGATCGCCTGGGCCTGGCCGCAAAAGTGTACGAGGTGGAGTTTCGAGCTGGAGAAGAGGTGTCAGCGCGACTGGCCGCGCTGGGGGTCGACGCCGACAGGATCAGCTTCCTCATCAACTCTCACCTGCACTTCGATCACACGGGCGGAAACGAGCAGGTACCGAACGCCACACTGGTGGTTCAACAGCGCGAGTGGACCGCAGGCAGCGAACCCGACCAGATCGAAGCTAACTACTACAATCCGGAGGATTACGACCTGGGGCACGCCGTGCTCGAGATCGAGGGGGAGCACGACCTATTCGGGGACGGCAGTGTCGTGTGCGTGCCGACATGGGGCCATACGCCCGGCCATCAGTCACTGCGCGTGCGCACGCACGGGGGAGAGGTCGTGCTGGCAGCCGACGCCTGCTACCTACGCCGGACCCTGGAGGAGTTGCACCTGCCTGCGACGGTTCACGACCGCCAGGCCATGCGCGCGTCACTCCTCAAGCTGCGGATGCTGCGTGCGTCGGGAGCCCGCATCTTCTACGGACACGATCCGGACTTCTGGGCCAGCGTGCCGCAGCTGCCGCAGCCCGCCTTGGAGCCGGCCCCGTCCTAGTTCAGTGACTTAGGCTCCCGGCACTTCGTATGTATGTCCTGCCCCGCCGGGTTTGTACTCACCTTGCACGGAAGCAGGTCGCCGATCTCGTCTACGCGGAGCACAAAGCCGGTCGTTACGAACATCGTGACCTTCTCCACCAGAGGCGGAAAGATCATAAGGTCCCGTCCGATGAACGTGAACCTGAAGACATCGCGTCCCAGAGGATGCTTGCGGAACCTTACGCGTGTGCCATTCTCGTGTCGGCAGAAGGCCTTCCGCAGGAACTGCCCCTTCGTCTTGATCTTGCACTGCCCCCGCGTGAAGATGAAATCCTGATCGAGGACGGAGTCGTCGAAGATCTTGATCACGAGGACGATTTCGTCCGGCCCGTCGTCGTTCGGATCGGAACCATTCATGATTCCATCCGAAAAACCTCCGAAGGGCGGATGGTCGAAGAGCACTCCCCGCAGCACGATCTTGCCCTGGCCCCCTCCCGAGGGTAGGAACTTCGACGCTACCTTTCCGTTACCTACGACCAGAGCCCCTTCGAGCACGATGTCGTCGTCACACTTGAATCCGATTCCATCGCCGTCCAGATCCTCTTGATCGGGGTTCGGAACCTCAGGGCAGTTGTCGCAGACATCGGGCACCCCGTCGTCATCTGAGTCGGGCAGCAGAATCGGTTCTATCAAGCAGATATCGGAGCAGCCATCGCAGTTGTCCTCGTTCCCATCGTCGCACTCTTCGTTGTCGTTGGGATCGAGGATCCCGTCGCCGCAGTCCTCCGGGCAGAAGCCGCAATCGGCCGCGCAGATCCGACAGTCCTCATC
>SMWZ01000169.1 GCA_004356455.1 Deltaproteobacteria bacterium
ACCGGCGCACAGCAGGCGACGGCCCGTGACCTACCTCGGCTATCTACAGCAGCTCATCACCCATTACGGGCCGCGCACTGCACGCACGAAGAGGTCGAGGCCGGCCTTGCCGCCGTTGCCTATGCCCCCATTGCCGAAGAACACGACCCACGCGTTCCCGTTGGGTTTAGTAGAGGAGGACCAGTAGAAGAAAGCCGGAAAAGAAAGCGCCGTCGGGCCGAAGATGGGATGGATGCAGGGATCCGTGCTGCACGGGGCCGGTGGATTGGTTTCTCTGCTAGCCATGGCGTCACGTACCACTTCGCTATGAGAGCGTACACAATAAGGCTCAGGACCAGCTGCAGACCAAATATTTCTAGAGTACCCATAGGGCCACCTTTAGGTGGTAAAGAGCTTAACCAGCGCAAAGAGGTGTGCTAGAGCGAACAATGGGACGGTGAAGTTAGGGGCCAAAAGCATAGGAAACTGGAATACGAGGGATGCGTCCGGCTCGTCGTCGTAGATGCGAAATAGCGAGGGTACTGAGAAGAACATGGAAATACCAGCACCAAAGAATACGAAGAAGCCGACGAAGTGCCAAACGATAAGAAAATCTAGCCCCAAGGGAGCAGTTGCTTCGAGAATGGTGGCAACGACGGCGCTCGCAGCAAACAGGAGGTCCGGAACGGATCCAAGGATCACGAAGTGGAGCGGTAGTTGACCTTGAATGTACTTGATGACCGTCCCGATGGCGAGCAGGCGAAGCACATGGAATGAGGCCAACTGGAGGTTAGACGTGTGGGATGCAGCAAGTACAAGCCCCTCCCTTGCAACATCGATGCCTCCAAACAATGCGGCCGGGAGTGCCAACACCAGGACGAACCCAGCGAGGTTGGAAAGCCAGCGCGTATGCCGCAAGAAGACACCCCGGTTCCCAAGGTAGATCACCAGAGCCATCCAGGCCAACATCACAACCAACCAAACAACGACGGTAACCATATATCCCGGAGTCGTGTCACCAAAGTTGAGAAGCCAGAACCCAATCCACGCCAATTGACCCAAACCCAACCAAATAATTAGGGGTCGAACCCTTTCGTAGATTTCTCCGAAGCGCGACATAAGTAGCCCTCTGTGTATTCTTGTCCTGGAACCCTACCGAGCCGTATTGGTTTGTGAGATGGCCGCTAACAAGATTGGCGTCAAAGAGACTTGCATGGCCTGCCGTTCACCTTCCGGTGCCGGACCGGCGCGCCTCCGCTTTGACAACGCAGTGGATCTCGGGATCGACCTCATACATGCGCACAGCGGCAGTGTGGGTAGCGGCAGGTTCCCATCGTTGCCCTGGATCAGGATCTGCCGCATCAGTATCAGAGGTCAAGATCGGATAGGGATGGATGGTCGTCCGGCCTTCTTCCGAGAGGCCAATGATATTTGCGATCAGTGGGTGTAATTGGAAGATCGTTAATACTCGCGATTCGACGTTGCATTAAACCATTGTCGGCAAACTCCCAATTCTCGTTCCCGTACGACCGATACCAATTCCCGGAATCGTCGTGGCATTCATAGGCAAAACGCACCGCAATCCGCCGATCCCTGTACGTCCACAATTCCTTGATTAATCGGTAATCCAGTTCCTTCGCCCATTTACGAGTTAGGAATTGCACGATCGCGTCCCGTCCCTGTAAAAACTCAGACCGGTTTCGCCAGACACCGTCGACGGTATATGCAAGCGAAACCTTAGCAGGATCGCGAGAATTCCAAGCGTCTTCCGCCATTCGGACTTTCTGCACAGCACCTTCCAAATCGAATGGCGGAAGTGGTGGGCGGGGTTCATCCGTTTGAGACATGCGTTTCCAGCCTGTGAGTTTGATGGCAGCCTAATTAGTATAATCTGTCATCGCTCCGCGTTCCGGTCGCCGGTAATCTCGCTGCTCCCGAAGCGGGCCTCACTGCTTTATTGCGCACCCCTTGAGTCCTGCGTCTCGCGCGAGCGGCGTGCCGAGGCGGCCGAAGGTTGGCGCGCCCACTGGCGTGAACCGATGCCGCGGGGCGTGCGCGCGATCGTCGACGCAGATGGCCACTCCCTTGGGCCGCGCCCGCTCCCGTTGAAGCCTGAGGCTCGGCGTCAGAAGGTCTCGCTTCGGATGCGCTCGGGGGGGACGCCCCGAGCCTCCAGGTGCTCCTGCACCGACGCCATGAAGCCTGTCGGCCCACACAGGTAGAAGTCCCCGTCGAGCCCGGGCACCAGCTTCTCCAGCAACGCGCCGTCGACCCGGCCGGCGCTGTCGTAGTGACGGCCGAGCTCGTCCTCGGGGCGCGGCCGGCTGTAGACCACATGGAGCCGCACGTTGGGCGCGCGCGCGCCCAGGTCGCGGACCTCGTCCGCGAGGGCGTGGTGGCGGCCGTCGCGAGCGCCGTGCACGAACCAGACGCGCCGGCTGTCGCCGCCGACCAGCTCGTGAAGCATGCTCACCAGTGGCGTGAGACCGACGCCTGCGCTTACGAGCACGACCGGGCGCGGGCTCGACGGATCGAGCATGAAGTCGCCCGCCGGCGCGCGGGCGCTCAGGATGGCGCCCACCTGGACGTGGTCGTGCAGGCAGCGCGAAGCGACACCCTGGGGATGACGCTTCACCGAGATCCGGTAGCGCCCCTGGCCCGGGCCGTTGGAGAGCGAGTAGGTGCGCGAGACGCCGCACCCCTGCCCCGTGCCCTCGAGCTCGATCGGGAGATGCTGGCCGGCGTTGAAGTCCGCCAGGGGGCCTCCGTCCCGCGACTCGAAGACGAAGGAGGTGACCTCGTCGCTCTCTCGGATCTTCTCGACCAGGCGCAGCGACCGGACGGAGCCGGCGGCCTTCTCCCAGCGCAACGGGAGCGCCTGCTCGAGCTCCACGGCCTCATCGAGCTCGAAGTGAACCAGGCGCCGCGCGCCCGGGAAGCGCTCGAGTTCTGGAGACTCCCAGTCGATCCGGACCCGGCCGGTGAGCTGGAGCAGATCGCCGCGCTCGAAGTCGACGAACAGGATGCCCGCCCGGGGATCCATCACGAGATTGCCGATGGTGTTGTAGTGGCTGTTCCCCGCATAGTCGGGGAAGACGAGGTGCCGCTCGCCCTCGATCCGCACGAAGCCCGGCTCGCCCCCCCGATGCGAGGCGTCCATGCCGAAGGTGGGGCTCTCGCCCTCTCCCCGATGCCCCGTTGCAATGAAGAACGTGTCGGCGCCCTCGATCCAGCGGCGCAGCTCCGGGGAGAACCGGTCGTGGGCGCGCCGCGCCGGAGTGGTCCCGGTCGCCTCGCGCCGCCACTTGCGTTCGTGGATGTACTGGGGGCAGTTCCCGAACGTCTGGTCGACGGCGACCTCGAATCCCCCGGTGCCGGGCGCAGAGACCCGCCCGTTGATGCGATTGCGGCGCCGGGTGGCGAGCTCGATCCCGAGGAAGCCCACGTCGACGCCGCGGGCGAACGCGTCCTCGAGGGCATCACCCGCCGCGGGCCGGGCGTCGATGGCGAGGGATCTCGCATCTGGCGAGCGCACGAAGCCGGGCTCCCCTACCAGCAGCGTGGCCCAGGGACGACCGCTCCCGTCGCGCGCCGCCACCACGACGAAGGGGAGCCGAGCGTAGAACCTGCGATGCTCGTCGGGCAGATGCCCGCGCACCACCTTGCGCGCCCAGGGCTCGATCTCGTCGCGGACGCCGAGCCGCTCCTGCACCTGCTGCTCGCCTGCGTGGAAGGGAGAGGATGCCGTGGCCATGGCCTCACCATACACCCGCGATAGCCTGACGTCCCCGACGCGAACGACTCGAGCGGGAGCTGGAAGCGCAGCATTCCGATGAGCCGGAGGTCGTACTGCAGACGGCCAACCGGTCAGGCCGCCGGAGCGATGAACTCCAGCCGGATTCCGCCGGGGATATTGCACATCATGTGCCGGGTTGGACCGCCCATTAGCGGTTCGGGCGCGAACTCGATCGCGACGTCCTTGGTATCGAGCAGCCGTGAGTGCAGCTTCTCCAGCTCGTCCGCATCCACCGTGAGCGCCAGATGGTGCAGTCCGATCACGTTCTTGCGATCGAACGGCGTCGCCTGATCGGGATCTGCTGCCTGCCACAGCGTGATCATGAGTTCTCCATCCGTGAGAAAGGCGGCTGGATAATTCGGCACTTCCCCGACCTGCTCGTACCCGAGCGTCTCGGTGAAGAAACGCCTGGACTCTTCGAGACTCGGCACAGTCAGGCCCACGTGGTGTGCCCCTCGTGTCACAGCAGTAGTGTTATCGATGCGGCGTGAGGGGCTTTGGGGGCGGGTCCGGCTGTAGCCTCGTCTGGCGTGCCGCAACGATGTAGGATCGTCTCGCAGGGCGAATCTTGCTGGCCGCCTTCTCGCCGGAGGACTGATAGACCATGACGCGATGGCGCAGCGCGGCTCTCGCCGGGCTCCTCGTCGTCTGCGCCGCACCGGCCGGCGCTTCCGAAGCGGACGAGGGCACAACCCGACTTGCGCGCGAGCTCGGTACGGCGATTGGCGCCTTCGCCGCCACGCTCGACGAAGACCAGCGCGGCGCCGCGCTCTACGACTTCGACGACGATGAGCGCTTCGATCTCCGCCTCGCACCCCTGTGGCTCGAGGGCCTGCGCGTCAGCGAGATGAGCGACGCGCAGTGGCACGCGCTGCGCGGGGCTTTCGAGCAGGTGCTGAGTCCGCAGGGCCTCCGGAAGATGGAAGCGATCCGCAGCCTCGAACACGAGCTTGCGGAGATGGAAGGCGGACTCGTCCGGTTCCTGAGGAGACGCTATGGCGGCGCGAAGCGCTATTTCCTGGCGGTCTTCGGCGATCCAGCACCGGATGCGGTCTGGGGCCTGCGCTTCGACGGGCACCATCTTTCGCTCAACTGGACGGCCGTTCCGGGCGCGCAGCTTTCCGTGACGCCGCTCTTCCTAGGCGGTCAGCCGCGCGAGGTCCCTGCGGGCTTCGAGCGCGCCGGCCTGCGCGTGCTCGCCGCCGAAGAGGATCAGGGGCTCGCACTGGTGCGCTCGCTCGACGCCGCGCAGCGCGCGACGGCCGAGCTCGAGCTCGAGGCGGGCTCGGGTCTCTTCATGAACCGACCGATGTTCGTCGGCGCCGATCCGGAGCTCGAAGCGATCGTACCGGAAGGCCTCGCGCGAAAAGCGATGAGCCCGGAGCAGCAGGCGGCGCTCGACGCCCTGATCGACGTCTACCTCGACAACTTCGCTCCCGCGATCGCCGCGCTACACAGGGCGCGCATTACGGCTGAAGCCGACGCGATCCACTTCCTGTTCGCCGGCAGTGGCATGGTCGGCGAACCGAGCTACTACCGCATCCAGGGCCGAAGCTTCCTGATCGAGTTCGACAACACCAACGCGCGCGCCGATCATATCCACGTGGTCTGGAGAGAGCTCAGCGGCGACTTCGGACGCGACGTGCTGCTGGAACACCGGCGCGCGCGTCACGAGTGATCGGCGCAGCCCTGCCGGGTGAAGGCTCGACCCGCGCAAAGAGCCGTGCCAGAACCCCCCTCTCTGGCTTTGGCCGGAACCGCAAGCCGACAGGCAGAGGCGACCGGGCGTGGTACTGCAACGAGCCAGGGCGCTCGAGGGAGCGGAACTCCCCCTCGGGCGCCTTCTCGCCAGAGTA
>SMWZ01000002.1 GCA_004356455.1 Deltaproteobacteria bacterium
AGCACGCGAACATAGGCGCGCATCGAGAGCCCGAGCTGCTCCATCGACCGCTCCAGCAGCCGCATGCCCTCTGCCGAAACCGGGCAGTAGCGCTGCAGCGCGCGCCCCGGAAGCTCGGCGTTGACGCGGTAGGGGCTGCCGCTATAGCGATGGTTCTGCACGCTGCGCGCCCGCAGCACGCGCGCGCGGACCGTCCGGCTCGACTCGCCCTTGGATGCGCCTCGCACCACGCTTTGCCAGGGCACGGCCGGAACCGGCACCAGCAGGTCGATGCGGTCGAGCAACGGCCCCGAGAGCTTGCTGCGATAGCGGCGGAGCTGGGCCTCGTCGCAGCGGCACTCCCGGCCCGAATCGCCACGGTAGCCACAGGGGCAGGGGTTCATTGCGGCCACCAGCTGAAACCGGGCCGGCAGCTCGGCCGTGCCGTGTGCACGCACGACCCGAATCACGCCCTCCTCGAGTGGCTGCCGCAGGGCTTCCAGCAGCGGGCGGCGGAATTCCGGAAGCTCGTCCAGGAAGAGTACCCCGCGATGTGCCAGGGAGATCTCACCCGGTCGTAGCGGTCGGCCGCCGCCGCACATGCCGACTTCGGAGGTCGTATGGTGCGGCGCGCGAAAGGGCGGTCGTAGCAGCAGCGGCCGACCGCCGAGCGTTCCCGCCACGCTGTGAACGCGGGTGGCCTCCAACGCGTGCTCGAAGCTGAGCTCGGGCAGCAGACCCGGGAGGCGACGGGAGAGCAGGGTCTTGCCGCTTCCGGGGGGGCCGACCAGGAGAATGTTGTGTGCGCCGGCGGCGGCGACTTCGAGTGCCCGCCGGGCGTTCTCCTGGCCCCGAACCTCCGCCAGATCGAGCTCGGGCTCCGGATCCTCCAGCCCGTGTTCCCAGTTGGGCTTGCCCTCGGGCAGCGGCTCGTCGTCGCTCAGAAAGCGCACCACGGATCCGAGGTCACGCGCGGCTCGCACACGGATCTTGGGGCAGACGCTGGCCTCCTCCAGATTCGGGACGGGCGTCACGACCTCCGTCAGACCGGCGGCGCGACCCGCCACGACCAGCGGCAGCGCTCCGCGCACCGGATGCATCCGCCCGTCCAGCCCGAGCTCCCCTACGAAGAGCGTACGGGCCAGCTTCTCACTCGGCAGCGAAACACGGGTGGCTGCGATGCCGAGGGCGATCGGCAGGTCGAGCGCTGAGCCGGTCTTGGGCAGCTCGGTGGGGGCGAGGTTGACTGTGACGCGCCCGGGAGGGAACTCGAGTCCAGACTGACGGAAAGCCGCGCGGATACGGTCGCGGCTCTCGTTCACGACGCGGTCCCCCTGGCCTACGATCTGGAAGGCGGGCAGGCCCCGGCCGGCATCCACCTCGACGGACACCAGGACCCCGTCGAGGCCATGCAGGGTGGCCCCATGCACGCGGATGAGCATCGGCTGCTCCTCGGGACCGTGCTGGATGTACGGCGGCGGGGTGTCCGCGTGAGCCGATCAGGGACAGCAAAGCTAGTCCAAACCGCGCGCGAGCGTGAGGGGGGGCAGAGCAACTGGCATACTGGCCCGTCATGCAGGCAGCCTCGAGGCCGCGAACGTGGATCTGGTCGGTCGTCTTGCTGAGCACGCTCTGCTGTGGCCGGACCCAGTCGACCCCGCTGCAGGTCTTCGACGGCGCGCGGGCCTTCCAGGACCTGCTGGAGCTGGTGGAGATCGGTCCCCGCCCGGCGGGCTCCGAGGGCGCCGCGCGCGCGCGGAGTCTGATCGCGCAGCGGCTGCGGCAGGCGGGCTGGAGGGTGGAGCGGCACGAGTTCAAGGCGGCTCTGCCCGACGGCGGAGAGCTGGACATGACCAACGTGATCGGGATCCGCGAGGGCGCGCGGCGCGACCAGCGGATCCTGCTGGTGACGCACTACGACACGAAGCGCCTCGAGGGCGAGCGGTTCCTGGGCGCGAACGACGGTGCTTCGGGCGTGGCCCTGCTCTTGGAGCTGGCGCGTCAGCTCGCAGCGCGACCGCTGGCCTTCACGGTGTGGCTGGTCTTTTTTGATGGCGAGGAGGCCTTCGGTCCGAGAATTTCGGACTGGGACGGGCTCTACGGCAGTCGTGCCCTGGTGGATCGGATGGTGGAAGAGGGGACTTTCGACGAGATCGGTGCGCTGGTGCTGGTGGACATGGTGGCGGACCGTGACCTCAACCTGGTGGTCGACCGCAGCTCCTCGCCCGCGCTGCGGGCGATTCTGCGGCAGGAGGCGGAGGCACTGGGGCTGGAGGAGCTGATCGATCCCCAGGTGGCAGTTCGCGTCGTGGATGACCACACACCCTTCCTCGTGAGCGGGGTCGAGGAGGTGCTAGCTGTGATCGATTTCCAGTTCGGAGCTCGGCGCACCCCCGGTCCCTACTGGCACACGGTGAGGGATAACACCTCCGCCGTAGCGGCAGAGAGCTTGAATAGCGTCGGTCGCCTGGTGGTCCAAACCTTTTTAAGAATCGAGAGGCGCCTGCTTCAGCGCGCCTCCGCGCCCTAGGGGCTATATTCTCACCGGTCCGCGTGAGCTCCCGTGCGGGGCGCACGCGGCGGAAATGAGGGGGAATCCATGCGCATTCGATCTGCGACTCTAGCGAGCCTTAGCGTCATCGCTCTCCTTGCCTGTCAGACCCAGGGCACGGTCTTGGAGAGCAAGCAAGCCAGGGGGGCCCTGCTCGGGACTCTGATCGGGGCGGCCACGGGCGCGGCCATCGGGGGGCACGAGCATCGTGCCGGCGGCATGCTGATCGGCGCAGCCGCGGGCGCACTCGCGGGAGCAGGGATCGGTGCCTATCTCGATCGGCAGGCGCAGGAGCTGGATGCGATTCCGGGCGCCGAAGTTGAGAGGCGGAACGATTCGCTGCTGGTGAACTTCCAGAGTGCGCTGCTGTTCGACTTCGGCTCTTCGACGCTGCACCCCGGCGCATACGATCGCCTGCGTACGCTCGCGAACACGCTCAACAACTACGCCAAGAGCGACGTGATCATCAAAGGTCACACGGACAACGTGGGGGCCGAGGACTACAACCAGAGCCTGTCCGAGAAGCGCTCCGATCGCGTTCGGACCTTCTTAATCTCCGAAGGTGTGGCCCCTCCCCGGATCACGGCCATCGGCTATGGCGAGTCCCTGCCGATCTCGGCCAACAGGACCGAGAGCGGCCGGGCTCAGAATCGCCGGGTCGAGATCGAGATTCGGCCCTATGCTGAGGTCATGGGAAGCGGCTCCACGCAGTAGCAAAGGACGGCCTAAGGTCGCGCCCCCCATGCTCCGATCAGCTCCCCGCATGTTTCGGTCAATGTGGGGGGTCTGCGTGCGAACGGGCCTGGCGACGGTTCTGGCGATTTCGGCCCTGCCCGTGGCGGCGGACCCCGGGCGTGAGCCCGGGCACGGAGTGCGTGTGGTCGTATCGACTCCACGGGATGGCGCGCTTGTTCGCAACCGTACCGACATGGCGCCCCTGGCCGGGTTCGCGCAGGCGGGTGAGCGGCCTACCCACTTCGACGTGATGCTCGTGATCGACGTATCTGGCTCCACGGCGTATCCGAGCGGCATCGATGTCGATGGTGACGGACAGGTCGGCGAGCAGAGCAGCTCGCTGCTCAGGGGGCTGCTTCCCACAAAGAACACGGACCCCGGGGACTCGATTCTGGCGGCCGAGATCGCGGCCGGTCAGGCTCTGCTCCAGGGTCTCGACCCGGCGCGGGTGCAGGTGGGAGTGGTGAGCTTCTCGGGCGAGGCCGACCCCGCAACCGGCCGGCGCCGCTCCCCCAGCCAGGTCGACGCCATCCTGGAAGCGCCCCTCAGCTCGGACTTCGCGCGGGTGGGCGATGCCCTGAACGCAGTTCTGCTGCGTGGGCCGAACGGGGGCACGAACATGGAGGCGGGCGTCAAGCTCGCGCTGCGCGAGCTCGCCGGCCTGAGTGGCGCCCGCTCGCGGCCGCGCGGGGGGGCCAAGAAGGTGATCCTCTTCCTCACCGACGGGAAGCCTTCGCTGCCGTTCGGGCTGGTGAGCAAGGAGGATCCCGAGGACATCGAAGCGGCGGTGGATGCCGCGCGCCTGGCCAAGACCGCGGGTATTACACTCAACGTTTTCGGGCTGGGTCCCAGAGCCATCGACTATCCCATCGCCGCCACCAAGATGGCAAGCGTTACGGGAGGGTTATACACTCCTGTGCGTCGACCCGGTGATATCGTCTCGCTACTGACAGGAGTTTCGTTTGCCAACGTCGAGGACGTGGTCGCAGTCAACCTCACGCTGGGGGAGATGGCGGGCCCCGACGACGTACTGCTCCAGCCCGATGGCTCCTTTCATGCGTTCGTTCCGGTGCGGCCCGGCCGCAACCGCATCCGGGTCTCGGCGCTCGCGTCCGATGGCAGCCGCGGGTCGGTCGAGTTCGAGATCGACTTCAAGCATCTGGATCTCACCGATATGGAACTGCAGGCGGAGCTGGAGCGCGTGCGCCGGCGCAACCGGGAGCTCCAGCTCGTGATGGAGCGAAAGCACCAGCAGGAGTTCCGCAAGCAGGAGCAGCAGCGCGCGCTCACGATCGAGGTCGAGGAGAGCGAACGGAAACCGAGAAACGAGGAGAGCCAGCCGTGAGGAAGCTTGTGCTTATGTCCCTTCTGCTCGTGAGCGCAGTGTGGCTGCTATCGCTGCCGCTCGTGGCGCGCGACGCCGTGGCCCAGGAGCAGGTGCTTGCCGAGGTCGAAGCTCCCGAGGAGGAAGCCGAGGAGGTGGGACGCACCGTGCAGGACTGGTACGCGATGGGCGGCTGGATCATGCACGGCATCCTGGGCTGCTCGATTCTCACGTTGGCGCTGGTGCTCGAGCGGGTCTGGGCGTTACGCCGCAACGGCGTCATCCCGCGGAGCCTGCTCGCCAAGCTGCATGACCATATGCGCCAACGGGACGTATCGCAGATCCTCACCCTGTGTGGCAGCTCGGAGACCTCGATCGCGCGTGTGCTGAGAGCGGGGCTGCTGCACTTCGATCACGGTCTCGGGTCGATGCAGGACGCGGTCGAGACCGCCGGCGCCCACGAAGCGACCCTGCTGCGCCGGAACCTGCCCATGCTGGCTGCGCTCGCGAACATCGCCACTATGATGGGTCTGCTCGGCACCGTGCTCGGGATGATCGAGTCCTTCGACCTGATCGCGAAGACGGGCACGGGCGACGCACGGGTCGTCGCGGGCGGCATCTTCCAGGCGCTCGTCACGACCGCTGCGGGTCTCATAGTAGGCATTACCGCGATCGGTTTTCACTCCTTCCTGCGACGCAAGGTCGAGGTGCTGGAGGGTGACCTGGATGAGATCTCCTTCCGCATGCTGGAGCAGCTCTCGCTGGTTCGCGAGCAGCCCGAGCCGGCCGAGCCGGGAGCCGCCCAGCTCGCGCCTGCGGAGGCCTGAGCGTGGCTCGACGCACGCTGCAGGATGAAGAGGCCACCCTCGGCCTGACGCCCCTGATCGACGTTGTGCTGCTGCTGCTCATCTTCTACATCGTCACCACGGCCTTCGTGGACCGCGAGATCGAGCTGCAGCTGCCCGACTCTCAATCCTCGGCGGTGCCCGACGAGCGCAAGAAGGTTCGCATCGAGCTCGGGCGCGGCGGGAAGCTCGCCCTGAACGGAGAGCTGATGACGATCGAGCGCCTGGATCGGAGGATCGGGGTGCAGGCGCGTGCGGATCAGATTCGGTCGGTGGAGATTCGGGCCGACAAGAACGTGATACACGGACGCGTGATAGAGGTGCTCGGCATCGTCAAGAAGCATGGCATCGAGAACGTGGGCATCGCCGTTAAGCAAGCCCGCACGGGTACATGAGTCTCCCTACTGCAGGAGCAGGTCGGGGTCGCTGACCTCTTTGCGGGCGAGCTTGCCCTTCTCGTAGTAGGAGGTTATGTCCACTTTCCCGTCGGCGTTCACGTCCTCTTCTTTGCGCGTCAGCACGACACGGGAGGGGTCGTCTCCCTCGTAGAACTCCCACGTCTCAGGCTGACCATCCTCGTTGACGTCCTGCTGCGTGCGCACCGGGATACCATCCGCATCGTAGAAGGTCCAGAAGTCCATCTTTCCGTTATGGTTCCGGTCCTCAATCTCGACCGCGCGCTTTCCATTCTCGAACTCGACCCGCCGATCGACCTTGCCGTCCTGATTGGTGTCGTGTTCCTCGTAGCTCAGGCGGTCGCTCTCGTAGACGTAGAAGGCATCCGGAATTCCGTCGAAGTTCCGGTCCACTTCCGCGCGTGTGCCGACCTCGTTCTTGTAGGTCGTCCAGCGATCAGGCTTGCCGTCGTGGTTCGTGTCCTCGATGCGCTCCACCACGACGCCGCCCTCGTAGCGGTGCACGGCGTCCAGCACACCGTCGTAGTTCGTGTCTTCGGAGCGGGTCATGAGCTCGCCCGAGTCGGCGTCGAAGACCATCTCCAGCTCTGGACGTCCGTCCCGGTCGGCGTCCAGGGTCTTGGTGATACGCTCCTTCCTCCCCTCCTTGCTGCGGGTGGTGTCGAAGATCGAGTCGGGGAGCTTTCTCTCGTAGGGTGGGCGGGGCGCGGCCATGGGGTCGCTCGAGGACTCGACCGCCCTCGCCTGCTGCTCCCGCTGGACAGACGCGTTGATCTCCTCGTGCTTGCTGATCGAGGCGAGCAGCTCCTCCTGCCGCTTTAGCTCGCTCTCGATCTCGTCTTCGAGCGCATCCTGTCGGCTGAGCTCGTCTTCGAGCTCCTGGTCGAGCACGGAGTCGGGTCCGGGACCGCCGCCGGGGGCACGCCCACGGCCCGGGGGCCCCCGGGTACCGGCGCCTGTCTCGAAGGGAACGTCTCCCGTGATGAAGCCGTAGAGCCCGAACAGCGCCGCGCCCACAGCGGCGCCGTAGGCGCCCATGATCTGGCCGCCCACGACGGTCCCGATGATCATGCTCTCCACCCCGCTCTCGGCGTGCTGCTGCAGACCGCCGCCCGAGGTCTTCTGGGCCTGTGCGGCCGGGTCGCCCGTGGCCCCGGGGTCTGCGGGGGCGGAGGCCTGCGGGTCGCTTACGGAGCCGACCGGGGGAGGAGGTGCGGACGCGCAGGCCAGCCCGCTGGTCAAGGCGACGACGAGCGCGATTCGGGGGCCCAGGGCGCGCAGCGTTGGAGCCATACTTTCCTTTCGCCGAGCGTAAGACTCACATCCTAGCATGCGAGCGGGGTGCCGTGCCTCGGGCGCTTCGTCTCGTCGGTCCATCATCGGCGCCAAAAGTCGCTGAATCCCTGACACCGGATGCGCTCGAATGCGGCCAACGAGGGCGGCTTGGCCGCGCCGTTCACGGGCTGAGGCTCCTCGGTCGCCAGATCGAAACGCTGATCTATCTGGCCGTCGAAGTCGGTGTCTTCATCCTGGGTCGTGACCTTGCCCCTCACATAGGTGATCCACACATCGGGAAGTCGGTCGCCGTTCGTATCCGCCTCGTCGCGCAGCGGGGCTCCGCCCTGAAACAGCAGGCGCCGGTCGGCGTAACCGTCGCCGGTAGTGTCCTCCAGGCTCAGGGTTGCCACCCCCGCCTCGTACTGGAGGATCTCCCGCGGTGTGCAGCGGAACGTGGGCTGACCGGCCTCGTCGAAGCGCGTCAAGCGATCCGGGCGCTGGTTGCAGTTACGGTCCTCTTCCTGACGCGTGATGCGCTCACCGTCCGCAGCGAAGTGAAACACGATGTTGGGCTTCGTGCAGCGGCCGCGGGCCTCCGCTTGCGTCACCTTGCGCCCGTCCTCGAAGTACTCCCACACGTCGACAAACACGTTCTTGTTGGTGTCCAGCTCTCGGCGAACGATCTGTCCACCTTCGAAGTAGGTCCAGGTGTCGTACTTGCAGTTCCCATCGGTGTCGAGAATGTCCTGCTTGAGTACACCCGTTGGGTCGAAGACCTGCCGGTGATCGAGGCAGCCGTCTCCGTCGGTGTCCTCATCCACTTCATGCGGCACTCCGTTGACAAAGCGCGTAATACGGTTGGGGGTTCCGTCTTCATCGGTGTCCTCGACCTGCTCGCTGGGCCGACCCTCCGCGTCGAATCGTACCGTAACGTCGGGCTTGCCGTCCCGGTCGCGGTCCTCCCGCTTCTCCGTGATCCGGCCCCCGGGGCCCAGCTTGAGCCACTGGTCGGGTCGGCCATCGCCGTCCGTGTCCAGCTCTTGGGCCACCTGCACTCCCTTGCTCAGGGTCACGCTGGCGTCGAAGCGACCGTCGAAGTCGGTGTCCCGCTCGACCCGGGTGGCCTCGTCCTGGCCCCCCTCGAAGTAGGAGATCTGGTCCACTTGCTGGTCCCCGTTCATGTCCCGCTCGATACGTATTAGGGAGCCTCCTGCGAAGTACGAGGTGGTCTCGAAGCGAGCGTCCCCGTCGCTGTCCGCCTCCTGCCGCACGAGCTGGCCCTTCTCGAACATCGATATCGTGTCGACGTGCCCGTCGTGATCCGTGTCGGTCTCCTGACGCGTGGGAACGTCCTGACTCAGCCAGACTGTCGTGTCGAAGCTCCCGTCGAAGTTCGTATCTGTCTTCGTCCGCGTGGGCACGCCGCTCACGTACTCGACGATGTGGTCGTCTTTGTCATCGTAGTTTCGGTCTTCCCGTTGTTCGATCTGCACGCCAGCGCGATAGAGCTTGGTGACGTCGGGTTTCCCGTCTCGGTTCGTGTCGACTTCTTCCTTCCCCGGCTTCCCCTGGGCATCGAAACGAATCCACTGATCGATGTGGCCATCACCATCGCTGTCCCGCTCCTGGCGCGACATCTGTCCCTCGCGGAAGAACGTCACGGTCTCGGGCCGGCCGTCCTCGTCCTCATCTCGCTCCTCGCGCGTTCGCAGACCACTCTCGGGGTCGTAGAAGATCCGCCCCTGCGGTTTCCCGTCGCCGTCCGGGTCGAGCTCGACCTGCACCCGCTTGCCCGCCTCGTAGTGGACGCTGATTTCGAAGACGCCGTCGAAATCCTCGTCAGTCCAATCCCGGAGCAGGCTACCGTCCTCTGTGTGCTCGGCACGGTAATCGACCTGCCCGTCCTGGTTCCGGTCTTCCCGGGTGCGGCTAGGCGCGCCGCCCGCAAGCTCCACGAAGCGGTCGGGCTCGCCATCGAAGTCCGTGTCGATCTCCTGCAGCGTGCACACACCGCCCTCGAATTTCTTCCAGGAGTCGACGCGGCCATCCGCGTTGGAGTCCTCCAGCACCCGTATTCGCTCGCCCGAACGGGGGTCGAGCTGGATCCAGAGGTTCGCCCTGCCGTCTCCGGTCGAGTCCTGCTCCTGCTTCTCCAGCTTCCCGTTAGCGAAGAAGCTCCAGAGATCGACGCGACCGTCGTAGTCTTCGTCGATCTCCTGGCGGATTACCACGCCCTTTTGCAGCAGCTCAACGAAGTCGGGGCGGCCGTCAGCGTTGCGATCCTGTTCACGGCGAATCGGCTTGCTATCCCTCAGGCGTATATGCAGGTCGAGGCGGCCGTCTCCCGTCGTATCCTCACGCTGCTCCACGAGCTCGTCTTCACGGAAATCGTACTCTGCATCCACCCGCCCATCGAAGTCCCGGTCCTCTTCCTGGCGGACTCGAACGCCCTTCTCGAAGTGGACCCAGACGTCGACAGTGTGATCCTTGTTGTTGTCGACCTCGCGCAGCACGATCACGCCGGCTTCGAAAATCTCGGTGGTCTCGGGGTGGCCGTCCTCGTCCATGTCCCGTGTCTCTCGGACCAGCAGGTCGGCCTCATAAGTCCGCCTGGTGTCGATAGCCCCGTCGCCATCGGAGTCCAGGTCCTCGTGCGTGCGCGCGCCGTTCTCATCGTAATAGACGCTGAGCTCGGCGCTGCCATCGCCATCCTGGTCTCGCTCCTGGCGCGTCTGTAGCCCTCGTTTGAAATAGACGACGGTCTCGAACCTCCCGTCGTGATCCGCGTCGATCTCCTCGCGTTCAATCTTCTCCTTGCGAAAGAAGGTTATGCGGTCGGTCCGACCGTTGTGATTCGAGTCGGTCTCAACGCGCACCTTTACACCTCGCTCGTAGTACAGGCGGAGGTCGAAGTTTCCATCTCCGTTCGAATCCTGCTCTTCCAGCTCCTTTTTCCCGTCCGGCAGGAAAGTGGCGCGCGTTTCTGGTTTCCCGTCTTCGTTGTTGTCGATGATCAGCTCCACTACCTTGCCGGCGCTGAAGCGCGCGATCTCGTTGGGTACGCCGTTGCCGTCGGGATCCTTTTCCAGACGCTGCTTCTCGCCGTTCTTGTAGATTAGAAGCCAATCACTCAGCCCGTCTCCGTTGGTGTCCCTCTTCTCTCGGGTCGGCTGGCCCCGTTCGTCTAGCTCGATCCAGAGATCGATCTTCCCGTCTCCGTCGATGTCCTGCTCCTGGCGGATGAGCTGCCCTGCGTCGAAGAACTGCCAGAGATCGACCTGGCCGTTGAAATCCTCGTCCTTGTCGATGCGTACCGGCTGCTTGCCGCCCGCATAGTGCTCCCACTGGTCCGGGCGACCATCGAGGTTGGTATCGCGCTCGACGCGCGAGATCTGCTCGTTCTCGTAATAGACGACGATCGGCTTCGATCTGGCCCCCGCCGATTCTGGGACCGAGAGGACGACCAGAAGAAGCAGTCCAAGGTGTGTGCGCATCAGTTTCCGTAGTCGAATGTGGCTCTGATCTTCTTGTTGATGATGTAGAGGATCTCTTTGGGTGGTGGCGGGAAGGGGCTCGCGTGACGGAAGGCTGTGAGACATGTCGAGCCGAGTCCGGGATCATCCGCGCTGCGCAGCTCGATCCCGTGCGCCGACCCGCCGCGGTCGATGCGGAACCTCAGAACCACGGCGCCGGGATCGATGTCGGGTGGAAGATACCAGCGGCTGATGACGCGCTCCTTGATCATACGCAGGTATTCGAGGCAGATCGGATCCTTGGCACAGTCTCTCTCGATGCCCGAGACTAAACCCCGTCCGCTCGTGCCTTCGAGCAAGCGGTCGGACACCCCCGATTCGAGCGCGGCGACCCGCGCTCCCTCAACGTTGCCTGCCACGGCGTTGCGCGAGAGCACACCCGCTGCCACGACCGGCGCCTCGACGTCGACCGCGTGGGCACTCACCACCGGCCCGGCAGCAGTGAGCTTGCGCGGTCCCGCGCTGGCCCGCGCCGCCCGCACGCGCCGCACCTCGGGATTCACCCGGTCCACCTCGATCAGCTGGACCTGCTTGGGGATCTCGGCGAAGACGCTCAAGCTCTCGGTGACGATCTTGCGGTTCTCGATGCGCTTGGGGGCCTCGCTGAGCTCGGTGGGATCGATCTCGACCTTGCGCGCCTGGTCGAGCACGGCCACAGGGGTCAGCTGCCGGATCTCGAGCTGCGCGACCTCTCGGAAGTGGGTCACGCTGGTGTCGACACGCCGCTGGGCGAGCACCTTGCGCCTGAGCTTCTGCGGCTCCGGCTCGGGCTCCTTCTCCTCGAGCATGCGCACGATCACGGTTTCCTCCTGCTCCGTCGCCGTCCCGAGCAGCGCGTCCCGGAACAACAAGAAAAGCGCCAGATGCAGCGCGAGCGAGAGCAGGACCAGGCGCCGGCCCGCCTTGCGGCGCGGTCCGCACTCGAGCGGATCGAAGCGCGGAAAGGCCGCCACAAGCTCGGCTCCGATGGGAGCCACGGCGGTAACGGTGTTCCCCTGCATCCCGGCTAAGGTCCCTCCCCGGCGACTCTTTTCGGTCCCGCGGGCGCAAATCCAACCCTTGGGGGGAGTCGTGGCAGCTGCTCTTTAAAGTAGGCCGTGGGGCGCGTAAGTGTCAACCGGACCAACTTGGTAAGTGGTTGAGATGTAAGTAGTTTTCGGGTCATATGGGGAGAAGTGCACAGCTGTGAGTCAGGCTTGCACACGGCTGCGCTTGTGAGCCTCCCAGGGGCCTGCGGCTTGACAACCCCATGACGCGATGCGTAGCTTCAGGCGATCAAGAGGAAACTCGGAGCTCTCGCTCCGGACAGAGTGCATCGGAGCTTGAGTCCCCCCGGATCGGGACCGATTCCTTCTATAGCGGCGTCCCCTCGCTCCTGGCTCGTTGGAGCCGTGCGATGGAGCGCCAGGAGAGGGGAGGCTCAGTGGGGCTAACGCTTGTCCAGCGCAGTTCCGGACATCGCCCCCCGAAGGACGCCAAGATCGCCCTGGTGCTGGCCGGGGGCGCCGTCACCGGCGGCGCCTTCAAGGTGGGGGGTCTCAAGGCGCTGGATGATTTCCTTGTGGGCCGCAAGGTCACGGAGCTCGATATGTACGTCGGGCTGTCGGCGGGCGCCTTTCTCGCCACCTCCCTGGCCGCAGGCATCACGCCGGAGGAGATGATCGGAGCCCTCGAGGGGACCTCGAGCCGCCTGAGCCAGCTTCGCCCCTTCGACTTCTACTACCCGAACCTGAGGGAGATGCTGAGCCGGCCCGCGGTCTTCTCGGCACGCCTCGCAGGCTACCTGCCCGGGCTGGTCCTGGACCTGATCTCGGTGCTGCCGCAGCTGCCCAAGCGACTGGGCGGGAGGCTGCGCGAGCTGCTGGAGACCCCCGACTACACCCATCTGGAAGCGTTCCTGATGCAGCTCTTCCAGGAGGTCTCACCCAAGCGGCAGTTCCCACCCTTGAGCTCGCTCTGGCCTTCGGGCCTGTTTGAGAACTCCGCTCTGGAGCGCTGGCTGTCGGGGAACATGGCGGCGATCGGAACGCCGAACCGCTTTGCCGATCTCTACCGGGAGACCGGCAAGCGCCTGTTCATCACCGCTACGAATCTGGACACCGCCGAGCGCGTGGTGTTCGGGCCGGACAACGACCACGGGCTCACGATCTCGGAGGCGGTCCAGGCCTCGAGCGCGCTGCCCGGCTTCTATCGACCTGCGCGTCTGAACGGGGTCGATTACGTCGACGGCGGTGTGCGCCGGACGGCTAATATCGACGTCGCTATCGAGCATGGCGCGGACCTGGTGATCTGCTACAACCCGTTCCGCCCGTTCCTGAACATCCCCCGTGTCGAGGGAGGCCGACGGCGGGGCTACCTGGCCGATCGCGGCTTCAGCACCGTGATGAATCAGGTCTTTCGAACGCTCCTGCACACCCGCCTCGCCCTGGGCCTGCAGACCTATCTCCACGATGACCGCTTCCGTGGTGACATCGTGGTGATCGAGGCCCGGGAGACGGACGAGACCTTCTTCGCGGTGGGTCCGCTGGCCTTTTGGAAGCGGGCCGACGCGGTGCAGCATGGGTTCGAATCCGTGAGCCGCACCCTCTCCGACCACGCGGATGTGCTGAGGCCCCTGTTCGAATCCTATGGCCTGGAGCTACGTCCGACAGGCTCGACGCCGCAGGTCGAGTCGGCGCCGGGCGCACCTGCTGAGGAGGTGCCGGAGGCGGTCGCAGCCGCCCGAGGGCGCATGCGGCTCATCCGGGGCCAGCGCACGAGCTAGCACGCTGAGGAGGAAAGGTACCGATATATAAGCGTTTTTTTACATCGGGCCGGATCTCGGTGCTTGAGGCTGGCGGCTCAGGCTGCTAAAATGACGCGGGAACGGTATCCGGGCGGGTTCTGAGCCAGGCGGGGCAAATGTGCACACTGATCGTGCTTGACCGGGTCCTGCCCGGTCTGCCGCTGGTGGCCGCCTCGAATCGCGATGAGTTCTATTCTCGCCCAGCCGCAGCGCCGGCTCGGGTCGAACCACAGGAGGATGACATTCCAGCCTTCGTTGCGCCTCAGGACTTGGAGGCGGGCGGGACCTGGATGGGGCTCAACGCGCGAGGCCTTTTCGTTGGCCTGACCAACCGGCGAACACCGGCGCCGCAAAAAAATCGACGCTCACGGGGGCTTCTGGTTACGGAGGCTCTGCGGCGCCCCAACGCGGGAGCGGTCGCGCAGGACATGAGGCAAGGCTTGGAGGGAACCTACAACCCCTTTCATCTGCTCTACACGGACGGGCGCCAGACCTTTCTCACGCGCCTGGACGAGCGGGGTGCAGAAACTCGAGCGCTTGAGCCCGGCATCCACGTGGTCTGCAACCGCGACCCCGCAGATCCCTCCTCGAGCAAGGTACGAAACATCCAGAAGGCTGTGGCGCAGATTGATCTCGACGCCCCTTTCACCCGCGTTTTCGATGGGCTGGCTGGGGTCCTGGCGCAGCACGGCGCAGGCGACCCGCTTGAGCACACCTGCGTACACACGCTCGAGTACGGGACCCGCTCCTCGGCGATTCTGGCGCTGGGAGAGGAGCGCTGGCGCTACTGGCATGCCGAGGGCCCACCCTGCCGGGCCAAGTTTCGAAATTTGACGCGCCTCCTGGACGATCTCCGGAGACGTTCCGTACGTAAAGAAAGGACCTGAAACTGTGAAGAGAATCGGTAGCAACCTCCGGCCCCCCGAGCAGAAACCACACCGAAATCTGCGCAACATCATCCGTTACACGGACGCGGAGCCGCCTCGGAATGACTACCCGTCGCGGATCATCTCGCCTCCGACGCCGCAGGAGTGCTGCAGGGATGAGAACCGGGAGATCGTTGGAAACATCCGCGAAATCGACGGGTTCAAGTTCTGTTACAAGATCTGCAGCGTATGTGGCCACGCGGTACGCTACTTCTATCCTGCCGTCAAAACCAATGATCAGGCGGTGCGCGAATATCGCGCATGGAAGCGCTACATGACCCAGTAGCCCCGGTCGGCTACGCGAAGAGCGCTGGCTCGGGCAGCGTGGCCTCTACCTAGCACCATGAAGCTTCAGACCCTGGCCGAGGCCGAGCGCTACCTCGAGGGGTTTCTGAACCTCGAGCGCGCGCACGCGTTCGATTACGAGCGGCTGGGACTCGCGCGCATCCGCGCCCTGCTCGAAGCACTGGGTCACCCTGAGGTAGGCCTCCCGTGTGTCCACATCGCCGGCTCGACCGGGAAGGGCACCGTGGCTCTGGCGCTGGAGAGCTTGCTGCTCGCGGCGGGCCAGCGGGTCGGTACCTACACCTCGCCACACCTCGAGACCTGGCGCGAGCGCTTCCGTGTCGGGGGAGAGCCGGTCTCGGAGTCTCAGCTCGATTCAACACTGCGCGAGCTTCTGCCCGCCGCGGAGCGCCTGCGCCGTGACCCGGACCTGCGCCCCAGCTTCTTCGACGTATCCACCGCGCTGGCGCTGCTCCTCTTCCGTGAACTGGGTGTGGATGCGGGTGTGATCGAGGTCGGACTGGGGGGACGCCTGGACTCCACCAACGTGATCCATCCGCGCGTGTCGGTTCTGACCAGCGTTCAGCTCGAGCACACCGACAAGCTGGGCTCGACGCTGGAGAAGATCGCGTTCGAGAAGGCAGGAATCATGCGCGCCCGCGTACCGCTCGTGTACGGTCCACTTTCTTCCGAAGCCCTGGCCGTAGTGATGGCGCGTGCCGTTGCGGAAGATACCCCCCTCTACGAGGTTAGCAGCGAAGTCGTCGAGGAGAGCGAGCGGGGCCTGCGGCTGCGCCTCGCCGACGGGCGTGAAATTTTCGCTCCCGTCCTCGGCCGTCACCAGGCTACGAACCTGGCTCTCGCCGTTTCTGCGGCCGAGCAGTTTCTGGGTCGGGACGTCGAGGCGGACGTGCTGAAGCGATTGGGATGGTTGAAGCTGCCCGCACGCGTCGAGCGCTTCGGAGATCTCATCCTCGACTGCGCACATACGCCGGACTCCGCCCGGGCCCTGCGCGACACGCTGCAGGCGATCTGGCCCGACCGACGCTGGGTTCTCGTGGTCTCGATCTCGAGCGACAAGGATGCTGCCCGGTTGCTGGCCGAGCTGGCACCTCGAACGCGTGTGGCCGTGATCACTCTGGCCGAGCCGTTACGCTCTGCGCCCCCGGAAACACTGGCGCCGCTGGCTCGGGCGGTGGGCATCGAGACTGTGGAGACCTGTGACGACCCGAGTCGGGCGCTGGCACGCGCGCGCGCGTGGCTACGCCCGGGTGAGGCCTTGGTGGTGACGGGCTCGGTCTACCTGGCGGGCGCCCTTCGTTCGTCGCTGACTTAAGTTAGACTCCCGCGCGCCGTGCGGAGGAGCAGTTCTTGGCGTTGATTCGCAAGAAGACCGGGAACTTTCTCGAGGATTTCCGCCTGGGGAAGACTCTCCGCCACAAGGGTGGCAGGACCATCACGGAAGGACTCTTCGCCCACTTCACGGACTTCTCGCTCACGACCAACCCGCTGCACAAGAACCTCCGCTATGCGCGTGCCTATGGCTATGAGGGAATGCTCGCGCCGCCCGGACTGGTGTTGGCGGTGGCCTTCAGCCAGACTGTGGAGGACATCTCCGAGAACGCGCGGGCGAACCTGGAGTACATCGATATGCGCTTCGGGGCTCCTGTATACATCGGTGATACGATCGAAACCGAGACGACCATACTCGGCGTCCGCCCCTCTGCGAGCCGCCCCGAGCTGGGGGTGGTGCATGTCCAGAGTGTGGGACGCAAACAGTCCGGCGAAATCGTTATTGCCTATCAGCGTAAGGTGCAGGTCTTCAAGCACAGCGTGGATGCGGATCTGGACGAGGGTCAGGTCGAGCCCGAGTCCATCGATGTGAGCCCGGTTCTGGCGCCCTATGACAAGAAGGCGGTCTATGCCGAGCTCGCCCACCTCAGCAACGACGACACGTACTTCGAGGATCTCAACCCCGGCGACACAATCGAGCATTCACGCGGCCGTATCGTGACGGACGAGCACATCTTCCTCACGGGGATGGTCGACAATACCTCGCAGGTACATTGCAACCAGACCATGATCGACCGCGACCCGGCGCGTTATCTCGGGGGTCGACTGGTGGTCTACGGCGGTATTCCCTTCGCGCTCTGCCTGGGCCTCTCGTGTCCCGACGTCGCGGACAATAGCCCCTGTGACATCGTCTACCCCACCGGCCGTCACACGGCGCCGATCTTCTCAGGCGACACCGTCTTCGCCAGCACCGAGATTCGCGGGAAGCGAGACCTCCCGCACCGACCGGATCTGGGAGTCCTCGAGGTGACCCTGCGGGGCCACAAGTTCGAACGGAGCGGTGATGAGGAGAAGCGGGTCGAGATCTTCTACCTAGAGCGCGAGCTCGCCGTTAAGCGCCGCAGCCACTACACCTGAGCCATGATCTGCGGTCTGGGATCCGCCGATACGGCCGAAACCCTTTTGCTGCTTGCTGCCCGGCCCATCCACAACGTCTTCCTCGAGTACCTGGTGCGTGCCGGAGCCCTCGGTCGCATGGCTGGATTCATGGGCTACAAGAACGGGAGCAGGCTGGAGGCGGTGATGCTGATCGGACCCCTCGGCGGGACGGCGCTCGAGGTCCGCAATCCCGAAGCCTTCGCTCCGCTGGCCAAGGCTGCGCACGAGTTTCCGGTTCAGCCCCGACACATCGTGGGTGCGGAGGAGATCACCACTCCCTTCTGGCAGGCGTACTCGGCGTTCGGGGCGAGGGCTAAATGGGAGCGTCGCGAGCCGATGTACGTGGTGACCGCGCGTGACCTGCCCCGCGCCCGCGCGGGTCGGATCGAGCGTCTCCAGCCCGCCCGCGAGTCCGACCTCGAACAGATCGTCGAGAACAGCGCCTTGCAGCACCGAGAGGACCTGAAATATGACCCCTTCGCACTCGACCCCGAAGGCTTTCGATCCCGTCATCTGGTCGACATTCGGGAGCAGCGCTGGTGGGTACTGCGAGAGCGCGGCCGAATCGTATTCGAGGTTCACGTGGGCGCCGAGAACGCCCGCACCGTTCAGCTCGGCGGCGTGATGACGCCTCCGGATCTTCGGAACCGCGGTTACGCCACGCGCGGGATGCACGGCGTCGCGTGCCAGCTGCTCGAGCGCCGGCCCGCGGTGAGCCTCTTTTGCGATGAGGAAAACCACGCCGCGTGTCACCTGTACGAGAAGCTCGGCTTTCGTAATTACTTTTACTATCGCAGCTGGCTGCTTGACCAAACCGACGTGCCCGGGTAGAAGGGTCACGCCATGTCAGGCCGCTACGACGAGGTCTACGCGCGTTCGCTTCGGGATCCCGAGGGCTTCTGGGGCGAGGCGGCGGAAGACGTCCACTGGTACAAGCGCTGGGACCGGGTGCTCGACACGTCGCGCGCCCCTTTCTATCGCTGGTTCTCCGGCGGGGAGGTCAACACCTGCTATAACGCGCTCGACCGTCACGTTGAGGGCGGGCGCGCGGATCAGCTCGCGCTCATCTATGACAGTCCGGTGGCCGGCGTCAAAGCCTCCTTTACCTATCGCGAGCTCCTGGACGCGGTCTCGCGCTTTGCGGGCGTGCTCGTGAACCTGGGCGTGGGCCGGGGCGACCGGGTGCTCATCTACATGCCCAACATTCCGGAGGCCGTGATCGGCGTACTGGCGTGTGCGCGGATCGGAGCGGTGCACTCGGTGGTCTTCGGTGGCTTCGCCTCGAACGAGCTCGCCGTCCGCATCGATGACGCGCAGCCCAAGCTGGTGCTCGCGGCGTCGTGCGGGATCGAGACGAATCGCGTCATCCCCTACATGCCGCTGCTCGATCGCGCGCTCGAGATGGCTTCCGCTAAGCCCGAGAAGTGCGTGGTGCTGCAGCGACCACAGGGGCGCGCCGAGCTCACCCCGGGTCGCGACATCGACTGGATGGAGGCGGACTCCGCGGCCTCTCCAGTGGAGTGCGTCCCGGTCGCCGCCACGGATCCGCTCTACATCCTCTACACCTCGGGCACCACCGGCAATCCCAAGGGCGTGGTCCACGACAACGGGGGGCATCTGGTGGCGCTCAAGTGGAGCATGCCGAATGTGTACGGAGTGAAGCCCGGCGAGACCTACTGGGCCGCGTCGGATGTCGGCTGGGCCGTCGGGCACTCCTACATCATCTACGCCCCGCTCTTTCACGGCTGCACCTCCGTGCTCTACGAGGGGAAGCCGGTCGGAACCCCGGACGCCGGGGCCTTCTGGCGTGTCATCTCGGAGTACGGGGTCCGGGTATTCTTCACTGCTCCGACCGCGTTTCGTGCGATCAAGCGTGAAGACCCGAACGCGGAGCTCGTGAGGAACTACGATCTCTCGGGACTGCGTGCGCAGTTTCTGGCCGGGGAGCGCGCCGACCCGGATACGCTGCAGTGGGCCGAGCGTGCGCTCGGTGTTCCCGTGATCGATCACTGGTGGCAGACGGAGACCGCTTGGCCCATGGCGGCCAACTGTCTTGGCATCGAATCGCTGCCCGTGAAGTACGGCTCGCCTACGCGTGCGGTGCCGGGCTATGACGTGCGCGTGCTCGACGAACACGGGACGGAGGTACCCGCCGGCACGATGGGTGCCATCGTCGTCAAGCTTCCGCTGCCTCCGGGATGTCTGCCCACGCTCTGGAACAACGACGAGGGCTATCGCAAGTCCTACCTGTCACGCTTTGAGGGCTTCTACGAGACGGCCGACGCCGGCTACCTAGATGAGGACGGCTACCTCTGGATCATGAGCCGTACCGACGACATCATCAACGTTGCCGGTCATCGGCTCTCGACCGGCTTGATGGAGGAGGTGCTGGCGGCCCATCCCGATGTGGCCGAGTGCGCCGTGATCGGCGTCGCCGACGCGCTCAAGGGACAGCTCCCGCTGGGTCTCGTGGTGCTGAAGGCGGGCGTCCAGCGCGCCGAGTCCGAGATCGTGGCTGAGCTGGTTCAGATGATGCGCGATCGTATCGGAGCTGTGGCCGCCTTCAAGCAGGCGTGTGTGGTGGCGCGGCTTCCTAAGACCCGCTCGGGGAAGGTGCTGCGCGGCACCATGCGGAAGATCGCCGATTCCGTAGAGTTCCGCGTCCCGCCCACGATCGACGACCCGGCAGTTCTCGATGAGATCACCCAGGCCCTGCGAGGCCTCGGCTACGCTGGCTAGCCCTCACCCGGGCAAGAAAAGCGGGCTATAGAGTGAGCCGGAAGTCTCGTATCAGCGCGCCGGGCACGCAGGTGCTGTGGTTCGAGCGTCGGCCGTAGCTGCGGGGGTCGAGGATCAGCTCGCGCTCGCGGGTGAGTCCCTCGAGGTTCTCGCCCAGCATGCGATATACGGTCTCGTCGAAGCGCATGACGTTGAGCGGTGCCTGAATCACGCCGTTCTCGACCCAGAAGGTAGCGAAGCGGGTCATCCCGGTCGTGCGGCAGGCGCTGCGGTCGGAGTAGTTGAGGTACCAGAGATTGCTGATGTAGATCCCGGTGCCCAGCTGTCTGAGCACCTCTTCCTGGGGCAGGTCGCCGGGAGAGACCTCGAGCGAGAGCGGTGACTCGGCGTCCGTAGCTCCGTTGGTGGGAATGCCGTACTCGACGGCCGAGCGGGGTGAGACGAGGTAGTCGCGATGGCGACCCTCGTGAATCAGGCTCACCTTCCCGGGACGGATGAAGCCCGAGTCTTGGAAGTCGGGTGCAATGCCATCGTGCGTGTTCTCCTGGATGTGGACCATCGGATGGAGCTGCACCCCGTCCTCGATCATGCGTAGCAAGGGTGTGGTCTTGGTCCGGTGGGCGCGTACACCAAAGCCCCCCCAGCTCAACATGTCGATGATCTCGTAGAGCGCGGTCGGTGCGAGAAAGACGGAGTAGCGTCCGGTGCTGATGGTGTGGGCCGGGTGGGTGAGAAGCACGAGCTGATCCTTGGCCTTCCGAGCCTTCTCCTCGAACGCTGCCGGTCGCCACTCGAAGCCCGCGTAGCTCGACTTCACCGCCTTGTCCGAGGTGTGATAGAAGCTCCAGTCCAGGTTGTAGCTGAAGCTCGAATGCCAGTTGCGCTGGCCCAGAGAGTTCGCGAAGCCGGAGTGCATGCCTCCCGCGGCGTAGATCCCGACCAGGTCACGGCCCTCTCCCGCCTTCATGATCTGGGCCAGGACATCGTCGGGCTCGGGCAGGCGATGCGGTTGCGTGCGCTCGCTCGAGCGGATCTCGATGGCGTAGAGCAGGAAGGGGTCCTCGGGCAGATAGGCTCTCTGCTCGCGCAGGTTCTCGAGCATGCGGGCCAGGCGAACGCGGTCGACCTGCACGTCGCCCGCAAGGGTGAGCTCGCCACGGCAGTGACGGCGGCCTTCTATCAGATCCAGCGTGATGGAAGACTGCTTCGTGTTTCCGGCCTGGCGCACGCGGCTGCCGTTAAAACGGACGAAGTCCGAATCCTCCGCCCAGAAGGAGCAGGTGTAGACTTCCTCGCCTCGCAGCTGCGAGGTGGCGAACTCCGCCAGCTCGTAGAAGTACTCCTGCACCGGCTAGTGTCCTGTTCCGGGAGTTCCGACGCAGTTCTCGCGGCCGAGGCGCCGTGCTCGCAAGGCGCGCGAGCGAGGCGAATCTGTAGATTCGGCGAGCGAGCGCAACGCCGCGAGCGCGGATGCAGCGGTCGCCGAGAATGCGAGCGAACTTCCGGAACAGGACACTAGGCTCCTCCGAACACGTCGACATCCTTGAAGACCCCGGCGGGTGAGGCGTGCCCCACGCGAATCGCCTGATTCGGCTCACCCTTGCCACAGAAGGGCGTGCCCATCAGCTGGAAGGTGCTCTCGCTCCCAACCGCCGTGAGGCTTTGCCAGAAGGTGGCGGAGATGCCTCGGTAGTTGGGGTTCTTCACCACCGCGCCGAGTTCCCCGCCTTCGATCAAACGTGCCCATTCGCAGCCGAACTGGAACTTGTTGCGGGAGTCATCGATCGACCATGAGCAGTTCGTCTTCATGTAGATGCCGCACTCGATCGACGACACCATCTCCGCGAAGCTCGAGCTTCCCGGCTCGAGGTTGAGGTTGGCCATGCGGTCGATGGGGGGGCGATTCCAGCTCGAGGCGCGAGCGTTGGCAACACCGTCCAGACCCGCACGCTGCTGCGAGCTCCGTCCACCCAGGGGCCGCAGCAGGAGCCCCTCGCGGATGATGTACTCGCGCCGTGCCGGCTGCCCCTCGTCGTCGAAGGCGTAGCTGGCGAGCTCGCCCGGCCGCGTCGGGTCAAAGGTGACGTTCAGCAGCGCGGAGCCGTAGCGGTAGCGGCCGAACATGTCGAGCGTAACGAAGCTCGTGCCCGCGTAGTTGCGCTCGTCTCCCAGGATGCGGTCCAGCTCGAGCGGGTGCCCGATCGACTCGTGGATCTGCAGGATCATCTGATCGGGCGCCAGCAAGAGGTCGCGTCTCTCGCTGGGGCAGTTCGGCGCGTCCAGCAGCTGCATGGCCTGCTCCGCGATCCCCGGCGCCGCCGTAAGGAACCCGGTTTGCTCCAGCACCTCGAGGCCACCCTGGCGGGCCAGGGCGTGGCCACCGAAGCTGCGGGTCTGGCTCTCGCTGCCGCGGTTGGCGGTCGAGCTCAGCGATGGCACCAGGTAGTGGACGCGCTGCTGTACGTGGCTGCCATCGAGCGTGAGGTAGAGCGTGTTCTGCTCGCCGTACCAGAGCGCCGCGCTCCAATCTACGATGCACGCGCCCGCCTTGAGGCGCTCGCACTGCTCGCGCAAGAGGTCGATCTTCGTGCGCAGCGGGACGGCGGACCAGGGCTGCTCGACGGGCGTTGCATACTCTCCCGTGACGCTGTTCTGCGGCGGCTCAGCGGTGCCGGGGACATTCGCGTCAGCGGTGCGCCGCGCCCAGTCGAGTGCGCACGAGCCCGCGAGGCGCAATCCGGCCGTGGAGAGGTCGGAGGTGGCCGCGTAGCCGAGTCCGCCAGCGTGGATCACGGTCAGCATGGCTCCTATGTCCTCGCTGGTGTGGACGGGCTGCAGCACGCCACGCCGCACCAGCAGCTGCTCCTGCTGCTTCTCGACCAGGCGCAGGGAGCAGAAATCCACGGCGGGAGCGGCTTCCCGAAAACGTCTCTCGATCCCGTCCAGCATCAGGTGCCTCTCGCGCGGCAGGGTAGGGGACCCGCATCGCTCCCGGCAGGGCCGCGTCGCCTCTGGGCGCCATCGGCGAACAAGCGTGGAAGTTTGAGCTCGAAGGCGTGCCCGGCGTTAGCCGCCGTCTCGTCCGTACGTCTGGCGCAGGTAGGTCTCGATGTCGGCGGACTCAAACATCTCCGTGCTGGTATTAGGGTCGATCAGGTAGGGGACCATCATCTTGCCCGAGCGCGCGACGAAGTCCTCACGCCGGGGGCTCCCCTTGGCCACGTTGTGCAACAGGTAGGGGAGCTCGAGTGTACACAGCACCTCGCGTACGATGCGGCTGAAGGGCGACGGCTCAAAACTGTAGAGCTCCAGCGACTTCTCCGGCGGCGTGGAGGCCTCGTAGTAGGTGCCGCGCGTGGGCCTCAGCGCTGACGCCAGCCCCGCCGTCAGGTCGGTCAGGACACCGGCCGAGAGCGCGAGCGGCACCCGGCCGTCGCCGTAGGTCTCGAAGAGGTAGTGCACGATGTCGTCGGACTCGTACCTCTCCTTGCCCGTGTTGGGATCCACGAGATAGGGGAACTGGGCCTTGCCACCGCGGCGCACCACCTCTGCGCGGAAGCGCGGCCCGCGCTTGGGACAGGGATAGATCACGGCGTCCAGGTCCAGGATCGAGAGCGCCTCCCGTACCTTGCGGCAGTAGGGGCAGCTCTCGAACTCGTAGAGCTCGAGGGTTTTCTCGGGCCGCTTGCCCAGGTTCCCCACTGCGTACCCTGTAAACAGACGCGGCAGGCTGGCGGAGATGGATGTGGCGACATCGAGCACTCGGTTCATGACAGCCTCCTTGAGAACTTGGGCGGCCGCTTCTCGCGGAAGGATTGCACGCCCTCCAGAAAATCGGGTCGCTCGAAGCTCTCGAGCATGAGCTTGAACGCATGGTCGAACGACTCCGAGAGTGGCTCCATCCACGCCTGGTAGACCTGGCGCTTGATGATCTTCATCGAGGTGGGGGAGCAGGCGCTGGCGAGCTGGTCCACGTACTCGCGTGCGTGCTGGATCAGCTCGTCGTGAGGAACCACGCGATTGACGAGCCCCATGCGCTCCGCCTCGGCCGCGTCGACCTGGCGGCCCGAGAAGAGCAGGTCCAGTGCATGAGCTGTGCCCACCAGGCGAGGCAGAGTCCAGGCGATGCCCCACTCCGCGATCAGACCGCGCCTGGGAAAGGCCATGAAGAAGCTCGCGCGGTCGGACGCAAAGCGTAGATCGCAGTACAGCGTGATCGGCACCGCCATGCCCGCAACGGGTCCGTTGATGGCTGCGATGATCGGCTTGGCGATCGACATCAGATACGTGTAGGTCTGCCGGAACGATGCTCCCATCTCGGCATCGCCGGGATCCGCCTCGAGCTCTGGTGCCGCCTCGGTTTTGTGCTTGCCTGTGGCAATGTCCTTGAGAAAGTCCAGGTCCGCACCCGCGCAGAAGCCGCGCCCGGCGCCGGTCAGGATGATCGCGACCACCCGCGAGTCCTGCTCGGCCTGAGCCAGAGCGTGGCGCAGCTCGAGCGCCATGCGGTCGGTCCAGGCGTTTAGGCGCTGCGGTCGGTTCAGCGTGATGATCGCGACGGGGTCCTCCACCTCGTAAAGAATCTGCTGGTACAAAGCGCCTCCCGTCCGTGCAGCGTCAGGCACCGGCCACGCCTGGCCCGCCAGCATACCGCGCTCGAGGTCTCATCACATAGTCCGCCTCGTACTGCTCCAGCACGTGGGCGACCCAGCCCGCCGTTCGGCCCACGGCGAAGAGCCCGGCGCAGCTGCCCGCCGGAAGCTTGAGGGCGGCCGCCAGCGCCACCAGCGCCGCATCGATGTTGGGCGCAGGGCGGCCGGCCTCGCGCATGGCGTCGATCAGTGCGAGCACGGTGTGCAGGCCCGGTGCGCCCGGGTCGAGTTGGCGCGCGGCTTCGATGATGGGCAGTGCACGCGGATCTCCGCCTGGATAAAGCGGGTGACCAAACCCCGGAATCCGCTCGCCGCGACGCATGCGCTCCTGCAGCATACGCTCGGCACGCTCGGGTTGGCCGATCTCCGTCACCAGCGCCTCCACGCGCTCGCTGGCTGCACCGTGGCGCGGCCCGGTCAGCGTGGCGAGCGCGGCAGCCTCGCATGCGTAGATGTCGGCACCGGTCGATGCGGCGACGCGCGCCGCAAAGGCGGAGGCGTTGAGCTCGTGGTCCGCTAGCAGAATCAGCGTGCGGTTGAGGGCTCGCACCGCCCTGCGACCTCCCTGCGCGTTGAGTGCGATCGAGACCGTATGGGCGATGCTCCGGGCTGCGAGCGCTCGCTCGATACGGCGTGGATCTCGAACCAGGGCCAGGCCCGCCGCCAATCGCTTCAGCAACGTCCGCGCGCGCGGCAGCACCGCAGCCGGGGCCGTGTCGAAACGCCCGGGGTCGTTTGCGGCCAGGGCCGGAACCAGCAGCGAGAGCCCCGTCAGCAATGGGCTGCGCCCGGGCAGAAGCGACCTCAGGCGTGTCAGCGATACGCCCAGCCCTCCGACGCACCACGCCGGCGTTCGTTTAGGAAGTGATCCGCTCCAGAGCAGCTCGGCCACGGCCTCGAAGGGTGCGTCGCGCTGCGCCAGGCTGAGAGCCGGCTGACCCCGGTAGGCGGGGCCGCCGGTTGCGAGTCGCGTGATGGATGAGTCCAGCACGGGCTCGCCCCAGCGCAGGGCCCCCGCTGCGGCGGCGGCTCGCCCGGAGCCGGCGTCGCGCTGTGCTCGCAGCCTCTCCAGATCCGCGCGCGGATAGCGGCGCGCCGGGCCGCGCTCACCCGGCACGCTGCGCAAGAGCCCCCGACTCACGTACGCGTACAACGTGGGGAGCTTCACGCCCAGCAGCGCCGCTGCCTCGCGCGCCTCCAGCTGATCCTTTACTTGACGCATATAATCAACATTGATCAATAAAAAGAAATGGTGCAAGTTCCTGGGAAGAGGAACGAGCCCATGGCAGCGCAGGGATTGGAAGGCGTGGTGGTCGCGGACACGCTGCTGAGTCAGGTGGACGGGGAGCGGGGGCGGCTGGTCGTACGCGGCTACGATCTGAGGCAGCTTGCGGGGCGGGTCGCGTTCGACGAGCTGTGCACGCTGCTCTGGGCGGGCAAGCTCCCGATCTCGTCCGAGCGCGAGGCGCTACGCGAGGCCTGGGGCCGGGCGCGCGTGGAGGCCTTCGAGCGCATCCCGAAGCTCGGTGATGCCCTGCGTGTTCCCAACGCGATGGAAGCCCTGCGGGGCTCGATGGCGCAGCTGAGCCTGGACGAGCCGAGCCCGCTCGACCCGCGCCTTCGCATCTCGGCGGCGCTGGCCGTCTTTGCGTCCGCCTGGTCTCGACTCTTCCGCGGTGAGTCGCCCCTGGCACCGGACCCCGACCTGCCCCCGACGCTCGACTACCTGCGCATGGTGACGGCGCGCGAGCCCGAGCCCGCGCGGGTCGAAGCCCTGGACACCTACCTCGTGGCGGTGGCCGACCACGGCATGAACGCGTCCACCTTCACTGCCAGAATCGTCGCCTCGACCGCATCCGATCCCGTCTCCGCGGTCGTCGCGGCGCTCGGTGCTTTCAAGGGCCCGCTTCACG